>JAFOBR010000084.1 GCA_017381715.1 Clostridia bacterium
AAAAGCTTTCTTCTGCGCTACATATCCTCGGTGTCCCCGAAAAACCGCAGGTTTTTTGGGGTGGTCAGGCGTCCTACCTTCTTCTACGTTGCTTTTGTGCATTTGATATAATTTGTAGTTTTTGGTCTGCTGACCAAAAACTTTCCATAATTCCTCATTCCTCGTTCCTCATTCCTCATTAAAAAAATCCGCCCAAAAGGCGGATTTTTGTTTCTATTCTTCTGTTTTATGGGCAACCTCTTGCGCCTGAATTTCGGGGTCGTAATTATACATAGGCTCGATATTTTCGCCCTTCTTTTCTCTTCTTAAATAGTTGTTTGTGATCTTTACAACCAGAGGAGAAAGAGCAAGCACGCCGATAAGGTTGGGGATCATCATAAGTCCGTTAAACGTATCGGAAATATCCCAAGCCAAAGAGGAGGTAAGCACTGCACCGAATATAACGGTGATAACGTGGATAATACGGAAGACAACGGTGGTCTTTGCACCAAAGAGATATTCCCAAGCCTTTGAACCGTAATGGGACCAGCCGAGAATAGTGGTAAACGCAAAGAGGAACATGGTGATAGCGATAAACTTTTCGCCGATATTGCCCCAAGAGAAAACTGTGTTGAAGGCGCCGCCTACCAGGGTTGCATCGGTATATCCTGCTGCGATCTCGCCGGTAACAGCGTTGAACACGCCGCCGTTAAGTCCGCCTGCGGTAAGGATAACAAGAGCTGTCATGGTGCAGACTACCATAGTATCTGCAAATACTTCAAATACACCCCACATACCCTGCTTAACGGGTTCTTTAACGTTGGAATTGGAGTGAACCATAACCGAGGAACCCAAGCCTGCTTCGTTAGAGAATACACCGCGCTTGAAGCCCTGAGTAACGACCTTGCTTATAACAACGCCGATACCGCCGCCCACAAATGCTTCGGGCTTGAACGCATTAACGAAGATCGCCTTGAATGCGGGGAAAACGTTTGCATAGTTCACGCAGATAACGGTAAGGCTGCCCAGAACGAAGAGCACTACCATAAAAGGAACTATCTTTTCTGCAACTGCGGCAATTCTCTTTAATCCGCCGAGAGTGATAAGGGCGGTAAGCACCATAATGATTGCGCCGATAATGATATTGTAAAGAGAAACACCGGTAAATACTTCTACGGAAGAAAGAGAGGATACGTCAAACGCCTGCGCTACGTTGGTAACGATCTTGTTTACCTGACCCATACTTCCGATACCGAAAGAAGCCAGCATTGTGAAGATACAGAAAAGTATCGCAAGCACCTTGCCCACGTACTTCATACCCCGCTTTTTACCCAGACCGTCGGCAAGATAGTACATAGCACCGCCTGCCCATTCATCGTTTTCGTTCTTTCTGCGGTAAAAAATACCCAAAACGTTTTCTGCATAGTTGGTCATCATACCAAAGAATGCGGCAACCCACATCCAGAACACAGAGCCTGCGCCGCCAACGCATATAGCAGCTGCAACACCTGCGATATTACCGGTACCTACCGTTGCGGCAAGTGCGGTACAAAGAGCCTGAAAAGGAGAGATAACGCCCTTTTCCTTGCTGTGCTTAATAACGTCTTTTTTGAACATACTGCCCAGAGTATGCTTGAACCAGAGTCCTACGTGGGAAACCTGGAAAAATTTGGTGAGCACCGTAACGATTATACCGGTACCAACGAGAAGAAGCAGACCGAAAGCGCCCCATACGACACTGTTTATTTCGCCGTTTACGCTTTCTATTGCTTGTAAGAATTTGTCCATAAAAATGAACCTCCAAAATATTTTTTTACCGAATAACCTATTCCAAGAACAATCACCCCAAAAAGCCTTAGGCTTTTCGGGGACCCCGAAAAAAATTCACCGCCAACCTTTCGGATAGCGGTGAAAAAGAGAAAGCGACATACAGTGCCCCGAAAATGCTTTTGCACTTCCGAAAACACCAAATACGGATATTCCGTACGGTTAATTGATCTGTCCTTTTGCCTGAGAGATTATGGCTTCAAAAGCCCTTTGCCCCTTCGGCATTCGCACATGGCGAACTTCTCCAGATTGCTATCCGTCAACAGTCTTCGTCTTAAAGACACCCGAGAGTATTACCCCTTTGGAAAGGCTTACTGCCTTATCTCCTGCTGATTTCATATAGCTCTATTCGGTTATTGGGTTAATAATACTACTTTTGACGAAATGTGTCAATAGATTTAAGAAAATTTTAAAAAATTTTAAACGCAAATCTTTTAACAGAGCCGCTGTTCTTGACATTTTCTTAATAAAATAGTATGATACTGTACTAAAGGAGAGATTTTTTGATATGAGCGAAAAAAGTAATAAGCTTAAGACTTATTTACAGCTTTTCTGGTCGTTTTTCAAGATAGGCGCTTTGACATTCGGCGGCGGTGCGGCTATGATAAGCTTTATGTCCGCAGAGGCGGTAGATAAAAAGAAGTGGATTACCGACGAGGAAATGCTGGATATAGTTACCGTGGCAGAAAGCACGCCCGGCCCCATTGCGGTAAACACCGCCACTTTTGTGGGATACAGAGCGGCGGGAAGCTTGGGAAGCGTTATTGCCACTCTGGGTACGGTAATTCCGCCCTTTATTATAATGACCTTTATTGCCGCTTTTTTTGATTTCTTTAAGAGCATAGAAGCCATAAACTATATGTTTATGGGAGTGCGTGTGGGGGTTATTGCCCTTATACTCAAGGCATTTTTAAAAATGTTTTCCTCCTGCAAAAAGGACGCTTTCTTTTATATCATATTTGTACTTGCCTTTTGCGCCGTGGCTGTATTCGGCGCGGGCACCATACCTGTTATTATTTCCGCAGGACTTATTGGTGTCGGCAGTGTACTGGTTTCTTTGAGGAGGGATAAAAAATGATACAGGTATTATCTCTTCTCTGGATATTCTTTAAGATAGGCGCCTGCACCTTTGGCGGCGGCTACGCTATGGTAGAGCTGGTGGCAGAGCAGGTTACCTCCCACGGCTGGATGGAAATGCAGGAGATAATTGATTTTATCGCCATAAGCGAAAGCACACCCGGCCCTATTGCCATAAATATGGCGACATACGTAGGCTTTAACGTGGCGGGTATTCCCGGTGCTGTTGCGGCAACAACGGGCGTGGTACTTCCTTCCCTGATAATTATAATGATAATAGCGCGGTTTTACAAAAAGTTTATTGCAAACCGCTTCGTTGCGGGTGCTATGCGGGGATTACGTCCTGCGGCTATCGCCCTTATATCCGCGGCGATGGTATCTATCGGAGCTGAGGTTTTCCTGCCCTTCGGTTTTTCCGTTCAAAGCATACTCACCTTTGATATGCTGTTTTCTGTAATAACTCTGGGTCTGTGTCTGTTTTTGGTATATAAAAAAGCAAAGCCTCACTTTATTTTACTTGCTTCCGCAGCCTGCGGTCTGCTTTGGGGAAGTATTCAGAATATATTTATGTAGACTTGACAAAAACCGACAAA
>JAFOBR010000085.1 GCA_017381715.1 Clostridia bacterium
AGAAAAAATTACAGTACCCCGTAAATATTAAAAACCCCAACCCCGCCCTTGCAAAGCTTATAATGACACAGCTTGGCGGTCCGGACGGGGAGATGGGTGCATCCACCAGATACTTGTTCCAGCGTTACAGCATGCCCTACAGCGAGGTCGTGGGAATTCTTACGGACGTGGGCACGGAGGAATTGGCGCACCAGGAGATAGTTTCGGCGATAATACACCAGCTCACCCGTAACCTCACTCCCGAGCAAATTCAGGACGGCGGTTTCGCCCCCTATTTTGTAGATCACACCACGGGTATCTACCCCGTTTCAGCCAGCGGCGAGCCCTTCACCGCCGCATACACTCAGTCAACGGGCAACCCCATTGCCGATCTTTCCGAAGACTTGGCGGCAGAGCAAAAAGCGCGCCTCACCTATGACAATATTCTGCGCTTTTGCGATGACAGAGATGTTGCCGACCCTATCCGCTTTTTGCGCGAACGCGAGATCGTCCATTTCCAGCGTTTCGGCGACGGTATGCGCATAGTTCAGGACGCTTTGGATTACAAAAACTTCTACGCATATAACCCCGCTTTTGATAAGAAATAAAGTATAACAAAAAGGGTGTTTTTTTAACACCCTTTAAATTTTCAAAAACCGTTTGCATCTGTCCTTTACAAAAAACGGTTCAGATGCCGGCTTATTGCTTTTTCTTTTTTCTGATAAGTATTGCGGTGACCGCAGCAACGCCCAGCGCCGCGCCGACGGCGGCGGTTATCCACAGCCATTTATTTGAAGGACCGGTAGCTTTTGATACGGGTTCGGACATCTCCGACTCCTCCGATACCGGAGCTTTAACGGTAAAGGACACCTTTATCGTATTGCTGTATGTATAACCATCGAACAGTTTAACGGTGAAGAAATCCTCGCCCGTATACCCCTCGTCAGCTTTATACGTATATTTTCCGTAGTCGTTATCTATCCTGACCGTGCCGTGAAGAGGCTGAGTTTCGATAATAAACTCTTTTTCCGTATCCTTTACCCAGCCACGGATCATTCCCACCGTTCTGTTTCCTGCGGTAACGGACCCGCCCTCGTCTGCGGTGATAACGGGTGAATTATATACGTACGTGCCCTTTATAAATTTATACGTATCGTCATAAACAGAGCGCAACACAGCGTTAGAGGATTTGCAAGCGGTATAAAAGGTGCCGGGGGCGGCGTTCTGATAATATGCGTGGGCGGCGCCCGTCATATATCCCGTGATATATCCGTAATTAAGATATGCGCGGTAACGCTTAACAGCTTCATTAAAGCCCGAAGCGGAAGGATTTCCGATATCCCAATGCAATTCCATTTCTATTCCCATACCGTATTTGTTTATGGTATTCGCAAAAGACGTAAACATCCCCTGCTTTGCATAGGAAAGGAAGGAATAATTGGGCTGCATAAAAGCGGTATCAAACAGATCGTTGGCATCTTCGAATCCCGAAGCGAGATAAAATGGGATCCAGAACAGCTTTTTCCCTTTTTCATGGCAATATTCCGCCACCGAACGCATAAACGGAATATCCGAACCCATTTCCGTATAGGTTACCGATTCCGCGGTCCAATAAAATCCGCCTAATTCGAGATTTTCATATCCGCAGGATTCAAACAGATCCAAAACGCAGTCCACGTACCATTTATATATGGCCAAGCGTTTTTCCGGAGTGTCGCCTTTTTCTTTAATGCCGTCTCCGTTTATATCGCCGAAATCCCGATCCTGCTTGGAATACGCATAAGGCATTGCCACGACAAGCCGCAACTTGTAATCCTTAAGACCAAGCTTTTCCTTCGTTTTACCCACGGCGCTATTTAATGCGCTTGCATTATGGGTCGGCGAAAAAACACTTTGGGCAAAGGTTTCCCAGTCCTCTTTGGTGTTATAGCCTCCGTTCTGGTAATAAAGCTTTCCACCGGAAGGGCACAGTCCCTGAAGTGAACAATACAGCACGCTGTCAAACATAGTGTCTGTTATGTTGCCGTCTTTATCCAGATACGCAACGTACGGAAGCAGCATTTCTTCGGTTGCGTTTACGTATTCCGAGGAGTACGTTTTATTGTTGGCGGCATCGTAATCATATCCGCAATACAGCACCGCCATATCACGAAATCCCTCTGCACCTCTGTCGAAGCCCTGATCAACTCTTTCTTCATCCTTTAGGAAAGGGGCTTCGCTTCCGTTAACGGATTCGCCGTATACCTCTATTTCATCGCACAAAACGTTTACAAGAACGTCAAATTCTATCTTTACAAACTTTGCTTTATATCGTTTTCCTTCTTTTACCTCGTATGATTCCATTCGGGTTACGGGGTTTCCCGTCTTGCTTTCATCGTAAAGCGAATACGCGGTCATATAGTCGGTGCCGTTTTCGGAAACGGATACGCGGCAATACCGCGGACAATATATTCCTGCACCGTAATTGGATAAAAACGATACTTTGAATCCTGTTATTGCGGACAGATCCTTAAGCTCGAAAACTATTTCACGGCAGGTACCGCGGTAAAAGGTTACAAATTCTTTGTTTGCATAATTTGCTCCGGGAGAATACCTGCCGTCAGTAAGAAGGGAGTAATCTTCTGCTTCCTCTCCGAGCAAATAATAACTTTCCGAAATATCCTCACCGAATTTCACGGCGGGAACGATACCGCTTACAAGATTTTTGCTTTTCTGAGCCATAACGCTTCCTCCCGAAAGAGATAAAATGAAAATTGCCGCAATAAATGCAGAAACCAATCTTTTCAACATAACAGCTTTACCTCCGCTTAACTTGATTATACTTTATTTCCCCTTCGGTGTCAATGCAAGTTTACCATTGTGTGGCCGGTGATTTTTTATGCTTTGAGAGAAAAACATTTTGTTGAAAAACAAATTCGGCTGTGGTATAATTAGCCATGTATTTGCAGTTTCTGCGGAGAAAGGAGAAACGTATGGAAAACAAAAGTTTTAAAGCGTGGTTATATTTACTGCCTGCGGTTTTGTTTTTGGGCGTATTTTTGGTGTATCCTCTTGTAGACGTTTTTATTTATTCCTTTGAAGAGGGATACAACTACGCTTCCCAGACATTTTTAGGAGTAGGATTTTATAATTATTCTTACGTTTTGCACGACCCTTATTTTTTGCAGGCGGTGCAAAACACACTTATTCTGGTTTTTATAACCGTGCCTGTTTCCACAGGAATTTCTCTGCTCATTTCCTTGGCGTTAAGCTCTGTAAAGGCGTTGCGCAAGGCGTTCCAGACCATATATTTTCTCCCTTACGTTACAAACACCCTTGCTGTTGGCTTGGTGTTTATGATACTGTTTAAAAAGACCGAATATACCGAAGGACTTGCAAACCTTGTATTAAACCTTTTCGGCTTTAATTCGGTGGATTTTATAGAAGGTCCCTACTGGGCAAAAATGCTGGTGCTCTGCATATATACCATCTGGATAGTTATGCCCTTTAAGGTGCTGGTGCTTACAAGCGCATTGGCATCCGTAAAGCAGGATTACTATGATTCCGCAAGAGTTGACGGAACATCAAAATTAAGAATGTTTACCCGCATAACCATTCCCATGATATCTCCTATGCTGTTTTATCTTGTTATCACCGGCTTTATAGGTGCATTCAAGGCGTACAGCGATGCGGTTGCGCTGTTCGGTACAAACCTGAACACTGCGGAAATGAACACCATTGTAGGCTACGTATACGATATGCTGTACGGGGACAGCGGAGGATATCCCTCTTTTGCTTCCGCCGCGGCGATAATATTGTTTGCCATAGTGCTTACCATCACATGCATTAACCTTTTGGTAAGCAAAAAGCACGTGCATTATTAAGGGAGGATAGGGTTTTATGGAAAATAAAAGCACAAATTACTCCCAATTAGAGAAAAATGCAAACATAAAGCGTATTGCCGCAAAGACGGTGGTTTACACCTTTTTGGCGTTGTGGGCTGTGGTAGTATTGTTTCCGTTTTATTGGATGGTGCTTACCTCTGTAAAAAGCTATGCTTCATACAGCTCGGAATTCATACCCAAGTTTTTCACCCTTTCTCCCACTTTCCAAAACTATATAGATGCATTTACTATGGTGTCCCTGGGAAGATATTTTTTAAACACACTTATCTTTACCCTTGTTACCACCGCACTTATGCTTTTTATAACCATCCCTGCCGCTTTTGCCTTTTCCCGTCTTAATTTCAAGGGCAAAAATCTGGTGTTCACTTTGTTTTTATCTCTTATGATGATACCCGGCGAATTGGTGGTTATTACGAATTACACTACCGTAACAAATTTCGAGCTGCGCAACACCTTTGCGGGACTTATACTCCCTTCCGTTGCATCGGTATTTTATATTTATCTGCTTAAAGAAAACTTTGCTCAGGTGCCCGATGAATTGTATTACGCCGCCAAGGTGGACGGAACTACAGATCTGAAGTATCTGTTCAAGGTTATGATCCCTATATGCAAGCCCACTATCGTAACCATTACTATTTTAAAGGTTATCGAATGCTGGAATTCTTACGTTTGGCCCAGATTGGTTACGGACAAGGAAACCCATTTTCTTGTGTCCAACGGTATTCAGGCAATACGTGAATCCGGATTCGGCAGAGAAAATATCCCCGCAATGATGGCGGCAGTGGTGGCTATATCCGTTCCGCTTGTTGTTCTGTTTCTTGTTTTCAGAAACAAGATTATGGAAGGCGTGGCGAGAGGAGGTACCAAAGGATGAAAAAAATATTTGCGTTTTTCCTTTTATTTACCCTTTGTCTGCCCTTGCTGGCAGGATGCCACGGTTCCAAAGGGCTTGAAGAGTTCGTGCTCCCCGAAGAGTTCGATACTTCACGTAACTTTACCATCTCTTTCTGGGCGAAAAACGATACCAACAACACCCAGGTAGCCATTTACAAAAAAGCCATTGAGGATTTTGAAAAATGCTACCCCAACATTAAAGTTGACGTTAAGTGGTATACCGATTACGGCAGAATATATAACGACGTAATTACAAATATTTCCACCCAGACAACTCCCAACGTATGTATAACTTATCCCGACCATATAGCGACCTATATTACGGGTATGAACGTAGTGGTACCGTTGGACAGTCTGCTCCGTAATGAAAAATACGGGCTTGGAGGAAGTAAGGTTGATTTTGACGCTCCCACAGCAGAAGAGGTTATACCCAAGTTTCTGGAAGAGGGCAAGATAAACGGAGTAACCTATGCTTTGCCCTTTATGCGCTCTACTGAGGCTTGCTACGTAAACAAAACCTACGTGGAATCTTTGGGCTATAAAATTCCCGAAAAGCTTACCTGGGATTTCCTTTGGGAGGTTTCCCAGGCGGCAATGGAAAAGAACGAGGACGGAACCTACAAAATAAACGGGCAGAAGGTGCTTATACCCTTTATATACAAATCCACGGATAATATGATGATCCAGTACCTTAAGCAAGCCGGTGCGGGATATTCTACCGATGAAGGCGACATCCTCATATTCAACGATACCACAAAAGAATTTTTGTACGATATTGCGGAAAACGTAAAGGCGGGGGCTTTTTCCACCTTTAAGATTTCCAGCTATCCCGGCAACTATTTCAATGCGGGACAGTGTATATTTGCTATCGACTCCACTGCAGGCGCAACCTGGATCGGTTCCAACTCACCTCTTTCGGATATAGCGGAAGAAAACAAAGTGGATTTTGAAACCGTGGTTATGGAAATTCCCCAAGTGGATACGGAAAATCCCCGAATGATATCCCAAGGTCCTTCAGTTTGCGTGTTTAATAAATCTGACCCGCAGGAAGTTTTGGCTTCCTGGCTGTTTACCCAATTTTTGCTTACCAACGAGGTACAGATATCCTATTCCCAAACCGAAGGCTATGTTCCCGTAACATCAAAAGCACAGCAAAGCGAAGAATACAAAGATTATCTTTCCCGCAGAGGTGAGGATAACGATATGTATTACTACGTAAAGCTGGATGCGGCAAAGCTGCTTATTGATAACGTAGACAATACCTTTATAACCCCCGTGTTTAACGGAAGCGCATCTCTGCGCAATGCGGCAGGACAGCTTATAGAAAATACCGCAAAATCCACAAGACGTAACGAAACGGTGGATGAAGCGTATATTGCAAACCTGTATAAGGATGTTACCTCCCTTTACAGATTGGATCAAACCGCCAATTCTTCTATTGAAAAGCAGGATTTCGGAAAGATGCCGGTTATGGCGGTGGCACTTATATCAACCCTTTCGGTAATATGGATATGTATAGGAATATACCAAGGGGTAACAGTTGTGAAAAACCGCAAAAAATAGATGCGGGTATTGACTTATTATCAAAAACTGTGTATAATTGCAGTAGTTTCCTAAACTAAAAAATATTTTAAAAAGGTGTGGAAAAAATGAAAAAGATTATTGTTTTGGCAATGGCTTTCGTAATGGTTCTCGGTCTTGCTAGCTGTAGCGAAGATATTCACGCTAAGTCCGAAGGCGTTATGACCTATTCCGAGTATGCAGCAGCAGCTCTCGAAGCAGAAGTTGTTATCGAAGCTTTCGTTCAGGGCAAGCAGTCCTGGTGGGACAATAAGGGTACCTTCTATCTTCAGGATAAAGACGGCGGCTACTTCGTATACGAAATGGCTTGCACCGAAGAAGAGTACAACAAGCTTACCGTTGGTACCAAGATCAAGGTTACCGGCTACAAGGCTGAATGGTCCGGCGAAGTTGAGATCGTTGACGCTAAGTTCGAAATTCTCGAAGGCAACTATGTTGCAGAGCCTACCGACGTTACCGCACTTCTCGGCAAGGATGAACTTATCGAAAAGCAGAATATGCTGGTTTCCTTCAGCGGTCTTACCATTGAAAAGATCGAGTACAAGAACGACGAACCCGGCGATGATATCTACGTAACCGTTTCCAAGGACGGCGCTTCTTACGATTTCTGCGTAGAGCGTTACCTCACCGGTCCCGAAACCGACGTTTACAAGGCGTTCGCAGACCTTAAGGCAGGCGACGTTGTTGATATGGAAGGCTTCCTCTACTGGTACAACGGTGTTAACACCCACATCACTTCCGTAGTTAAGAAGTAATTCAACTTTATAAGCATTTAAAAGCACCTCATTACGAGGTGCTTTTTTAGTGCAGTCCTTATATCGTAATTATTTATAAATACTTGTATAAAGACGGGAGCAACCGCTTTTTGACAAGAAATAAAAATGCAAAAAACCAAAAAGGGCTGATATTCAGCCCTTATTTCATTTATACGCCGCTTGACAGGAGGGAGTGTATACGATATAATAAACGCAGAACAAATTTGCCGCCGGGCAAAAACGGAGAAAGAAAAGAATTATGAAAAAACGCAAGGTAATCATTACCGTTTTTATCGTTATAACAGCTTTGCTTACATCATCCTGCTTTTTCCCGTATACCCTTTACGAAGCGTTGTACCCGGACACGGACGTTACGCCGGAATGCGACAATACCCAAGATATTGGAGAGGATTTTCCTGCGGTAAGTGAGGAAGATGAGATATCCGTTCCCAAAAAAGACGAGATTCCCCAAGAGGAAGATGAGATATCCGTTCCCCAAAAAGACGAGATATCCGCAGAAGACGAGATTCCCCCAGAGGAAGATGTGCCCGAAGAAGAGCGAACAATATACAGTCTTGTTGAATTAAGAGATTATCTTAACGAAAAGAAAGAGCGGGATGAATTGGAGATACGCTTTGAATATTTAGGTACCGAGAAATTCGACGCACAGCTTATCGCCCGTATGCTCGCCACATTTTATATACAATACGAATACACGGGAAATCATTATACCCTTGAGATAACCGAATTTCCCGGAGATAGGATAGCGGATGCATATTTCAGCGGAAACACGTCATTCCTTAACGACGACGAAAAGCAAGCGTTAAACGAGGCTGTAAAAATCGTAGAAGCCGCAAAAAAGGAGACCGACGGAGATTACGAGCTGGAAATATATCTTCACGATTATCTTGCCGAAACTATAACCTATTACAATCCCTCCGCTGATGTGCCCGATCCTTCCGATCCTCCAAGACACCTTACAGCCGTGGGCGGACTGTTGGATAAATACGCCAACTGTCAGGGATATACCGATTCTTTTTACCTACTGGCGTCTATTGCGGGGTTTAAAGTCGGCAGAATGTGTGTTACCGATTTTAACGGAGAGGGTCATATGACCAACACCATTTCCCTTGATGATGAATGGTATATCGTAGACGTTACCTTTGATGACGCCTCTTACGGAAACGAGTACAAGACCAATTACCGCCTTTTCAACGCAGGTGCGGATATGTGTGATGAATACGATTGGCTTGAAGTTTGGGAATATAATCCCATAGCTGAGATCAGCGACAAAAATTATTATTACTATACCGAGGGTGATTCCTATGAATCTCTGGAGGCAATGTCAGAGGATATTGTAAACGGCTGGCTTAGGGGCGAAACCGAATTTCATACCCTGCTTTTGAACCAAACGGTGGATTGGAGCGCTCTGAGCGACGTGCTTTACGAATATCTGCTAAAAACCGACGAAGAAGGCTATTATTACATTTGGTCGTTCTACACCGCCGAAAACACCTTTTTTATAGTTTATTTTTACTGACAGAAAGGTATTGAAATATGATAGATATACTCCGTACACCCGATGATTTAAAAATATACTGCGAGGGTGAAAATACGGATGCCGCTTTCGAAACGGTTTTGGAAAACGGCACTCTTGCCGTATACGTTACCGCAAGCACCGCAAGGATAAAACGGATACTGCTTCGTTGGAACTTCCCCACCCGCACTCCCGTGCGCATAATGGGTGACAAATGGGAAAGAGCTTACGGCGATATGACCTGGGGATCTCTTAACGGCGAAATTTTTATGCCCTGGTATTTTCTTGCGTCCGACGGAAATGCCACGGTTGGATACGGTGTAAAGACGGGGGCAAACAGTTTTGTATGCTTTCAATACGATGCCCAAGGGATAACCTGCCATATTGACCTGCGCAACGGCGGAAAGGGAGTTTGCCTTAACGGAAGAGAGCTGAAAGCCTGCGAGATAGTGTGCAAAAAGTACGAAAACATCTCTGAATTTGAGGCGGCAAAGCGGTTTTGCGCCGTTATGTGCGCTCACCCCGTTTTGCCCAAAGAGCCGGTATACGGGAGCAACAACTGGTATTACGCATACGGAGTAAGCAGTAAAGAGGACATTATTAGAGACTGTGAAATTATTGCTTCCCTTACCAAAGGACTTGCAAACCGCCCCTATATGGTTATTGATGACGGCTGGTCTTTAAACAGCTGCGGCGGCCCCTGGTACCCTAACGATAAATACGGAGACATGGGAGAGATTGCCCGTGAATTCAAGAAAATGGACGTGAAAGCAGGAATATGGTTCAGACCGCTTCACGATATTGAAGAAGAAAACAACCACCCCGAAAGATGCATTAACCGGCAAGAAAACCGATTCCTTGACCCTACCCATCCCGAGGTGAAGGAATATATAAAAGACACGGTTTCCCGTATACGGAATTGGGGCTACACTCTTATAAAGCACGATTATTCCACCTTTGATCTGTTCGGCAGATACGGGTTTTCCCTTAACGGTATGATAACGAGCGACGGGGACTGGCAGTTTTACGATAACACAAAAACCAACGCGGAGATAGTAAAAGAGCTATATCTGCTTATACAGCATTGGGCGGGAGATGCCGTGGTGATCGGCTGTAACACAGTTTCCCACCTTTGCGCAGGGATACACGCCGTTAACCGTGTGGGAGATGACACCAGCGGAAGACATTGGTCCCGCACAAGGGCGCTGGGAGTAAATTCCCTTGCTTTCCGTCTGTGCCAGAACAACACCTTCTATTCCGCTGACGCAGACTGTGTGGGAATTCTTGAAGAAAACATCCCGTGGCATTTAAACAGACAATGGCTTCTTCTGCTTGCATACAGCGGAACTCCCCTTTTCGTTTCCATACAGCCGAAAGCTCTTACGGAAGAAATGAAAAAAGACCTTGCACAAGCGTTTGAAATAAACTCCCTGCAGCAAAACTGCGCCCTGCCTCTGGACTGGACGTACAACAACACCCCCTGCGTATGGGAGATTGACGGAAACAAAACCGAATTCGATTTTATCGGGGACGTTTACCCCACCCTTTTGGATTTTAATACACAGCCTTATTGATTTTTACTCCCGTTTTTTAAAAAGACGGGAGTAATTTGCATTCATAACGGGGAAAATATGGACAAACGAATTAATCTGTGGTAATATAATTAAGTTAACGCACAATTATTTTTAGCCGTTTGCAGGAAGATGTTGACAAAACAACATTGTTGTGGTATAGTATCATCGTAAAAGTAAACATTGTTAACTTAAAGCTTAATATCACATAAACGGAGGCTTATTAAATTGGCTAAAAAAATTGATACGGAAAAATACGTATATAACGTAAGAGACGTGGCGACCACCCGCGAGCTGGTGGAAACAAGCTGCGAGCTGTACGGAAATCAAGTGGCGTTTTTATATAAAAACGGCACTGACATAACCGAAATCACCTATGAGCAGGCAGGAAATGATATCCGCGCATTTTCCACTTACCTTAATTCCTTGGGGCTTGAAAACGAAAAAATTGCGGTAACCGGCAAAAACTCTTATCACTGGATGCTCACCTATTTTGCGGTGTGCTGCGGCACGGGTGTGATCGTACCTATTGACAAGGACCTGCGAGGCGACGAAGTAGCGTATCTTTTGGAGCATTCCGAAACCAAAGCCATTATATGCTCTCCCGAGGTGTTGGATAAGGTTAAAAACAGCGGATATAATGGTATTATCATCTCTATGAACGATATTCCCGAATGTATAAACCGAGGCGAAATACTGCTCCGTGAAGGAGACACCTCA
Organism: Clostridia bacterium; assembly: GCA_017381715.1. Classification (GTDB taxonomy): domain Bacteria; phylum Bacillota; class Clostridia; order Oscillospirales; family CAG-382; genus SFLA01. The sequence goes on from JAFOBR010000085.1 coordinate 10,922, forward strand.
TACCGCGACCATTATATTGACCCTATGAAGATGGGTATACTTTTATACACCTCCGGCACTACCGGAGTTTCCAAGGGAGTTATGCTTTCACAGCGCAATATCTGCTCCAACGTGGTGCAGATACGCAAAAGAGTAAACGTTACACCCGAAGACAGAGCGCTTTCCATTCTCCCCATGCACCACACCTTTGAATGCACGGTGGATCAGGCACTGTTTTATTCCGGCGCAAGCATTGCCTTTAACAGTTCTGTTACCAAATTAAAAGCCGAGCTTAAAATATTCTCTCCCACATTGATGGCGTGCGTGCCTCTGGTGCTGGAAACTCTGCACAGAAGCATTATGGCAAATTACAGCAAAATGAAAGGCGGCAAAACCCTGCTTTCCGCACAAAAGGCGGTGGCAAAGGGACTTTCCATGTCCGCAAGAAGAAAGCTGTTTTCCTCCATTCACGAAGCCTTGGGCGGACGGGTTGAGCGTCTTGTTGTAGGCGCCGCTGCTATGATACCCACTATCCACGAAGATTACGAATTGTTCGGCTGTAAAGTATATATCGGATACGGTCTTACCGAAACCGCACCCGTTTGTATTATGCAAAACGATAATTACCGCGCTGTAGGCGATACTGGTTTCCCCGTTATCGGCGTACAGTGCAGAATATGCGATGCCAACGATGAGGGGATCGGCGAACTGCAGGTAAAGGGCGCAAACGTAATGCTGGGATACTATAAAAACCCCGAAGAAACCGCAAAGGTTTTGCATGACGGTTGGTTTTCCACGGGAGACCTTGTTAAAAAGAACCCCAACGGCTCTTTCTCCATTACAGGCAGAATAAAGAGCATGATAGTACTTCCCAACGGAAAAAAGGTGTTCCCCGAAGAACAGGAAATGTTTATAAACCGCTCTCCCTTTGTAAAGGACTGTATGGTATTCCTTACGGAAAAGGACGGCAAGCCGGTTTTGGCTGTATCCGTTTACCCCGATATGGAATTGCTTAATGCGGAAGCGGCAAAGCGTAACACAACCGCAAAGGCGATTATTACCGATCTGGTTACAGAGGTAAACAAATTGTTCCCCTCTTACAAATATATCGGAAAAATTATTATCCGCGAAAACGAATTTGTTAAAACCACCACAAGCAAAATAAAGAGAAACGAACCCGAAAACAGAAACGAAAAATAAAGGAGCATAAAATGAGAAAAGCACTGCCGGAAACAAAAGAAAAGTTCATTGACGCCGCTTTGGAAGAATTGTATCTTTACGGAACGGCAGGCTTTTCCATTCGTAACGTGGCAAAATCCTGCGGACTCTCCTGCGCCGCACCATACCGTCATTTCAAAAGCAAAAACGAGCTTATTCAAGAAGTGATAACTGCGGTTGCGGACAGATGGAAAGCACGCGTTACCTCCCTGCTCGAAGGACACAACGGCAGTACCAGACAAAAAATCCTTGATATCGCCATAGAATACATAAGATTCTTATGTGAAAACAAAGGGTATTTTTCTGTTGTGGTAATGAACGAAAAGTTCTTAAGCCCCGAACAGATAAGAGAGAAATCCCTTATCTCCGAGGGAGTGAGAGTAATTATAGACGCGTACTGCCGCGAGGTTAATATGACCGCCGAAGCAAAAACACGCAAAACCTTTATTGTGCGTGCGCTTATTTTGGGTGCGGCGGAAATGATGACCGCAGATTCTCTCCATTACACCGAAGAAAATATTGATATGGTTCGTCGGTGCATAGACAGAGAATTTGATATAGAATGAAAAAAAGCAAGCGTCTTTCGGGTTTGGTTTTAACGGCGGTATTTTCCGCTTTGCTGTGTATTATCTCTCCTATCACCCTTCCTTTCGGAGCAGTTCCCTTTACTGTGTCTGTTTTTGCAGTTTGCTGTATCAGCACGGTTCTGGGGAAAAAATCGGCGTTTTGCGCCCTTTTATACATTCTGATCGGTGCGGCGGGGCTTCCCGTTTTTGCGGGCTTTGCAGGCGGAATGGGCGTGCTTGCAGGCGCCACCGGCGGATTTATTATAGGATACATACCCTTTTCCCTTATAACGGGATTGGGGGCTAAAAAATGCAAAAGCTTTTGGGCACAGACGCTTGTTTCCCTTATAGGCTTGGTAATATGTTATATACTCGGCTGTATCTGGTATTTTACAACTACAAAATCAGGATTATGGCAAGGGTTGACAGTATGTGTTTTTCCGTTTATAATACCTGATATATTAAAGATTGCCGCAGGCGTTTTGTGCGGCAGAAAAATTAAAAAAATTATTGCCCAAAAAAGGTAACGAAAACCATGAGAGAGCTTGTAATTATAGGCGCAGGACCTGCAGGTCTTACTGCCGCAATATACGCCCGCCGTGCGGGAATAGACGTACTGGTGTGCGAAGGCGGTATGTACGGCGGACAGCTTGTGAATACCGAAATAATTAAAAATTACCCCTCTTATAAATCTGTGGAGGGATGGGAGCTTGCCCGCAACATGTATCTTCAGGCAGAGGAATGCGGTGCGGAGTTTTTGTACGAAGGTGTGCTGGACGTATACGAAAAGAACGGCATATTTACAGTAAAAACAGACGGCGGCGAAACAGAATGTCTGGCGGTGATTATCGCCAACGGTTCAAAGCGCCTTAAGATAGGCTGTAAGGGAAGCGACCGTTACGAAGGGCTGGGCGTATCCTATTGCGCCACCTGCGACGGTCAGCTTTACAAGGGTCAGCCCGTGGCAGTAGTAGGAGGCGGAGAAAACGCATTTGAGGATGCGTTGTATCTTTCTGCTCTTTGTACCAAGGTGCATCTGTGCGCAAAAAAAATAACCGCTTCCGAAGAAACGGTGAATACTGCCAAGGAAAAAGACAATATTATAATTTACGAGGGTTATTATCCTGCGGAAATATACGGTGAGACCCGCGTTACGGGACTTGTTATAGCGGATAAAGAGAAAAACACCGCAGATATTACTGCGGCGGCAGTTTTTACCGCCTTGGGACAGACAAGAGATAACGCTATTTTTGCAAAGATAGTAGTGGTTGATGACAGCGGATATATTATCGCCGCCGAAGATTGCTCTACGGATACCAGAGGTGTCTGGGCTGCAGGGGACACCCGCACCAAGCCT
>JAFOBR010000086.1 GCA_017381715.1 Clostridia bacterium
ATCGGTATATGGACAAACGTTGCAAAGGCGGTTATGGCGCAGACAGACCTTACCCCCGAACAGCAGGAACAGTACGTAAACGATGCGCTTTTCTTTGACGAAATTATCGGTTCTCTTGCAAAGACCAGCGAAGAATGGTCCAGATACGTTGAAATGTACAACCCCATGGACGCAGGCAATGTGGGAGAAATGCTTTCTACCCTTGATTTCGGCGTGATCCTTACCGATCTTTTCGGTCACGTTCCCGAAACTGTAGTTGTTACCGAGCCCAGATACTTTGGCGGATTTGCAACCCTGTTCAACGAAGAAAACCTTGAAAAATACAAGCACTGGGCATACGTAACCGGTCTTATGAGAGCCTGCAACTTCTTGTCTGAAGAGCTGCGCGAACTGGGCGGCGCATACAGCCGTGCGCTTATGGGCGTTGCAAAGATGCAGAATATTGAAAAGTTTGCATACAACCTTGCTTCCGGTATGTATTCCGAACCTGTGGGAATTTACTACGGTGTTAAATACTTCGGCGAAGAGGCAAAGAAGGATATTACCGAAATAGTTCTTCAGATTATTGACACCTACAAGACCCGTATCAAGACAAACGAAATTCTGGGTGAAGAGACCAGAGAAAAAGCTATTCTCAAGCTTTCCACAATGGGTGTTAAGATGGGTTATCCCGACAAGGTAAGAGCTGTATACGATAAGCTTACGTTTAACCCCGAAGATTCTCTCTTTGATATAGTTCTTGCTCTTAAGGCAATTCGTGAAGAGGATTCCTTGAGCAAGCTTGACAAGCCCACCGAGCCCGAAAACTGGGCAATGCCCGGCCACATGGTTAACGCTTGCTATGATCCTTTTGTAAACGATATCACCTTCCCCGCGGCAATTCTGCAGGCGCCCTTCTACTCCCTGAAGCAGACCAGAAGCGAAAATCTGGGCGGTATCGGCGGAGTTATCGGCCACGAGATATCCCACGCGTTTGACTCCAACGGTGCAAAGTGCGATGAAAACGGTAATATAAACGACTGGTGGACAGAGGACGACTTTAAGAGATTCGAAGCAAAGGTACAGCAGATGATCGAACAGTTTGACGGTATCGAGCTTCCTCAGGGCAAGGTAAACGGTGCGTTTATCGTAAGCGAAAATATGGCAGACAACGGCGGCATGTCCGTAACTCTGGATATTATGGCGAACACCGAGGGCGTTTCTTACGAAGAATATTTCTGTAACTGGGCAAGAGTATGGTGCCAGAAGGCGCGCCCCGAATACCTGCAGATGCTCCTTTCCGTTGACGTTCACGGCCCCTGCGTGCTCCGTGCGAATATGCCTCCCAGAAACTTTGAGGAATGGTACAAAACCTTTGACGTAAAGGAAACCGACGGAATGTACCTCGCTCCCGAAAAACGTATTGTAATTTGGTAAAATTCACCCCATAAAAACATTCCCCGAGAAGCCGCAAGGCTCGCTCGGGGTGTTTGCTGTTTTCTAATAAACTTTCTGTGAAGTTTTTGCTAACGCAAAAGTGAAGTTGCTGCGCAGTGAAGTTTGGGCTTGCACCCAAGTGAAGTTAAGTTTGCCCCACTTCGGGAACCCCCAAAACTCGCTTTGCTCGTTTCGGGGAACCCCTAGCTTCGCCGCAGGCGAAACTTCACTCACAAGGTGAACTTCACTATCGAAGATAACTTCACTTGCCCTTGGGGCAAACTTAGTTTTGGCGTGTTCTCCGTTAAGGATAACACGCCAATGGGTAATGCCGTTTTACTTTTTATTTTTCTATTAAATACTCACGCAAAAGCTTTACGAAGGCGACGGTATCGTTTTGCTCGCTGCACTGGGTAGCAACAACCGCGTTTTGCTCCGGCAGGACTATGGAATACTGGCAATAGGCGCCGTCTGCGCGGAAGGCATTTTTGTTTGCGGGCACCAACCAGAACTGATACCCATATTCTGCGCTCCACGCATCCTCAATTCCCGTGGATATCTGCGTTCTGCCCGCTTCACGCACCCATTCTTTTGAAAGAATGCGTTTTCCGTTCCACATACCCTCGTTAAGATAAAGTATGCCCAATTTCATCATATCCGAAATGGTGAGATACAGTCCCGTGCCGCCGAAAGCGGTTCCGTCGGGGTCGGTCTCCCAGCCGGGGAATCCGATCTCAAGAGGCATAAACAGCTTGCGTCCCAGATATTTTGCCAAGGGCTCGCCAACAGCTCTCTGCACCATACAGCCTGCCATGTGAGAATCCCCGTTGGAATATGCAAACTTTTCACCGGGGGTATACTGCAAAGGCTTTGAAAGCATATATGCCATATAATCGGGAACCCTTCCCCTTTTCTGCGGTTTGCGCCCATAAGATTATTTCCGCCCAAGCCGGAGGACATGGTAAGAAAATGCCTTAAGGTTATTTCCCGTACACCCTCGTCGGTAATAACGGGCAGGTATTCGGGGAACAGATCCAATATCTTATCGTCAAGGCTTAATTTGCCCTCATCGATAGCCATTCCCGCTGCGGTGGAAACAAAGCTTTTTGTGTGGGAATATATAAGACGGGGCAGCGAGGGGATGAAATGATGCTCCAACACCGTTTCCCCGTTTTGATACAAAGCCACAGCTTCGCATCCCGTATTATTTTCAGACAAAGCGTTTATAAACGCAAGTGTTTTTTCTTTCATAACCGAAAACTCCCAAAAAAATAAAGGTTCGTATATTGTTATTATAATATTTATTCCAACCGATTTCAAGACTTTAAATGTTTTAACTTGAATTTTTATATGTGGTAAGTTATAATGGTCCCAAGAAAAGTCTGTCTGTATAAAAAAGGAATTTCTGCGATATGAAAAGAATAATCCTTGGAAAACCTGTGGTAGTGGCTCAAAGCACCAAAGAACCCGTGCTGTTCGGCGGATATCAGGACCCGACGATACGCTGTTCCGAGGACGGGACGCTTTACGTCCGTTTTAACGCTCGTCGGGACAGTTGGCTGACTTTCGGAGAAGAGGAGAAAAACCCCGTTTTCTGTTCAAAAGACGGCGGCGAAAGCTGGTCCCCCGTTAAAAACGGACAGGATCAATGGCTGCGCGCAGGTACGCGGCTGCCAAACGGAGATATTTTTTATTTCCGCGAACACGGAGTTTTGAAAAGAGATACCCTTCCCGTTCTTCCGCCTTTGCCCGAAAAACGCAGACTGCGCACCGCAGGTATGTCCGTTTATACGGTTGACGAACTGAAGCCCGTGCTTGGCGACCGCGTGGCAAAGGAGTTCAAAGCATACCGTATAAAAGCGGGAAGCGACGAGATCATCGAAGAAACCTGTCCGGTTATTTGGGACAATATGCCTGCAGTCTTGCACCACGAAGGATTTTTGATACGTGTTTTCCCCCACGTAAGCCTTTCTATGAAGATTGACAAAGAAGGGACTCTTTGGATGCCCGTAGATGCACCTGCCATAGATAATAACGGTAATTTGGAGTCTTTTCGCCGTTGTACCGCCATTTTACGCTCTGTTGATATGGGACACACCTGGGAATACGTGAGCCATATTCTTTATGAGGAAAAATTCAATCCCCCTACCGCCATAGACGTAGAGGGATTTATGGAGTGTTCGTTGGAATTTGTTGAGGACGGCTCCTGCGTTGCCTTTTTGCGGTCGGGCTCGCTTTCCCCCTTTGTTGCCGGGGATGACGAGCATCCCGCACCCATTATGATGCAGACACGCTCTTACGACGGGTGCAAAACTTGGGAAACTCCTAAATATTTTTACGATTACGGCGTACTTCCCGTTACAAGAAAGCTTGCAGACGGCACTATTATTCTGGCATCGGGCAGACCGGGAGTTTATCTGCGGGTATCCCAAGATAGGCTCGGGAAAGAATGGTCGGATATTGTCCCTGTGGTGGAGGTCCCCAAAGAGCAGGTTTACACAAAGTATTATGAATATTCCTGCTGCAACACGGGACTTGCCGTTACCGGCCCCGACACGGCAGTGATTGCCTACAGCGATTTTACTCTTACCGCGCCCGACGGAAAGAGAGCAAAATCCATTATGGTGCGCAAAATTACCGTAACAGACATCGAATAAAACTATCTCGAAAAAACACCCCATAAAAAAACACCCCTAAAATCCTGCGGATTTTTTGGGGACCCCATAAAAAAACACCCCTAAAATCCTGCGGATTTTTGGGGGCCCCATAAAAAAACACCCCTAAAATCCTGCGGATTTTTGGGGGCCCCATAAACACTAAATGACCCTTGATCGACTTTCTTTACAATCGACCAAGGGTCATTTATGTTCTGTCTTATTATCCAACATCATTTTAACCTCTCTTTCGTAGGATGCGGGATCGTTTTAACCTTAACAGCAACTCAAAGCAGCTTCACCGATTTTATATAAATTTCTCTTAAGCGAGATAACTGCGTGTTTTGGTATCGGGCTACTTGATTAAAGTTAAAACCTTTGTTTTACTCGTTTTTCTTCTATTGCTTTAAATCAACATTATCTGCTGTTTATCACAGCTTCATCTAAAAAGATCGTTCCTTCTTTTTCCGGAGTAGTTAATGCTATCCAAAGATTTTAATAACGCAAAGTTTAAAAATTCTATAGGAGAAAAATTTGTTCCGGAGATCTTCATGTTTTTTAATCAATTCGATCTCTTACTGGTTGTACATCGGTATCACCCTCTCTGTGTCTATATAATACCATCCGAAACAGAGTTTTTCAATACGCAATATATACAAAATGCACGAAATATTTTTGTTTATTTCGCAGAAGTTGGTAAAAATGACTATGAAAGTATTGACATTATTTGGGCTTTGTGTTATTCTGTATGTGTTGGGGGTCTAAAACCCTTGTGAGGCGCACTTGCAAAGAGTGCGCCTCAACTAAGTTTGCCCAAAGGGCAAGTGAAGTTATCTTCGATAGTGAAGTTGTCCTGCGGACAGTGAAATTTTACGGTTGGCAAAGCAGGCAAACTTAACTTCACTCGGGTATTGATACCCGAACTTCACTGCAGGTGAAACACGCAACTTCACTTTTGCTTTTTGCAAAAACTTCACAATGTATATAAAAAATCGTTTTATTATGACATGTTTGCCTTCTTTTTTCGCAAAGTTTCTTTTGTCCGTACTCCCCCAAGAATCCGTTAGGCCTCTTGGGGGTGTTTTATCGCCGTATTTTTCTCATTGTGCTCGGAAGCATTGACAACCTAAAAATGAGGTATTATAATCTAAAGGCCGTTTTGCGGTATAACCGTTTGGTTGTATTCTTCGCTTTTGCGGTTATTGTTTTTATAAATCACGGCAGTAAAATATATTTGGAGAAAATATGGCACTTAAAGCAATTCTTTTTGATCTGGACGGAACTCTGCTCCCCTTAAAGCAGGATGAATTTTTGAAAGCATACTTTACGCGTATTACGGCGTATATGGCGCAAAGAGGCTTTGAGCCGAAAAAGCTGTATGAAACCATTTACGCAGGCTGTGTGGATATGCTGAAAAACGACGGAAAAAAGACCAACGAGCAGGTATTCTGGGACAGGTTGGTTTGCGTATACGGAAAAAGCGTTACCGACCAAAAGCCGGTATTTGAAAGCTTTTATAAAACGGATTTTATTTCTCTGAAAGAGTTTTCATGCCCAAGCCCCGAAGCAAAAGAGCTTATAATCCTTTTAAAATCCATGGGTCTGCGGGTGATACTTGCCACCAACCCCGTGTTCCCCGCAATTGCCACAGAAACCCGCATCGGCTGGGCGGGACTTGAAAAAACGGATTTTGAAATTATAACCGCTTACGAAAACTCCCGTTTTTGCAAGCCAAAAGCCGAATATTATACGGATATACTCTATGGGGCTTCCCTTAACCCCGAAGATTGTCTTATGGTGGGCAACGATGTGGACGACGATATGCCTGCGCAAAACACGGGAATGAAGGTGTTTTTGCTTACAGACTGCCTTATTAACCGAAAAGAAAAGGATATTTCCTCTTTTGAAAAGGGAAATTTTGAAAAACTGAAAGAATATATTAAAAAACTTGTGGAAAATCCGCAGAAAATGTGATATAATTAAAGAAATATTTTTCTTTTAAAGGAAGTCGCGTCTATTATGCTTTATCCCGAAAACCTTTCTGTAAACAACCAAGGACATTTGTGCATCGCCGGTCACGATACGGTTTCTCTTGCCAAGGAGTTTGGCACTCCCCTTTATGTGCTTAACGAAGACAAGGTGAGAAGCAACTGCAAGGGATACAAAACCGCTATAGACACATATTACGGCGGAAACGGTCTTGCCCTTTATGCCAGCAAGGCGCTTTGTACCATGTATACGGCGCGTATTGCCGCATCCGAAGGATTGGGAGCAGACGTGGTTTCGGGAGGCGAAATATACACTCTTAAAAAAGCGGGATTCCCCATGGAAAAGGTGTTTTTCCACGGAAACAACAAAACACCCGACGAAATAGCCCTTGCGCTGGATTGCGGTGTGGGACATATCGTTGTGGATAACGTATATGAGCTTGACACGCTTAATGAAATTGCCGCAAGCAAGGGCATGGTGCAAAAAATCCTCTTTCGTATAAAGCCGGGCATTGATGCGCACACCCACGATTTTGTCCGCACGGGACAGATAGATTCGAAATTCGGCGTTGCGCTGGAAAACGGCGAAGCCTTTGAAATACACAAATATGCCGTAACTCTTGAAAATATATGTGTGGACGGCGTGCATTGCCATATCGGTTCTCAGATATTTGAAGTCGCACCCTTTAAGGAAGCGGCAAAGGTTATGATGAACTTTATATCCGACCTACGTGATAAGCTGGGGATAGACCCTCATATACTTAATTTAGGCGGCGGTTTTGGAATAAAATACGTGGAATCCGATGACCCTCTGGCGCCCTATGAATACGTTAAAGCGGCAATAGACGTGGTAAAAGAAGTGGCAAACGAAAGAAATATGCCCCTGCCCTATCTGGTTTTTGAGCCGGGCAGATCTATTGTGGCGGAAGCGGGCATAACTCTTTACACCGTCGGCTGTGTTAAGGATATAGAAAACGTGCGCACCTACGTTTCCGTGGACGGCGGCATGACGGATAATCCCCGTTATATTATGTACGGCGCAAAGTATTCCGCATGCATTGCAAACAAGGCAAATGCAGAAAACGTTAAAGAAGTGACTATTGCGGGTAAATGCTGTGAATCCGGCGATCTGATACAGGAAAACGTAAAATTGCCCCTGACTGAGGTCGGCGATACTCTTGCGGTGTTGGCAACGGGCGCATACAATTATTCTATGTCCAGCAATTACAATCGTATTCCCCGCCCCGCTATGGTGGCTGTTAAGGAAAACGGAGAGAAAAAGATTATTATTAAAAGAGAAACCTACGAGGATATTATTAAAAACGATCTGCTTTAATCCGCAAAAGGAGTTTTGGTATGAAAAAGGTATTTTCGTATATACGCAAGGGCTCGATGGTACTGCTTAACGCACTTTTGCCTTTGCTGGTTTCCGTTATCTGCTACCAATTCATACGGTTTGGCAGAGTAACGGAAAATTCCGTAATGCCCTTGTGCACGATTATTGTGATTACTGCGTTTTTATCGTATTATTCTCTGTTCAAGCAGGGAGTTAAATATGACCTGCAGGCAAAAGCAAAATATTTTGAACAGGAAAACCAAAATCTTTTTACGGCTTTAAAAATAGCTTTTTCGAGTAAATACCTGTATATAGTTTGTGCGGTTACGGCACTTGAGTTTTTCCTTTTTGAAATAAATTCATTTGCAATAGTTTTTAATAACGGAAGCACGAGTCTGCTTTCCAGACTTAAAATAGCAGGTGTTTGCTTACCCGTATTTGTATTGCTGGGGGTTATCGCCTCCGTTACCGCATCCAAGGATTGGAAAAAAGACGGGGTGAGCAACAAAAAATACACTGCCGCCGCATATTACGAGCAGGCGGCGATAGCGACTGTCGCATATATTATGGGCGGTACCGTGCTTGTGTATATATCCCCTTATTTTTTGGGTATAACCGGCATTTTGAAAGGACTTGGGGAAGCAATAACCGTAAACGGGTTGATCACGATTTTGTGTATCATAGCGGCGGTTATCCTTTTACCGCCTTTGTTCCGTGCGATCCGTGCTTTAAACAAGCGCAGGGCGTTTATAAAACAATTAAAAACCGCCTGCAGCAGAAAAGGCTACGAATTATCCGAAATAAAAGTGCCGTTCAAATCCCTTTTCCAGCCATATACGGGGGAATCCTTTACCGTTAAAACGGATAAAAAGATATATTCCTGCAAGCTGCTGTGCTGTCTTAAAAAGAGAATTCCTCTGGTGCTTCACGAAGACGGCAAGGGAGAGTATATACACGTAATAAGTATCGGCAAAAAGGGCGCAAGACTGGAAATTTTCAGGTATGTAAAGACATTTAATTTCGGTTATGAAAGCGAGCACGACAAGGTGCTTATAATCGTCCCCGTTTCAAAGTTTATGCAAACGAACAGAGCAGGAAAGATTTTTGATGTGGATAACGGCGAAGAGATAGGAAAATACAAAATGTTTGCCGGCACGGGATTTATTAATGCGCTGGAGCGGGAATGTATCGACGGCGCGAAAAACAAGAATTTGTATAAATACATATAAAAACGCCAAAAAGAGCCATATAGGCTCTTTTTTTATGGCTTTATCGATATGTGTTCTCCGTTCGGGGAGAGTATATCCACCACACGCCAATCCTTGTTTTTGCGGCGGCAACGGTTTATTTCCTTGAATATTTTACGGCACGCCCGTGACGATACCCCCGACTTTTTCCCGCTTTTTGTTTTGGCATTTATCCATCTTCCCGCAACGGAGGCGGTTACGGGATTAAAAACGAGAAACGACGGAACCCACAAAACGAAACGGCGGGACGGCGATTTTATATTTATTTTCATTTATTCCACGAACACCTCTACCGTATCCCCATCAGAGGATTCCACCTCCACCAGCTTGCCCATAACGCCTTGTTCTATAAGATTGAATATTTTTTCGAAATCTATCTTTTGCGCGGCATCGGCTTCTATGCCGAAATTGCCTATGGAAATTCCGTTTTCCACAATAACCTTTACCAGCGCCGCGGGCAGGTTTATGTTTACTTTATGTCCGTCCGAGGAGATGACCCGTACGCGGAGCATCATTTTTTCCATACTTTTACGTTCCGCTTGGGGAACGAAGACGGTGTCCTGCTCTTTTTCGCCGGAAAGGAGCAGGTCTGTGGTAACGCCCAGTATTTTTGCCAGCTTGGGTAAAAGCATAATATCGGGACAAGCCGCATCGTTTTCCCATTTGCTTACCGCTTGGGCGGAAACTCCCAACAGTTCGGAAAGCTCTTCCTGAGTAAGTGATTTTTCTTTGCGTAGCGATGATATGCGATGTCCGAGTGTTTTTTTCATAATTTCAAAATCCCTTCTGTTCGTTGTGCTGTGATTTTACACCGCAAACACCGAAAAATACAGCGACCAACGGTTGATACGGGTAAACCAAAGGTAGAGTTTTATATTAACCGTTGGTTGTATTTTAGCAAAAATCCTTTTAAAAAGCAATTATTATGGAATAATATTGTGGAAAGGACGGGATAATATGAAAAATTTACTTGAACAAGCCAATGCTTTGAAGGACGAGCTTATCCGCCACAGACGGCATATTCACCAAAACGCCGAAACGGGGTTTGATATTCCCAAAACGAAAAAGTATATAACGGAATGCTTGGAGAAAATGGGATACGAGCCAAAAGAATGCGGAAAAGCGGGCATAAAAGCAGAGGTAGGCAAAGGTGAAAAAACCATTCTTTTGAGGGCGGACACCGACGCTTTGCCCATAAAGGAAGAAACCTCGCTTCCCTATGCCGCTGCCGAAAATATGCACGCCTGCGGACACGATATGCACACGGCAATGCTTTTGGGCGCAGCAAAGATACTGAAAGAAAATGAAAACAAGTTAAAAAACAAAGTAGTGCTTATGTTTCAGCCTGCGGAAGAGATCCTTGCAGGCGCTTTGGATATGATAGAAAATGGCGTGCTTGACGGAGTGGACGAGGCGGTTATGCTGCACGTGATAACCGCTATGGATATGCCGACCGGTACGGTAATTATCGGTTCACCCGGCGCGGGCGCCCCCGCGTGCGATCATTTTACCATAGAAATTCAGGGTAAAGCCTGCCACGGAAGTGCGCCGTGGAACGGTGTGGACAGTTTGCTTATCGCCGCACAGACGGTAAACGCACTGCAGGTGCTGCAATCACGTGAAATGGATGCGAGAAAAGAAACCACACTTACCATAGGATATATGCAAAGCGGGCAAAACGGAAACACCTTGGCAGATACAGCCGTTTTAAAGGGAACCGTAAGGTCTTACGATGAAAAGACAAGAGCAGACCTGCAAAAGAGAATTGCGGAAATAACCTGCTCCACCGCAAAAGCCTACCGAGGAAGCGGAAAGGTGATATTCACCTCGGGCGCACCGGTGTTTATAAATGAAAAGGAGCTTTCCGAAAAAGCGTTTGACAGCATAAAGGAGCTTTTGGGGGCGGAAAGAGTGTTTACCACCTCTATGATAAGCCCCGACGGACGTGTGGCACGGGGAGGCGGCAGCGAGGATTTTGCATAC
>JAFOBR010000087.1 GCA_017381715.1 Clostridia bacterium
AAAGGAATATACCCCAGAAGCATACGCACAGCTTGCAATGATAAACGGCAAGGGCTTTGTCCTTAAGATGACAGCTTTTGAAAAAGAGCCTCTTACCCGTTATTCCAATTACGGCGATCCCGTATATACCGACAGCTGTCTTGAATTCTTCGTATCCTTCAACAACAAATCTCCTCTTTATATGAATTTTGAAATGAATTCCGCAGGAGCATTTCTTTCTGCAATCCGTACTGACAGAAAAAACAAAACGCCTATCGATCAGGTGGTAACCGAGCTTCCCGTGGTAACCTCCGAACACAAGGACGGCTGCTGGACGGTTGAAGTAGAATTTTCATTTGCGTTTATTGAGCAGTTGTTCGGCAAATGCACCTTCGGAAACGGATACACCTTCAAAGGCAACTTCTATAAATGCGGTGACGAGACCAAAATTCCCCATTTCGGAAGCTGGTCTCCTATTGAATTGGAAAAGCCCGATTTCCACAGACCTGAATTTTTCGGAACATTAACCATAATGTAGGTATAAAATATGAATGATGCTATTAAGGTACTAAACGAGCGTGTCAGCGTCCGCAGTTACAAAAACGAGCAGATCTCCAAAGAAGAGCTTGATATCGTTCTCGAAGCGGGCAAAAACGCTCCTACGGGAATGAACAGACAAAGCCCTGTATTTATCGCCGTTCAGAACAAAAAGATACGCGACGAGCTTTCCGCACTCAACGCATCCTTTATGGACAGAGAAGGGGATCCCTTTTACGGCGCTCCCACAGTTGTCTGTGTATTGGTCAAAGAAGGTATAAACACCAATATCGAAGACGGTTCTCTTGCACTGGGCAATATGCTTAACGCCGCATACGCACTTGGACTGGGCGCTTGCTGGATACACCGTTGTAAGCAAATGTTTGAATCTGAGTACGGCAAGAAGCTTTTAGCCGAACACGGTCTCGAAGGCTACATCGGCGTAGGTTGCTGTATTCTGGGCTATCCTGCTGAAGCTTTCCCCGAAAAGAAAATAAGAAAAGCAGATTACGCTGTTTACGTAGGTTAATATGGAATTTACTACCACGGCACTGAATGTGCTGATAATGTTGGCATATTCGGTGCCGGGTTTTGTTTTTGTAAAATCAAAAATGATAGATCAGTCCCACATCGCTTCTTTTGCAAAGGTGCTGTTGTACGTATGTAGTCCCGCCCTGTCTATCTATTCGTTCAATTGCGTGGACTACTCAAAAGAACTGTTAATAAACCTGGGATTGTTTCTGTTATTATCCTTTGTATTACAGATTATTGTCCTAACGGTAATGTGGCTGATCTTAAAGAAAAAAGGGGATGAAGACCCGGGATACAGAGTTTGCTCCGTGGCATGTGTACTCAGTAACGCGGGATTTTTCGGAGTACCGCTTTTACAATCTCTTTTACCCGATAATCCCGAAGCGGTTGCATATTCCGCAGTTTACATAGTCGGAATGAACATCATTTCTTGGACCGCAGGTTCAATGTTTATAACCGGTGACAAAAAATATATGAGTATTAAGAAAATAATTCTTAATCCGCCGGTGCTTGCATTGTGCGTTTCGCTCCCTCTGTTTTTACTGGGAATCAAGCTTCCTTCGGTCGTCGATAACGCCGTTTCTGTATTGGGGAAAATGTCCACTCCGTTATGTATGCTTATAATGGGAATGCGCCTCGCCACCGTAAGGGGAGGGGAGCTTATAAAAGACAAACTATAACGAGTATGATTTGTTTGGTAAGAATGATGATATTGATACCGACGTAAAAACTGTGATGGCACATTGTGTCTGGTCGACGGAAGAAGAAGTGGAGCTGATGCAGAAAAACGGTGTGTTTGTTGCGCACTGTCCTGCTTCCAATATGAATCTGACTTCCGGTATTGCGCCGATTCGTAAATATCTGGATAAGGGACTGAATATCGGTCTTGGAAGTGACATTGCAGGAGGACACAGTGAATCGATCTTCCGGGCAATTACAGAT
>JAFOBR010000088.1 GCA_017381715.1 Clostridia bacterium
CGTCGCGGAAAATTCGCTTATATGCTTTGTGGGTAAACCGTAAATATCGTTTTCAAGAAAAGCGCTTCCCACACCGGTAACCGCAACGCAGTCTATTCCGGAAAGGGATATTTTATTTTCTGCGGTATATTTGCCGAAAGCGCCGTACACCGAAGCAAGAGGGTCTGTAGCGGTAACCGAATCCGGTGCCAACAAAACTCCGTCCTTTATAGCGCATATCTTGGTCGTACTGCCGCCAACGTCTATTCCGATAATAACACTCATTAATAATCACATCCTTACCCTTTATTTTAACCTTTACCAAAGAAAAAGTCAATATACCCTATTAAACCGAGATGTAAAAAATTGCTTAAACTCAATCTTTTTAATAAAAAACTCTTTTCATTTACAGCGTTTTGTGGTATAGTTATTATGAGAATTTATGTAAGGAGGAAAAATTATGTTATTTAACCAAAAAGACAAGCTTTTGTTTTCCTCCGAATATAATAAAGGCGCCGTTTCCCACGCTTATATCGTGGAGGGCGCAAAAGGCGTCGGAAAACTGGATTTTGCGCTTTACGCCGCCTCGGTGCTGATGTGCGAAAGAGAGGACAAGCCCTGCGGCGTGTGCCCGCAGTGCCGTAAGGTTTCGGAAAAAGCCCACCCCGATATGTGGATATTGGGTGTCGAAAAGGCTTGCGTGGTGGCAGATGCAAGAAGGATAATAAAGGATGCTCATCTCGTGCCTAATGATGGGGAGAAAAAAGTATATATTATCGCAAACGCAGATAAAATGAACAGGCAGACACAAAACGCCATGCTCAAAATACTGGAAGAGCCTCCCGCACCGGTTGTGTTCTTTTTGCTTACCGAGCGTAAGGATATGCTGCTTGCCACCGTAAGATCCCGTTGCCGCACCGTATCCCTTGCAGGTATGGAGGAAAGCGAAATACTTGAGATACTGCGCAAAAAATATCCCCGCAAACCGGAGCAGACCTTGGCAGAGGTTACCCGTCTTTGCGGAAGAAGTATCGGTGAAGCAGAGGAGCTTTTGGGCAAGGACAGTATTGCGGAAATGAACCGTGCTTCGGAGTTTATAAAAAACTATTTCGGAGATACGGACAGATATTCGCTGTACGTTTCCGTGTTAAAGGGAAAGCAAAAGAGAGAAAGCAACCAGCTGTTTCTGGCATTGGTACACGGCGCTTTTGCGGATATACTGCGTGTAAAGTGCGGAGTCGCCCGTTGCAACGTGTTGTCTGTGCAGGATGCGGCGGTGTATGCCCGTAAAAAAACACGCCGTTCCATTGCCAACTGTATTAAAACCGTGGAAAACGCCTGCGTTGCTATCGGCGCAAACGGAAACTATACTGCCGTAATGAGCGAAATGCTTATCAAACTGGGAACTGAAAGGAATAATTGATATATGGAAAACAAAAAGAATAATATAACCGAAAACAACACAGAAGCTTTGGAAACCGTAGAGGTTGTGGGAATAAAGTTCAGAGAGGGCGGAAAGACTTATTATTTTTCTCCCGGAAAAATAGTTTTAAATAAAGATGACCACGCTATAGTAGAGACCGCCCGCGGAATTGAATTCGGCGTTTGCGCTCTCGGCAACCGCAAGGTAAAGCCTTCGGAAATCGTTTCTCCCCTTAAGCCCGTTGTACGTGTGGCTACCGAGGAGGATGAAAGACGTCACGAGCAAAACAAGGCCATGGAAGAAAAGGCCAGACAGATATTCCTTGAAAAAGTCCGTAAAAACGGTTTGGAAATGCAGCTTGTTGACGTGGAATATACATTTGATAACTCCAAGCTTATATTCTATTTCACCGCAGACGGAAGAGTGGATTTTCGCGAGCTGGTAAAGGATCTGGCTTCTGTTTTTCGTACCAGGATCGAGCTTCGTCAGATAGGTGTGCGTGATGAGGCAAAGCTGATCGGTGGCTTAGGCGTTTGCGGCAGACCCTTCTGCTGTAAAGAATTTTTGCCCGATTTCGCTCAGGTATCCATTAAAATGGCAAAAGAGCAAAACCTTTCTCTTTCCAGCACAAAAATTTCCGGCTCCTGCGGCAGACTTATGTGCTGTCTCCGCTTCGAGCAGGAGGTTTACGAAACCGAATACGCAACCTTCCCCAAGGTGGATTCAATAGTTGAAACCCCTGCGGGCAAGGGCGTTATTATCGAAAGCAGCTTTTTGACCGGCAAGATAAAGGTAAAGCTTAACGGCGATCAGAACGCTCCCGCAAAGTTTTACACCAAGGACGATATAAAGGTCATCGGTATGATAAAACGTAATGACGAGGGCGAAGAGCTTAAGAAGCTTGAAGAGTAAGAAAGGTAGATAAACCGTGGTATTTTCATCCCTTATATTCCTTTTTTCATATTTGACTGTAACGCTGCTTCTTTATTTTACGTTACCTAAAAAATGGAGAAACGCCGTACTGTTTACAGTTTCTCTCATTTTCTACGGATGGGGCGAGCCTGCATATATTCTGGTAATGCTCGTATCTATTCTTGCGGCTTACCTGTTTGGATTTTTGATAGACAAGAACCGCGAGAGCAATAAACGGAAAGCAAAGCTGTATATGGTGCTTTCTCTGTGCTCCAATCTGGTATTTTTGCTGTTTTTCAAATACTGTAATTTCTTTATAGAAAATCTTTCACTTATACCCTTTTTATCATCATTGGAGCCGATCAAAGATCTGGTTCTTCCCGTTGGTATATCCTTTTATACCTTCCAGATAATGTCATATACCATCGACCTTTACCGCGGAAACACCGCAGTTCAGCGTAATTTCGTGGCGTTTGGCACCTACGTAACCCTTTTCCCTCAGCTTATCGCAGGTCCTATCGTAAGATACAGAGATATAGACGATCAGCTTATCACCCGTGAACATAGTGTAGAAAAGTTTTCAGAGGGTATCCGCCGTTTTTGCGCAGGTCTTGCAAAGAAAGTTCTGCTGGCAGACACCATATTTGCGGTAGCGGAATATTTTCAGTCCCTTCACGGTATACAGCCCACCGTTGCGGGAAGCTGGATGATAGTTATATGCTATACCTTCCAGATATATTTTGATTTCTCCGGTTATTCCGATATGGCTATCGGCTTGGGTAAGATGATCGGATTTGAATTTCTGGAAAACTTTAACTATCCCTATATGGCGGGCAGTATTACAGATTTCTGGCGCCGTTGGCATATGTCTCTTTCCACCTGGTTCAAGGAATACGTGTATATTCCCCTCGGCGGAAACAGAAAGGGCCTTTTAAAGCAATACCGCAATATAGCGATAGTATGGCTTCTCACCGGCTTCTGGCACGGCGCAAACTGGAATTTTATCCTTTGGGGCGTATATTTCGGCGCACTGCTTATGCTGGAAAAAACCTTTCTGCTTAAGGTACTCAATAAAATTCCCAAGGTGTTCAGCCATATATACGCATTGTTGTTTATAGCAATAGGTTGGCTCATATTCTTCTTTACGGATATGTCTGCCGGTTGGAGCGTGTTTACCACAATGTTTGGATTTGGCGGCGCAGATTTTACCACCGCCACCGTAAATTACGATATTCTCCGTAATCTCGCTCTTATTGTTATCTGCATTATCGGCAGTACGCCTTATCCCAAGAAGCTGTATTACTATCTTGTAAAACGCTTCCGCACCATCGAATACCTTTCTCCCGTCCTCACCTGTGGCTCGTTCTTGCTGTGCGTCGCTTATATGGTGGACAGCACCTTCAGCCCGTTTTTGTATTACAATTTCTAAAGGGAGGGAAAGACTATGAAAAAAATAACGAATATTATCACCATCGTTTTGTTTTTGGCAATTCTGTTCGGTCTTTCCGTCGCCTTTGTTGCTATGCCGGATAAAAGCTATTCCGAAAACGAAAAACGCAACCTGCAGACCTTCCCGGAATTTTCTCTTGAAGCTCTTATGGACGGCAAATTCTCTTCGGAAATAAACGAGTATTTTGCAGACCAGTTCCCGTTGAGAGATGCATTCGTAAGCATTAAAGCCCTTGCGGAATTATCCCTTTTCAAAGGAGAAAACAACGGAGTTTTGCTTGGCGAAAACGAAACGCTGGCTGTCCGTACCTTTTCCATTTTTAAGGATAGACTCAACCGTACCGATAATATGGACCATTTTTACAACCAAAGCGTTGTAAGACAGCTTGAAGCACTTAATAAATTCGCTGCCGAAAAGGCGTCCGTTCCCGTTCACGTAATTATTCCTCCCAGAGTAATAGACGTGGCTTCGGAAAGCTTTAATTACCCCTCCAACGTTTCCGTTTCTTTGGATGCTATTGTTTCCACCACACTTTCAAAGGATCTGCTCATTCCCGTTTCCCCCGTGTTAAAGGAAAAATATTCGGCAGGGGAGTACGTTTATTACCGCACCGACCACCATTGGACAACTCTCGGCGCCTATTACGCTTACGTTGAGATAATGAAATCCTTCGGTATGGAGGAGGATATTATTCCCCGCGATAAATTTACGGTAAATGTTGTGGCAGATGATTTTTACGGAACAACCTGGTCCAAATGCGGTTTTTCCTTCGTTTCTCCCGATACAATGGAATTCTGGTCCCTTGGCAACGATGATAAATTTACCACCACCATAGGCGAAAGATCCTTTAGCGGATTTTACGATATGTCTTATCTCGAAACCATGGATAAGTATTCCGCCTTCATAAGCGGTACAAATGACATAACCTTGGTGGAAAGTAATTATGATGAGGAACGCCCCGTTTTATTGCTTCCCAAGGATTCATTTGCAAACAGCCTTGTGCCTTTCCTTGCACAGCACTTTGATCTGGTGCTGGTGAATATGGCAAACCGTATGACAAATATTTCCGCTTATGCAGAACAGTATTCTGCCGACCGTATCCTTTTTGTATGGAACGCAGAAAACCTTATTACAAGCGGTAATTTAGGCAACGTAAACTAAATAAAACAACGAAAAGGACGGAGATTTTCTCCGTCCTTTTAATTTTTAGGTGTGAAATTATACTATTCTGCTTCTATCCTTGATTTCGGTGGTAACTCTGTCGTAGAATTCCTGCGCGGTCATAACGCCACCGGTCTCGCCGGTACGGGTACGCAAAGAAACCGTACCTTCTTCAACTTCGCGGTCGCCGACAACAAGCATATAAGGCACCTTCTGGAGCTGATGCTCGCGGATCTTGTAGTTAACCTTTTCGTTGCGGTGGTCCGCTTTACATCTTACGCCTGCGGCGGTAAGGTCTGCCACCAGCTTATCCGCATATTCAGCGGCTCTGTCGGTAATGGGAAGCACCGCTACCTGCAGAGGAGCTAACCACAGAGGGAACGCGCCTGCGAAATGCTCGGTAATAACGCCGATGAATCTTTCGATACTGCCGAATACAACTCTGTGTATCATAACGGGACGGTGCTTTTCACCGTCTGCACCGGTGTACTCAAGCTCAAATCTTTCGGGAAGCTGGAAGTCAAGCTGAATAGTACCGCACTGCCAGGTTCTTCCGATACTGTCACGGAGATGGAAATCCAACTTGGGACCGTAGAATGCGCCGTCACCCTCGTTAAGTATATAATCCTTGCCCATATCGGTAATAGCAGCTTTAAGAGTTTCTTCTGCGTGTGCCCATACGGCTTCGTCACCCATATGGTCTTCGGGCATGGTGGAAAGCTCTATCTGGTAGGTAAGGCCGAAGAGGGAATAAACCTCATCAAAGAGAGAAACAACGTTTTTGATTTCATCTCTCATCTGTTCCTTGGTCATAAAGATGTGAGCATCATCCTGAGTAAAGCATCTTACGCGGAACAATCCGTGCAAAGCACCGGAAAGTTCGTGTCTGTGTACCAGACCAAGCTCGCCTGCACGCAGGGGCAGATCACGGTAAGAATGAGGCTCGTTCATATAAACCAACATACCGCCGGGGCAGTTCATAGGCTTGATTGCGAAATCCTCATCATCTATCTTGGTGGTGTACATATTCTGCTTGTAGTGTCCCCAATGTCCGCTTCTTTCCCACAGACGGCGGTTAAGAATAACGGGGGAGGAAATTTCCACATAGCCGTATCTCTTATGTACTTCTCTCCAATAATCGATAAGGGTGTTCTTAAGCACCATACCGTTGGGAAGGAAGAAGGGGAAGCCGGGGCCGTCGTCTGTCATCATAAACAGACCAAGCTCCTTACCAAGCTTTCTGTGGTCGCGCTTTTTAGCTTCCTCAAGCATATTCAGGTATTCGTCAAGCTCTTCCTTGCTTGCAAAAGCAGTGCCGTAAATACGCTGAAGCATCTTGTTGTTGGAATCGCCTCTCCAATACGCACCGGTAACGGAAAGCAGCTTAAACGCCTTTACCTTCTTTGTGTAGGCAACGTGAGGGCCTGCGCAAAGGTCGGTGAATTCACCCTGCTTGTAGAAGGATATCTCTTCGCCTTCGTCAAGACCGTCAATAAGCTCAAGCTTGTAGGGCTCGTCCGCCATAAGCTTTTTAGCTTCGTCACGGGGAAGGGTAAAGCGCTCTATACGAAGATTTTCTTTAACAATTTTCTTCATTTCAGCTTCGATACTGTCAAGATCCTCGGTAGTGAAGGTTGTCTCGGTATCGAAATCGTAATAAAATCCGGTGTCGATAGCAGGGCCGATAGCCAGACGGGCATCGGGATAAAGTCTTTTTACTGCCTGCGCCAGAATATGAGACGCCGAGTGTCTCAGCGTTCTGAGTTCGTTAAGTTCTGTTTGATCCATAGCATTGGCCTCCATAGATTATTACTGTAAATGATACACTATTTTTATTCTGCTGTCAATATCTCTTTTGCTTTTGCCACAGCGCCGTATACCGGCTCTGTTTCAATAACGGAAAGAGGTACGCTGTGTATAAGGTATTTCCGTATTATATCAATAGCGGCGCTTTGAGTGCCTATACCGCCTGCCAGACATACGGGAACGGGTCCTCCGTATATTTCGCATGCACGGTTTATAAGCCCGCCGATATATTCAAGCTGATTTTCAAGTATCCACGCGGCGTGCATATCTCCCTTTTCGTACGCTTCAAATACTGTTTTGGCAAAGGAAGCAATATGCTTTTTGTCCGCAGCGATAAGGTCTGTAAGCTTTTTAAGAGGATCTCCGCCTATCTTTTCGGTCACGAGAGCGTAGAGCATGCCCTTTTCATCCCGTCCGTCCACACATCTTAAAGCGTGGGCAACAGCGGATTTTCCTATTTCGTATCCGTTTCCCGCGCAGTCGAACTTGCCGTATCCACCGATACGGATAATCTCTCTGCCCATTTTCATAAAGCAGGAAGAACCCGTTCCGCAAATAACAATGGCGCCGTCACTTTTCGGAAAAGCGGAATATATCACATTTATACCGTCGTGCAGAGCTTCCGACTTGGCGTTCGGAAACATTTCTTTTAACCGAACACCTGCTTTTTGGCTGTAGTCGGCGGCGGTTATACCGGCAATACCGCAAAATATTGCGGCAATGTCGTCTTTATCCGTATTCAAAGCCTGAACGGCGGAAAATATGTTGTTCATTGAGTTTTCAAAGCCGATATCGTTGGGGTTACATCCTGCACCGTAGACCGTTTTAATAACGTTCCCGTTGATATCGGCAAGGGCGGCGGCGGTTTTTGTTCCTCCGCCGTCCACACCGATAATGTATTTCATATTTTAGCCTTTAAAGCCTTTTACGAAATCACGGATATCCTCAAGAGCCTTAAGTGTCTTTTCTTCAACAGTAGGTTCGGGAGGAATAGCAGCCTTTGCTGCTTCTTCCGCAGCCTTTGCGGCAGCTTCTTCTGCCTTTTTCTTTTCTTCCAGCTTGTTGCGGAAGGACATTGCTACCTTAACAACGATAAACATTGCGAAAGCGATGATAAGGAAATCAATTATGTACTGAATAAACTGACCGTACTTAACAGCAACCTCGGCAACCGCTTCGGTAACAACAACGCCTTCTTCGTTAACAACCTCTGCGACTGACTCTACCAGTATCCATTTAAGATCGGTAAAGTTTACATCGCCGAGAAGGAAGCCGATGCAGGGCATAATAATGTCTGCAACCAAAGAAGAAACGATAGCCTTGAAAGCAGTACCTACAACTACACCAACTGCCATATCAAGGATATTGCCTTGAGAAATAAACTTTTTAAAATCGTTTGCAAAATTTTTAACTTTTCCCATTTTTAGTCATCTCCGTTCAATTTTTTAAGAAGTGCTTCAAGGTCTGCACCGTGAACTGCACATGCCTGTTCGATGGTTTCGCCTCTGGAATGAGGGCAACCGAGACAATGCATACCGATTTCAAAGAAAAACTTTGCTTTTTCGGGCGCCTTATCAAGAACATCGCCGATAATGGAATCCTTTGTGATCATTTAATTTACCTCCTCGTCTTTAGCCAATTTGAATTTTGGTTTATTTTTATTTTTAATTATTAATCCGTAAATAAGCTTTACTACCTGAGTAAATGCGTAATAACCCAGCGTTATCGCTGCGGTAATGCCGTATCCGAAAAGAGAGGGCTGTGTGTAACCGAAAAGATTCGCAATGGGCGGTACGTATACGGCACAAGCGTATATTGCCCCGACTATCAAAGCGGATACTACAAGCTTTCTCACGCCCAAAGGCGTTCTTGCAAATAACGGCTTTTTGGATACGTTGGTTAGCCCATAGGTAATAAGAAGTAGTGCCGATGATAATAGTGCGCAGGTGTTTCCAAACAAAACGTATACTGCTGTAATAGCACCGCCTGCTCCCAACGCATACAGAATGGGCTGAACAAAATCCTTTAACAAGGGCTTTGTTCTGTATTTCTTCATTTTTTCTGCCAGAATATTTTTGTTTGGTGCGGCAAAAGCAAGAGATACCGCAATAATGAAATTGAATATAATTCCGCAAAGAAGCATATCCTGAAGTCTTAACGGAAAATCAATTCCCAAAACAATGGCTGCAAGGAATGACGTCAACACAGCGGTGAATCCCACAAAAAGATATTCGGTAACTGCGTGTATTCTGGCAACGATCGCCTTTGCGGCACCGATCGCATAGGTAATGACGTGGAATCCGCCTTCCAGCATAATCACGTCGCTTTCCTGCTTTAAGGTGTCCGGAGTTTCGGTATCGCTTACAAAGGTTACGTCTGCTTCGTGAATAAGGGGCAGATCGTCTATACTGTTTGCGGTAACCGCAACGTAGTGTTTATCTGCGTGTTTGTATTCCAAAACCTCCCGCCACTGCTCATTGTCAATACCCACGTACAGCTTGTACAAGGGCTGGTTGGCAATATAGAGTCCGGGGTCGGTTTCGCTTATACCCTCTGCGGATATGGCTTGGGATTCGTCTGTTATAATTCCCGCTTCTTTCGCAAGGGAGAGGGAAGGGTAGTAAGCATCGTTGCTTCTCAAAACCGCTTCTATTCCGGCTCTGCGGCATTTATATACCGCCGCGGCAGGGTCTACACGGAAAGCAGAGCCCAAACCTATAAAGCCCGAAAGTATAAGTCTGCTTTCCACGGAATAATCTTGCAGAGAATCCGCATCCGTACGTCCCGTAGCAACGGCAATAACCGTTTCCGCTTTTTTGCCCATCTCTTCCAGCGCCTCGTGCATACGGGCTACCGCAGCATCGTTCATACGGTATACTCCGCCGTTTTTGCGGTATCCCACACAACGGCTTATAATGGATTCGGGATTTCCGCGGACAATGACAAAGGTTTTGCCGCCGGAAAGCACCAGCGTGCGTGTAACTATATTGTCGGAAGATACCTCGGTATCTATACGGAAGAACTCGCCTTCAAGGTTGGAAATATCTGCAAGCAGAAAATCGCAGGCATCGGCAATAGCAATATCCTGCTTTCTGCCGGTGTATTTTTGCTGTCCTCTCTGGCGGCCCTTTTCGTCTGCGTTTTTCTTTATATCGGAACACACAAGGGCGTATTTAAGCAATCTTTTGTTGTTTTCGTTTTCTTCGGCTTCTCGGATATCTTTGATTTTGCCGTCGATATACAGTTCGGTAACAAACATTTTTTTAGGCGGGAAGGCTTGTCCTTTTGCGCACATTACGGTGTCCACGTTGCCAAGCTTGCCTATGCTGTTCAGATTTCCTACGGCGGCATTGTTTTCAAGCATCTTTTCAACGCCGTAGCCCAAGGAAATGAATGTCAACGCTTTACAGCTGTCATACATCGATATGTAGCCCAGCGTGAGGGAGAGAATAAACATATCCGTAATGCTTCTTCCCGTGGCAACACCCAAAGCCAGCAATACAAAGCATATTATAACCGAAACAAAGGACATTGCTTTTCCGACACGGGAAGCGTATTTAAGCAATCCGGGAGTATAATCCTGAGAATGCTTTGTGTTTACCTTGCGGGTGAGCACGTTTTTGCCCGTTTCGCATACAATAGCCGTACCGCTTCCGCCCGTAACTACGGTGCCGGCATACACCATATTGGTGTGGCACAGCATATCGGGACGGTTATATTCGATTGCCGAGGATTTATATACCGCTTCGTTCTTTCCGTTTATGGATGCCTCCAACACGGAAAGGTGGGCGCAGGAGATAACGCGTGCGTCGGCAGGGACAATATTTCCCGTTTCCAGCGTTATAATATCTCCCGGCACAAGACCGCGGCTGTCTATAACAAACCGTCTTCCGTTTCTCGTAACGGTAGCGCGTATGGCAGAATAGTTTCGTATCTTTTCCAAAGAATGGGAAGCGGATGCCTCAAGTACCGCATTTATAAACATAATTATAATAACGGTAACTCCCAGCACGATAAGCTCATGCCTTTCGGGCTGAAACACGTACATCAAAAAGGCAACGGCGGCAAGGAAAATTCCCATGAGCCCCTGAAGCTGATTTTTGAAGCTGGAGGTAAAGCCTGTCTTTATCTCGTCGTAAAGAGCATTTGAACCCTTTTCACGTCTTATCCTCTTTACGTCTTCATCACTTAAGCCGTCCCCAAGATTACTGCCAAGTTTTATGGCAAGCTCCTCTATATCCATGGATTCCGGTTCGAACCTATCCTCCGCCTGCTTACGGCTGTTAGAGGTTATTGTTCTTATTTTCTCGGAATAATCCGGCATTTTTACTGTTTTCTCCTTTCGGATAAACTTTACTTGCTGTTAAAAGGTTGTTATGGTGATTCCGTTTTGGTCAGCGGAAAGCGCAACTGCGGTTATCTTTAAAGAAGTGTCCTCGATAATTGCAGTGGCAACCGCATCCTCAATATCCGTCTGTATAAGACGGCGGAGATTACGGGCACCGTATTTTTCGGAATAACCCTTTTCAACCAAAGCGTTAACAGCAGCCTCATCATAGGTGAGGGTAATATTCTTTTCTGCCAATACCTTTTCAAGATCGCCAAGCATTATACGGCAGATAGAAGCAAAATTATCTTTGGAAAGTCTGTTGAATACAACTATCTCGTCCACACGGTTAATGAACTCGGGACGTAAGAATTGCTCAAGTGCTTTTTTAACCTTTGCTTCGTCTGAAGCTTTTGCGGTGGTCGTGAATCCTGCAGAGGCGGAAATATCCGTACTGCCCGCATTGGTGGTCATAACGATAACCGTATTTTCAAAGTTTACTGTCTTTCCGTGGGAATCGGTAATTCTGCCGTCATCAAGTATCTGCAAAAGAATATTCAATACGTCGGGATGCGCTTTTTCTATCTCGTCAAAGAGAATTACGGAATAAGGCTTGCGGCGTATTTTTTCGGTAAGCTGTCCCGCATCGTCGTAGCCCACGTAACCGGGAGGGGAGCCGATAATTCTGGAAACGGAATATTTTTCCATATATTCCGACATATCCAGACGTATAAGGGATTCGGGGGAATCGAACAAATAGTTTGCCAGCACCTTTACAAGCTCGGTCTTTCCTATACCGGTAGGACCTGCAAATATAAAGGAAACGGGCTTTTTTTTATAGGAAATTCCCGCGCGGGAGCGGCGAACAGCCGTTGCAACCTTTTCCACCGCTTCGTCCTGACCCACAATACGGTCCTTTATGGAAGGAACCAGCTTTTGGATTTTTTCGAATTCGTTTTCGCTTATGCTGGAAGCGGGGATACCCGTCCATATTTCAATAACCTTTGCAAGGTCTTTTTCGGTTACGGTAAGAGTATCTCTCTGTGCGGAGAGGGAATCAAAGGATTCGTTCTTTTGCAAAAGAACGGTACGGTTTTGGGCAATAGCTGCAAAATCCTCGTCTGTTTTGTCTTCTTTTGCTTCCAATGCAGCTTGCTTTTCGTTAAGCTCTTTTATCTCGTCTGCCAAAGCGTTGATTTGGTTTACTATATCCGAATTCATAGAAAGATTTGCGCAGGCTTCGTCCATAAGGTCTATCGCCTTGTCGGGCAGGTATCTGTCTGTAATATATCTTTCGGAAAGCACAACCATTCTGCGGCACATTTCATCGGAAATATGGATACCGTGGTACTTTTCGTAGTTATCCTTAATACCCTGAAGTATCTTTACGCTGTCTTCAATGGAAGGCTCGTTTATCATGACAGGCTGGAATCTGCGTTCCAACGCCGCGTCTTTTTCAATATACTTTCTGTATTCGGTAAGGGTGGTTGCGCCTATAAGCTGAATTTCTCCTCTGGAAAGTGCGGGCTTAAGAATGTTTGCGGCGTTCATACCGCCTTCCGCATCGCCTGCTCCCACAATGGAGTGTACTTCATCTATAACCAGTATAATATTTCCGTTTTGCTTTACCTCGTCTATAAGGCCCTTCATACGGCTTTCGAACTGACCTCTGAACTGGGTGCCCGCAACCATGGCGGTCATATCAACAAGCATAACTTCCTTGCTCTTAAGCTTGTAAGGCACGTCGCCCTTTACTATTCTGGCGGCAAGCGCTTCCGCAACTGCGGTCTTACCTACACCCGGCTCACCTATAAGGCAAGGGTTGTTTTTCTGGCGGCGGGAAAGAATCTGCATAACACGCTCAAGTTCTTCGTTTCTGCCGATAACCTTATCCAGCTTGCCTTCTTTTGCTCTGCCGGTAAGGTCGATACAGTACTGCTCAAGATACTTTCTGCTTTTCTGCTTCTTGGCATCCTGCTTGCTTTCCTTACTCTGCTGCTTGTCTTTTCTTATATTGTCGGGAAGGTTAAGTCCTTCCTGAGAAGCGAAGAGCGGACCCAAATTAAGGGAAGGGGCTCTGCCTTCATTTTCTGTGCTGTCTCCCGTTTCCGTGGGAACAAGACCGGAAATCTCATCGGACATAGCGTCAAATTCCTCGGGGGTTATGCCCATACGCTCAAGAATATCGTCAACGGGTTTTAAACCCATTTCCCGAGCACATTTAAGACACAGACCTTCGTTGGTGGTGCTTCCGTTTTCAATACGCTGCATATATATAACAGCCACACGCTTTTTACAGCGGGAACATAATTTCAAAACCATTGTTTACTCCTTAAAGGGTTAAAATAACATACGAAAAATATTAAAACTACCGAAGACTTTGAAAAGGAATGTGTTTTCGGGAGTAAATCCTGCAAATATTCCGCCCAGTATGTTTACGGGAAGGAGTAATTGCACAAGGGAAACAAACACGCAGGCTTCCGCAATCGCCAGTACGATACCTACGATAATTCCCAAAAGTGTATTTGCCTGCTTTAAAACGGGAAGCTTTGTAAATTTATCCAAAAGGAATACAGCCACCGTAGCGATAATATAAACAACAAGAAAGATTACCAGAAAGGAAGCAAAAGTTACCGCCGCTTTTAAAAGCAGAGGTGCCGCTTTGCCGGCGATAGATGCCTTTATTTCTTCGTTTTTCGTATTCTTCCATTCGTCAATATCGGCTTGAATATCCTTGATATCCACACCGACAGCAGATAAAAGTGAGGTGATCTTGCCGGCATCCGCACTGTCGGACTCCTCTTGTTCTTCTTGACCGGAAACGTTATCCAGCACGGTTATAACCGAACCGTATATCTTGTTTTCCCAGTTTTTCGCACTGTCCGTTTCCAGTACATAGTTCCTCACGGGATTAACCATGTAAAACGCGGCAATAAGTGCCACCACAAGTACAAGGGATTTTAAAGCCATTTTCACAAATCCCTGCTTCCAACCGTAAATAATGTTGAAAACAATAATAGCGGCAATGATTATATCAACAGCAATATTCATTCGCTGACCTCCGTAAGCGAAGCGTCGTCAGGCTGTATTTCCGTTTCGTCCAGCGTGGAGGCATTATATACCGTAACGCCCGAATACGTGAATACCAGCAGTTTGTCATCGGAAATGAGCATATCCATACTGTCATCGTTTGTTTGTATATCGTATACTTTTTTATCTTCGTTAAAATCGTATACGGTAAGGTTGCCCACAGATAGCATATAAAGTCTGTTTACGTACAGCAAAACGTCATCGGGTCTGGCGCCCGCTTCGGTACGGTAAACGTTATTTCCGTTGGAATCGTAAACCATCATTTCCTTGCTTTCGGAAAGACCGGAGTTATCAAAAGTAAGCATTACGTGGTTTCCGCCGAAATCGCAGTTAAGAAGGTTTCCGGAAACGGCGACCTCTTTTTTCAAAGAGTTATCTCTGCCGTAAAACCGCAACGCCTTGTCTGTCAGCACGATATATCCGCCGTCATCGGTAAAATGACAGTTAAGAGGCAGCTCGCCAACGTATCTGAAGTTTGCCAAAGGCTCTTCCGCAGTAGTGCTGAACAAGGCGGCGGAGCCGAGATAATCGCCGTTTTCGCTAATATGTGAAAGCACCAAAACCTTTTGGCCGCTTTTGTTAAGCTGCATTGCGGTGGAATATTCGGTGGGGAAATAGTGGGAAAAGGTAAGGCGGTAGTTCGCATCGTAAACGTATACGGCGCTTCTGTAATTTTTTGCGCCGGAAAGCACTGCATAGCCGCCGTTTTCTGCGGCGGAAACTCCCAAAACGGGATAACCGAAGTTTTCGGAATAAACGTGAGAAAAAGAGTTATAAACGTTCAGTTCCTTTCCGCCCAGATCGTATATTATCATATTCTTTCCGGCGGTAAGCAAAACGGGGTTATCGTTTTTAATGG
Organism: Clostridia bacterium; assembly: GCA_017381715.1. GTDB lineage: Bacteria > Bacillota > Clostridia > Oscillospirales > CAG-382 > SFLA01. The sequence continues at coordinate 15,008 of JAFOBR010000088.1, forward strand.
GTGTTCTTTGCAACAGCTGTCCCGAAGTATCGTAAACGGTGAGCTGTGTTTTGCTTAATACTGCAATATCACCGCGGACAATGGCAAATCTGTTTGTGGGATCCGCATCGAAAATTATTTCCGAACCCACCACCACCTGCTCGTTCTGCTCAAAGGAAATGAATTTAAGCAGATATTTGAAATTTTCCGCCGTAAGCTCATCGGGGAAAAAGGAATATGCAAGCAAACAGAATATGATCAAAGCTATTATTACCGAAAACATACCTATTTTTGCACGGTTCGCCAAACGGGTATAATAAGCCTGAGCCGTCGGAGTTTGCTGTTTATTCTGTTTTCTTTTATCTTTAAAAATAGAAAAAGCGCTCATCTTTACCTCGTATAAACAAGCTTGTTCAAAAATAATCCTTTTGCAGGTGCGGTAATGCCTGCGTTGTTTCTGTTGCAGGATGCGGTAATTGCGGGGATATCTGTGCATTTGCTGCCGTAGGTAGCTTCAACCAGAGTACCCGTCATTATTCTCACCATGTTATATAAAAATCCGTCTGCCGCCACGTTTATTCTTATGTAATCTCCGTCACGGGTGACGTTCATATACTTAACGGTGCGCACCGTATCGGTTATCTTACTTCCTGCGGACATATAGGACCTGAAATCCTTTTTGCCTACAAAGTGTTGCGCAAGCAAAGCCATTTTATCCGTATCGAGAGGACGTGGGCAATGCCACACTCTGTTATCAAATACGTTTTTAATTCTCGAATTCCATATAACGTATTCGTATTCTTTTTCTATACAGCTGTATCTGGGGTGGAAATCCTCGGATACTGCCTTTGCCTTAAGTGCGGAAATATCGGAAGGAAGAATGGAATTAAGTGCAAGGGGAAGACCGGTTTCGGAAATCTCCGCAACGTCGGAAATAACGCAAACGTATTCACGGGCGTGAACACCGGAATCGGTGCGGGAGCATCCGGTCACGTTGGGACGAACTCCGAAAACCTTTTCGGCGGCGTCCTGCACTGTCTGCTGTATGCTTATTGCATTGTTCTGAACCTGCCATCCGCAGTATGCGGTGCCGTCAAAGGCTAAAGTTACGGCGTAATTCACAGAGGTATCACCACCTGATTAAGGAAAAATATACCTGCGCAGGCAATAATGGACATTCCAAGAAAAATATAGTCTGCAGGGCGTGTTTTTATAACCTTCATTCTGGTTTTTCCCACACCGCTTCTGTAACAACGGCATTCCATTGCTTCTGCCAGTTCAAAAGCACGTCTGTATGCGGAAACAAACAGAGGGACCAGAATAGGAATCAGCGCTTTTGCTCTTGCAAATATGTTGCCCGATTCAAAATCTGCACCTCTTGCCTTTTGTGCGGAGATAATTTTGTCCGTTTCCTCAATAAGGGTGGGAATAAATCTCAGCGCAATAGACATCATCATAGCGAAATCGTGAACGGGAACGCCGATCTTCTTCAAAGGAACAAGCAATCTTTCAATACCGTCAGTAAGGTCCAGCGGGGAAGTGGTGTAGGTAAGCAATACGCTGGTGCCGGTTACAAGGCTGGTAAGACGGATCACCATTTTAACCGCATTTTCAATACCTTCACGGTATATCTTTATAAATTTCCATTGCCAGAGTATATCTTCGCCGTTGGCAAAAAACAGATTTATTACCGCAGTGAACAGCAAAACGAACAACAGCGGCTTTAAGGATTTCAGTACCGTTTTCAAGGGGATTTCGGATATTATCACAAGCAATCCCGTGGCTATTACCACAAAGCCGAAGGCGAAAGCGGTTTTTGCGCACAGCACGAACACCAGATACACAATAAGCATCAGTATCTTTATACGGGCGTCCGTACGGTGCAAAATGGAATCTCCCGGGAAATACTGTCCCAGGGTTATATCTTTAAGCATTAAATATACCTTTTTCTCTTAGTAATTTTTCTCCGAACTTTACAGTGTAAACGTCGTCTCTTTCGGAAAGACCGCGTTTTTTCAGTTCGTGAAACAGTCTTGTTATCTGAGGCAGGTCCAAGGATGAATTTGCCAGAGAATCGATATCGGAAAATATCTCTTCAACGCTTCCGTGGGCAAATACCTTACCTTCTTTAAGAACCAGAATCATATCGGAATACTTGGCAACATCCTCCATGCTGTGGGAAATAAGTATCACCGTGCCGTCGGTTTCGTTTTTGTAGTTAATTATTCCGTTCAGAATATCGGTTTTTCCCACGGGGTCAAGTCCTGCCGCAGGTTCGTCAAGCACCAGGTATTCGGGACGCATAGCCATGACTCCCGCAATGGCAACTCTCCGCTTTTGTCCTCCGGAAAGTTCAAAAGGGGAACGGTTCAGAGAATCTTCGGGAATACCGCACAGCTTTGCCGCTTCCGCAACCCGCAAAGCAATTTCGTTATCGTTAAGTCCCATGTTTTTGGGTCCGAATGCAATATCCTTGCCCACGGTCTCCTCAAAAAGCTGGTATTCGGGATACTGGAAGGCAAGTCCCACCTTAAAGCGGATCTTGGATATTTCCTTGGGCTTTTCCCAGATATCCGTTCCGTCAAGATATATGTTTCCCGAAGTTGGCTTGTTAAGTCCGTTAAGAAGCTGTGCAAGGGTGGATTTTCCGCTTCCCGTATGACCTATGATTCCCGTTATCTTTCCTTTGGGGAATTCAATGTTGATATTATCCAGAGCGATCTTTCGGAAAGGGGTTCCCTCGCCGTAGACCACCGATACGTTTTCAAGTTTTAAAGACATTTCTTTTTAATTTCCTCTTCGATAACGTCTGCGGCTTCCTTTGCGTGCAACGCGGCGGGAAGTCCCAGATCATATAAAAGCTCGGTTACCTGAGGCACCGCAAGAGAAAGCTTTCTCAGTTCGTCAACTCTTGCGAATATCTCGCGGGGGGTGCCGTCCATAGCCACCTCGCCCTTGTTCATAACCACGATACGGTCAGCCATAGCCGCCTCGTTCATGTGGTGTGTAACGGTAATAACCGTAATACCGCGGTCGTTGAGCTTACGCATAGTATCGGATATTTCCCGTCTTCCCGCAGGGTCAAGCATTGCGGTGGCTTCGTCAAAAACGATACACTCCGGATTCATGGCAAGAATACCTGCAATAGCTATTCTTTGCTTTTGTCCGCCGGAAAGCTTGTAGGTGGAATGGTGGGCATATTCCGTCATTCCCACAGCGGCAAGGGCTTCATCAACCGCTTTTCGTATCTGTGCAGGCTCCACGCCCAGATTTTCCGGCGCAAAGGCAACGTCTTCCTCTACCACCGAAGAAACTATCTGGTTATCGGGGTTTTGAAAAACCATTCCGCACTTTTCACGTATGGAAGCCATATTATCCTCGTCGGCTGTGTCCATTCCGTCGATCAGCACTTTACCGCCGGTAGGGGTAAAAATACCGCACAAAAGCTTTGCCAGGGTGGATTTTCCGCTTCCGTTGTGACCTATAATTGCGGTATAACTGCCTTTTTTAAAGGAAAGGGAAACCTCCTTAACCGCAGGCACCAGATTTCCTTCATAGGTGTAGGTCAGTTTATCTGCTTGTATAAACCCCATATCTACCTCGCCGTCCATCTGCTTGCGGCACCGCAGGGAAGATACATTCCGCTTGCTTCTACAGGCAGACCGATCTCGTCACTTTCCACTTTTCCGCCGAATTTTTCACACAGGTGTCTGCCCAGAATATATCCACAGGTGGAAGCGGACAGACCGGTGTTATAGGAATTAAGCAAAACGAACAGAGGATCATCGGAAATAACGCCGGTAATAAGGCCGATAAGATTATCCAGAGATTGCTCAAGCATCCATCTTTCTCCCTTGGGACCTCTTCCGAAGGAAGGAGGGTCCAAGATAACCGCATCGTATCTGTTGCCGCGCTTTATCTCTCTTTCGACAAACTTTACGCAATCGTCAACTATATATCTTATTCCGTCTGCAGGTACGCCGGAAAGGGAAGCGTTTTGCTTTGCTTTAAGCACCATTCCCTTGGAAGCGTCCACGTGGCAAACAAATGCACCCGCTTTTGCGGCGGCAACGCTTGCTCCTCCCGTGTATGCAAACAGATTAAGCAGCTTTATTTTTCTGCCTGAATTTTTAATAAGCGGTGCAAACCAATCCCAGTTTGCCGCCTGCTCGGGGAAAAGTCCCGTGTGCTTGAATCCCATGGGGGACAGCACAAAGGTCATATCTCCGTAAGAAATATTCCATTCTTCGGGAATATCCTTTTTTATCCAGCTTCCTCCACCTCCCTCGCGGCGGTAAACGCCGTCCGCCTTTTTCCAGAGAGGGCTTTTTTTCGCACCGTTCCAGATAACCTGAGGGTCGGGACGTATCAGCAAATGACCGCTCCAGCTTTCAAGTCTTTCTCCGTCGGATGCATCTATAAGTCGGTATTCCTTCCAACCGTCTGCAGTAAACATACTATTACTCCATCAATAATTGTTGTGTGTCTTTTACTCCGGGAAGCGGCAATCCCAGATGCTCGTAAGCGGCAGGGGTGGCGCATCTTCCTCGGGGTGTTCTGTTAATAAAGCCCAGCTGCATAAGATAGGGCTCGTATACGTCTTCCAGGGTAATGGATTCTTCTCCAATAACTGCGGAAAGGGTTTCCAGTCCCACAGGACCGCCGCCGAAATTCTTAATTATGGCATTAAGCATGCGTCTGTCTACCGAATCCAATCCTAAAGAATCAACATCAAGGGCGGAAAGGGCAATATCCGCAATATCCTTATCTATGGTGCCGTTGCCTTTTACTTCGGCAAAGTCCCGCACACGCTTTAAAAATCTGTTTGCAAGTCTGGGAGTTCCTCTTGACCTTCTGGCAATCTCATATGCTCCTTCTTCGGTTATGGGTGTGCCCAGTATTCCCGCAGAGCGTATAACAATGCTTGCAAGCTCATCGGGTGTATACAGCTCAAGTCTGAACAGCATACCGAATCTGTCACGCAGAGGTCCGGTAAGCTGACCTGCTCTCGTGGTCGCGCCGATAAGGGTGAAGGGCTGTAAAGGGATGCGTATGGATCTTGCAGAGGGGCCTTTGCCCATCATAAGGTCAAGCACGTAATCCTCCATAGCGGGGTAAAGCACTTCCTCTATGGAACGGGAAAGACGGTGTATTTCGTCTATAAACAGAATGTCTTTTCGTCCCAAAGTGGTAAGTATGGCAGCAAGATCACCCGGTTTTTCTATAGCGGGACCGGAGGTGACTTTAATGTTCACACCCAATTCAGCGGCAATTATGGTAGCCAGCGTGGTTTTACCCAAGCCGGGAGGGCCGTGAAGAAGCACGTGGTCAAGATTATCATCTCTTGCCTTTGCGGCTTTCATAAATACGGATAAATTTTCCTTTACCGTTTCCTGCCCCACGTATTCGTCCAACGTCTTGGGACGGAGAGAATTTTCGTTATCTCTGTCCTCGGGCACTTCGTTGGTGGCGGTAAGACGGTTTTCGATATCCAGAGCCGCGCCTGTATGAAAATTGTCGGATTGATTTATAGGCATATCGCACCTCTTACATGGAAGCTAATTTTTTAAGCGCTTCGCCGATTATGGTTTCAAGGGGGAGGGTGGGGTCAATACCCTTAAGGGCGGCAACCGCCTCTGCTCTGGTATAACCGAGCACGGCAAGCGTATCCACCGCATCGCTTCCGCCGCCGGAAGCCGCGGAAACGAAAGAACTTTCTGCGGGAGAAGAGGAAACTATTTCTCCGCTTATCTTGTCTTTAAGCTCAAGTATTATCTTTTGCGCTGTTTTAAGTCCCACACCGGGAGTTTTTGAAAGTGTCTTTGCATCTCCGCTTGCAATTACGGAAGCAAGTCCGTCTGCGGTAAAGGTGGAAAGCACGTTTATAGCCGCCTTTGGTCCTACTCCCGAAACGGTTATCAGGTGTTTGAATGCGGAAAGCTCGTCCTCCGTTCCAAAACCGTAAAGCTCCACAGCGTCCTCGCGGACAGCCATGTGGGTAAACAGCATTGCAGTCTTTCCGTAGAGAGGGGAAAGATATGCAAATGTGTTTTTGGAAACGGTCAATTTATATCCCACACCGCCTGCGTCTATAACGGCGAAATCGGGAAACAAAAACTGCAGATTGCCTTTAAGATAATAAAACATATTCTAAACTCCAATTTTGTGCATATTACAGGTGCCGTGACATATTGCGGCCGCCAATGCGTCCGCCGCATCATCGGGCTTGGGGGTTCTGTCCAGCTTAAGCAGCATTTTTACCATGTACTGAACCTGCTGTTTTTCCGCCCTGCCGTATCCCACCACCGATTGCTTTATCTGTAAGGGAGTGTATTCAAAGGTGTTTATTCCTTTATTTTCCGCCGCAAGCAGCATAACTCCTCTAGCTTGGCAAACGTCCACCGCCGTACGCTGGTTAGTGTTGAAAAACAATTCTTCTATCGCCATACAATCGGGCTTATAGGTGTCAATAAGCTGGCACATACAATCGTATATTTCTTTAAGTCTTTTTTCTATAAGAGTGTGAGGGGGCGTGGTTATTGCGCCGTATGAAATCGGTGTAAAAATACCGTTTTCGCACCGTACTACACCGTACCCTACAGTGGCAAAACCCGGGTCGATGCCCAATACTACCATAACCATCCTCCTGACGAAAAAATATAATCAGTATATTATATCATTAAAAGACGTTTTAGTCAACGAATCGGGGCAAAATAAATTATTTTTTCTTTATTAATAAAAATGCTTGCATTTTTTGCCGTTTTGATTTATTATAAAATTGCGGCGCATGTTTGCCGTACGAATTTCAGGAGGTCATTAAAATGGATATGATTGAAAAGGTAAAGAGCATTGTTGCCGCACAGCTTCGTCTGGAGCCGGAAAGTATAGCGGATGATGCATCTCTCATAGAGGATCTCGGCGCAGATTCGTTGGATCTGGTTGATATTGTAATGGCGTTTGAAAGCGAGTTTGATACAACTGTACCCGAAGAAGATTTTTCTGAACTTCGCACGATCAAGGATCTCGCGGATTACATAAGCGCACGCATTTAATCGTACTATCAAAAACGGCAGACTTTTCTTTTTGAACGGTCTGCTGTATTTGTGTCTGCAGGTTGTTTCGAAGGAGTGAAAATAATGAGATACGACGCCGTGTTTTTCGATTTGGACGGAACTCTTCTGGATACTCTCGGAGACCTGTCCTCCGCAGTAAACCACGTGCTTGAAAAAAGAGGCTTTCCCACCCGAACAAAGGAAGAGATAAGGTCATTTATAGGCGATGGATTCGCTATGCTTATCCGCCGCGCCTGCCCTCCTTACGCAGAGGAAAAGGATCTTGAAACCGCATTTGATGATTTTTCCGAATATTACTCGGCGCATATTGCGGATACTACCGTGCCCTACGAGGGAATATGCGGTTTGGTGAAGCGGCTTTACGAAAGCGGAATAAAAATGGCAGTGGTTTCAAATAAGCGGGATGCCGCCGTGAAATATCTTGTCGAACGCTTCTTTGGCGAGCATATAAAGATCGCTCTGGGAGAAAGGGGAGGGAATACCCGCAAGCCCTCGCCCACGCTGTGCTTGGAAGCGGCGGCAGAGGCAGGCGTTTCGTGCGGAAAAACGCTTTATATAGGTGATTCTCCTTCGGATATAACCACCGCTTTCAATGCGGGTATGATACCCGTGGCGGTCACCTGGGGATTTCGCACAAAAGAAGAGCTTTTAAGGGGCGGTCAAGTGCTTGTTGCCGAAAACGCAAAGCAGCTTGAAGCGATAATTTTCGGATGATATTTTTTACAAATATCGTTGCAATTTTGAAATTAATATGTTATTATAACTTCAAATGACAAAAAAATGGAGGATATGTGCTTTATGAAGGCTATTATCAACGGCAAAATAATTCTTAAAGACCGTATCGTAGAGGGCAAGGTTCTCGTTTACGACAGCGTTATCCGCGGCGTATGCGACAATGCTCCCGAAGGTGCGGAGATAATCGATGCAAAGGGCGGCTACGTAGCTCCCGGTCTTATCGACCTGCACATTCACGGATATCTCGGCAAGGACGTTTGTGACGGTGAACCCGAAAGCATCCGTACCATTGCGGAAGGTATCGTGGCAAACGGTGTTACCGGCTTCCTTCCCACCACTATGACAGTAGATATGAAGGTTATCCGCAAGGCTCTTGAATGTCTCCGTTCTCTCAAGGAAGAAAGCAAGACATGGAACGGTACTGCCATTCTCGGCTGCCATGCAGAAGGTCCTTTTATAAATGCAAAGAAAAAGGGCGCGCAGGACGAAAAATACATACTCAAGCCCGACGCAGCTTTTGTTAAGGAATATGCAGATATCATCAAGATAATCTCTCTCGCTCCCGAAATGGACGAGGATTTCGCCGCTATCCGTGAGATAGTTGCGGATACCGACGTTGTTGTTTCTATGGGCCATACCGATGCGGATTACGATACTGCTTATAAGTCCACCGTAAACGGCGTTTCCCACGCAACCCACCTTTTCAACGCTATGACAGCTCTCGCACACCGCAACCCCGGTGTTGTAGGCGCGGCTCTTAATTCCGACGTTACTACCGAGCTTATCGTGGACACCTTCCACGTTAACCCCGCTTTGTATCCCATCGTTGCAAAGCTCAAGGGCGACAAGCTGTGCTTTATTACCGACTGTCTCCCCGCAGGCGGACTTCCCGAAGGTCAGTACACTCTCGGCGGCACCGCTTTCGTTTCCAAGGGTATCGAATGCAGATTGCTTGACGGCACTATCGCAGGCAGTATCCTTAAGATGAACAAGGGCGTTTGGAACGTATATACCACCACCGATCTTCCTCTTTGGTATTGCGTAAACTGCGCATCTCTCAACCCCGCAAACGCTATCGGCATGGGCGCAACCAAGGGCTCTCTCGATATCGGCAAGGATGCGGACATTATTATTACCGACAACGAATTTAACGTAGAAAAAACTATTATCGGAGGCACAGTAAGATATGAAGCTTAAAGTAAATGCTGTTCTTGATCCCCAGTTCCAGCCCCTTTCTCTCCTTTGCCGCGAAATGCGCGAAGCTACCAAGGAAAACGGTCAGGATATCGTAATTGGTATTCAGAGAAACAAGGGTTATATCACCACTTATAAAACCAGAATTTATCCTGATGGAATCGGCAAAGACGAAGAAAATATCAATTTTGTTGACCGTCTTGTAAAGAGCCTTCTCTGGGTAGCCGGCGGTTATAAGATCATTATCGCAGGATCCAAGGTTGTTGGCGAAAACATCAAGGCTGCTTACGCAAAGGGCGGCTCCCGTGATTTCGATAACGGCTTTATGGCTCGCGTATATGAGACCGAATTCGAAGTAGAGCTCCGCGATATCGCAGACGCTCCCGTAGATTACAACTCTCCCGCTCCCGTTGGCAGACATCTCGAAGGCTGCCGTATCGGTTTTGACGCAGGCGGAAGTGACCGTAAGGTTTCCGCTGTTATCGACGGCGAAGCAGTTTACTCCGAAGAAGTTGTTTGGTTCCCCAAGATCAACTCCGATCCCAGCTATCACTACGAAGGCATTCTCAACGCTATGAAGACTGCCGCTTCTCATATGCCCAGAGTTGACGCTATCGGCGTTTCCTCCGCAGGTGTATATATCGACAACAAGATCATGGTTGCTTCTCTCTTCCTCAAGGTTCCCGATGATCAGTTCGATAAGTGCGTAAAGAATATGTATATCGACGTTGCAAAGGAACTTGGCGAAAACATTCCCATCGAAGTTGCAAACGACGGTGACGTTACTGCACTTGCAGGCGCTATGGATCTTGACGATACCAACGTTCTCGGTGTTGCTATGGGTACTTCCGAAGCAGGCGGTTATGTTGACGGTCAGGGTAATATCACCGGCTGGCTCAACGAGCTCGCTTTCGTTCCCGTTGACAATTGCAAGAACGCAATGGTAGACGAATGGTCCGGCGATTACGGATGCGGCGTTAAGTACTTCTCTCAGGACGGCGTTATCAAGCTCGCTCCTTTTGCAGGTATTGAACTTGACGAAAACCTCTCTCCCGCAGAAAAGCTTAAGGTTGTTCAGAACCTTATGAAGGAAGGCGACGAAAGAGCTGCAAAGATTTACGAAACCATCGGTGTTTACTTCGGCTATGCTATAGCATACTACACCGAATTCTATGATATCAAGCACGTTCTCATTATGGGTCGTGTTACCAGCGGCGAAGGCGGAACCATCCTCCTTGCAAAGGCTCAGGAAGTTCTCGATGTTGAATTCCCCGAACTCGCAAAGAAGATCACTCTCCACATTCCCGATGAATCTTCCCGCCGTGTAGGCCAGTCTGTTGCAGCAGCAAGCCTTCCCGATCTCGGCAAATAAGCATAAATAGTCATTAAGGCAGAAGTGCAAAACTTCTGCCTTTTTTATTGACAAAATATTCATAGTATGGTATCATTTTTTTAATAAAAATACACGGAGGTAGTGCTGTGAAAAAGAAAATAGCCATTTTACTCACATCAGTTCTGCTGGGAACATCCCTTTGCACTATGGGAGCCTTTGCAGAGAATAAGACCTATGACGTTGATAAAACCTACGAAATTACAGGTTATGACCAAAAGACGTCTTCCGGCGGAGTGTTCGTATATCCTAACGATACCAACAAAACTCGTGTTATCGGTTCCAGTGAATATAATTTCCGTTATTCAAAAATACTTATCTTCAATAAGGACGGCGTTCTTATCGAAGCGGGCGGCGATCTGCTTGCCAATGAAAACGGTGTAAACGGTTCTCCTCAGCTTACGGTAAAAGTGCCTGCGGGCGGATTTCTGGTAGCCTTTAACGGCGGTGCCCCTGCGGGATTGACTCAATGCTACAATACTGTTATGGAAGGCGCTATGCTGTATAACGCCACTATGTCGGTAATTTATCCCGCATACGGCGAATATAACAAAACCACAAACAAACTGCGTATTGCATACGATAATCCGGTTGCACCCTCCAAGGATGCCATTAAGTTCCTGTTTGTGGGTAACAGTACTACCTATTTCAACGGCATTCCCATTAAATTCAAGGGCTTGTGCCAAGCCGCAGGCGTGGAAGTAGTGGTCGATTACTGCACCAACGGAAGCGCGTTTTTATCCGAGTTTGCAGATGCAAACCACGAGCGCGGAAAGAAATTCCGCAATATGCTCAATGCAAAAGAGTACGATTACGTGGTACTGCAGGATGCGGCGGGCGCAGGCTATAACTCTATGGAAAAAGCTGTCGGCACAATGCTTCCTCTTATAGAGAAGAACGGCGCAACTCCGCTTTTGTATATGCGCTATTCCAACGATCTCGATCCCGAAACCAGAGTGGGTTCCTTCTACAAGCATTATCTCAACTACAGCCGCCTTTCCGCTAAATACGATATCGATTACGCTCCCGTATCCGGCGCATTTCTTAAGTGTATAGAGACTAATCCCGAAATAGATCTTTTCGCGGATGACGGCGGACACCACTCCTGGGAAGGAAGTTATCTTGCTGCTTGTACCTGGCTGTATTCTTATCTCGGAAAAGATCCCCGCGGAAATTCTTATACCGCAAATCTTCCTGCAGCAACCGCAACAGCTTTGCAGAATATAGCATACGAAATCGCAAAGAACGGATATCCTTTCCCCGGTTCCGACATTACCAAAACCGTAATAGACGGTGTTACATACGAAAATCTTTCGCTCAATAAACCTTATACCTCCACCGGTGGTGAATACACCGACGAAAGATGGACAGACGGTACCGGTTCCAAGCCCATGGGCAAGTTCACCAATGGTTATGGTGCTATCGGTGCTGCCGGCGATTCCGGTGAATGTGCTTGCTTCAAGGGCAAGGAAGTGAGTATCACCATAGATCTCGGTAAGCTGAGCAAAGTAAAGCAAATTTGCGCAGACCTTTACGGCAATACCGGATGGGGCATTCCTTCCACCAAAAAAGCATCACTCAAGGTTGCTTTTTCCGCAGACGGTAAAAACTTCACCGAAGCTGTTGCTGTTACAGATAGTACCACTCAAACCGAGGGTAACTGGGAAAGACGCGATTTTGTTATAACCTTTGCGGATATGACCGAAGCAAGATACGTAAGAGTTGATTACGTTATCGACGGTAACTTCCTGTGGGGAAGTGAAATAAGCGTTTACGGTACCTCCGAGACCCAAAACGAGCCTGACGTTTCCGAACCCGACGTTTCCGAAGACGAGGTTTCCGAAGACGAAGTTTCCAAAGACGAAGTGTCTGAAACTCCCGAGGTTTCCGAAGAGCAGGAAAGCTCCGAAACTCCCGAAGTTTCCGAAGAAAATTCCGATGTATCCGTTGCGCCCGAGGCTTCCGAGCCTGCAGACGAAGATGCCGATTCTTCCTCCGAAACAAGTGAACCTGCCGTAAGCGACGGTTCCTCTGCAACATCCGGAGATAAAGGCAATACCGGCGTTATAGTAGCGTGCGTCGCTGCTGCCGTATGCGCCGTCGCCGCTGTGTGCGCGTTTGTCTTTTTCAAAAAGAAAAAATAAATAACGGCTTTTAAAATTCTTTCCGCCTTGCGTTAAGCAGGGCGGATTTTTTGTTTTTAAATAAAAATATAATATTATTTTATGAAAAAAATAAAAATTAGTGTTGGCAAAATAAAATAAATGTGTTATAATTATTTGGAATAGGTATGTTTACCGAAAAGAGGTGCTTGATATGCGTGATGATTTCATACGCAACAGCGGAAACGATAATGTTTTCTGGGGCAGAAATTCTGTGCTTGAATTACTTGCTTCGGGAAGAGATATAGATAAAATATACGTGCAGAAGGGCGCAGCCGAGGGAAGCATAAAGGTTATTATCGGCAAAGCGGCGGCAAGAAAGATTCCCATTGTGGAAACCGACCGTGCAAAGCTGGATTCCATGTCCGGCGGTGCTGTGCATCAGGGCGTTGCCGCTTTGGTTCCGGAAACGGTGTATGCCGAACTGGATGATCTTTTTGCCGCAGCCGCTAAAAAGGGAGAAAAACCGTTTTTTGTTATTTGCGATTGCATAAACGATCCTCACAATCTGGGCGCAATAATCCGTACTGCAGAGTGTGCGGGTGCCCACGGTGTTATAATTCCCAAGCACCGTTCCGTATCGTTGACCTCTACAGTTGCAAAATCTTCTGCAGGTGCGGTTTTCCGCCTTCCTGTTGCGAGAGTAGGAAACATTGCTTCCGTGATTTCGGAGCTTCAGTCAAAAGGCGTGTGGGTTTATGCCCTTGAAGCAAACGGAACTCCTTATTTCGGCGAGAAATTTGACGATAGCGGTATCGCCTTCGTTCTCGGCAGCGAAGGGGAAGGGGTTTCCCGAATAGTTAAAGAAAAAAGCGATTTTGTGCTTTCCATACCTATGTACGGCGAGCTTAATTCATTAAATGTGTCTGCTGCTGCGGCTGTAATGCTGTTCGAAGCTGCACGCCAACGTCACGGGAAGGGGGATAAGAGGATATGAACGAAAGAAACGAATCCAGCGTTGAGGATATACTTAAACGTCTGCATAACGCTACTGCGGAAAACGATTCCGCCCGTCATATACCCATGCCCTCCGGCAATTACAAGAACATTCCCGGTGAAACGACCCTGCTTGAAAAAACAAAATCGGTCGACGGAAATATTCCCACCAGAACCGAAACCGAAGATATTATAGATAAATATTCCTCCCGTGTTAAGATTCAGGATTCCAAATCATCTACTCAAGGTTTGCGTGACGCTTTGGCGGCACGTATGGAGGATGATGCGGAGCTTAAGAATTATTATTACGGCAACAAGGACAAGCCTATGAAGAGCCGCAGAGCAGACGAGCTTTTTGCTCTTCTTGAGCGTGCTACCGTAGATACTCTCGGTCAGGCAGAGAGAAAGCCTGCGGAAATTGACACCTCCCGCTTTATGGACCCCGAAACGGTGGAAAAGCCTGTTGAATACAAGCAGGAAGAGCTTTTCCCCATGGGCGATACCATGCCTCCTCAGGAAGACGAAAGGGAAACCGCCGTTTTTGACGATGAGTATGCAGAGCTTTCCGAAAAGGTGGTAAGCGGAAAAATAGGACTCGATGAAGAAAACGACAGCGCTCAGCTCAGCCTCGTTTCTGACGATACCGACGAAATATCCGACAGTCCTTTTGTTGATGAAGATGATATCGAGCTCAAGCTCGCTTTAGGACAGCTCGATCTTGAAAGTGACGATATTCCCGATTATATCCGTGAAAAATATAAAAAAGCGGAAAAAGACGCAGATAAAGAAGACGGGGAATACGAATATACCGATAGAGCACAGAACAACGAAGTGAACCGTCTTATGAAACGTGGAATACGCCACGCTTTCAGACGTCTGGCGGTTGCAATTCTTTTTATGCTCGGAATTATATATCTTGAACTTGCCACCAAAAACGGGGCAGGGTATTCGATATATCTCAGTCAGGGAAGATACGGCGTTTTGTATATTCTTGCCGATCTCCAGCTTCTTTTCTTCCTCGGTATAACTCTTATGCCTTCTCTTGCCAAGGGTGCAAAGGGGTTGTTTACCTTTAATCTTACTTCGGAAAGTATATTCTTCTTTTCTTTTGTTGCGGCGTCTGCGTACAGCCTTGTAAGATTGTTTATGTCTCCCGCAGATCCCGATCTCCGGTTGTTTAATCTTACTCCTGCCGTTTGCGGCGTTTGCTCGGCATTCATCAATTATCTTACGGCAAAGAAGGACTACGCCTGCTTTAAGGTTATTGCGTCCGCCCGCAGTAAGTATGCCGCATCCCGCGTAAGCGGAGCTTCCAAGGAATCTGATGAATTTTATTCCTACCTTTTGGAAGACAGCGATATATATACCGTTAAAAAGACAAAATTCGTAAGCGGATTTTTTGCAAGACTCAATAAACGTCCCAAGAGCGAGGATCTGTTTAATTTCCTTCTCCCCTTGGTAATTATAGCCGCAATTGCGGTATTCGGCGTAAAAGCAGTTACGGGAGCAACGGTGACAGATGCGCTTAACGGTGCAATGTTCACGCTTTCGGTAAGCTTGCCCTTGTCTGCATTCTTTATTATCGCTATGCCTTTATGCACCGCAAACCGCAGAGTAAACCGTTCATCCTCTTGCTTTATCGGCCCCGCAGTGGCAGAAGAATATGCAGATGCTTCCGTGGTTTCTTTTGCGGATACAGAGGTTTATCCTCCTCATCTCGTAAAGATTACCAGCTTCAGAACCTACGGCGATTTCCGTATAGACCGTGTTCTTATAGAGCTTTCAAAAATATTCAACTATGTAGGCGGTCCTTTGGAAAAGGTGCTGTCCTCTACCATAACAGAGCCGGTAGAGCCTGCCCAATATATCCGTGTGCTTGAATCCGCTTCCGACGGATTGCGCGTGGTGTTGGATGGCAAGGAGTACTTTATAGGTAAGCGCGCTTATATGCGCCGCTACCGCTTTGAAGCTCCCAAGGACGAAATTGACGATATGTATGAAAACAGCGTCGGTTCCGTTATGTTCGTTTCCGTGGGTGATCGTCTTGCGGTAAAGCTGTACGTTAAGTACTCCATTAATCCTCTCTTTGACGAATTGCTCCGTGATATGAACAAATCCGGTCTTTGCGTGGGTATCAAAACCCTTGACCCCAATATAAACAACGAGCTTTTGGCAAACGGCATCAAATACAAAAAATGTCCTATCGCCATACTCAAGGCAGGCAATCCTGAGGATATGACCAAGGTAGCAAAGGAAATAGATTCCGGTATCGTTACCAATTCCGGTCTGCATAATTTCTTAAGAGTGTTCGCCCTTTGCGATAAAACCCGTCACATTATAAAGAGCAACGGAATGATATGTGTTATTGGCACATTGCTTTCTATTGTTGCTGCGTGTTTTATCATATTCTCCGGTGATACGAGCAGCATTCCTTCGCTGTATACGACGCTCTTCCAATTTGCTTGGGTGCTCCCTGTATGGCTTTTATCTATGATTTTGTGAAAAGTGCACAAAAAAGACCTCTACAAATTTACATTCTCGACGGCTGAATGCTCAAAAAAGCCTCTTGAATAATTTGAAAGATTATTATATAATAAATTGTTAGAATTTTAACGCAATACTATGGAGGAAATTTTTATGGCTAAATATACTTCTGACAAAATTCGTAATATATGTTTGATGGGTCACGGCGGTGACGGTAAGACTTCTCTTGCCGAATCCATGCTTTACCTTTCCAAGGTTACCGACCGTCTCGGCAAAACTGTAGACGGTAATACCGTAATGGACTTTGACCCCGAAGAAATCAAGCGTACTATGTCCGTTTCTGCTTCTCTCGCTAACTTTGAGTGGCAGGGCGTAAAAATAAACCTTGTAGATACTCCGGGCACCTTCGATTTCGCTGGTGAAGTTAAGCAGGCTCTCCGCGTGGTCGGTACTGCAATCCTCGTTGTTGACGGTAAGTCCGGTCCCAAGGTTGGTACCGAGCTTTGCTGGGATATGGCAGGCAAGCTTCCCAAGGCATTCTTTGTAAACAAGATGGATGATGAAAACGCAAGCTTTGAAAGAGTATTCGGTCAGCTGCGTGATCTGTTCGGAAACACCGTATGTCCCGTTTTCGTTCCTTACCACGAAGGCAAGGCAGATGTTGGTTTCTATAACCTTCTTACCGAAGAAGCATTTACCTTCGATAAGAGCGGCAAACCCAATCCCGCAACTCTCCCCGCAGATATGCAGGATACTATGGACCGTTATAAGAAGATGCTGGACGAATCTCTTGCAGAAACTTCCGACGAGCTTATTGAAAAGGTTCTCTTCAACGAAGAATCCCTTACAATAGATGAAAAGATCGTTGCTATGAACGCAGGTCTTATTACCGGTACCATCGCACCCGTATTCTCCGGTTCCGCTTTCACACTTGCAGGCGTAAGAACTCTTATGAACATTATCGCCGCTTCCTTCTCTTCTCCCAAGGATCGTCATAACGAAACTATGATCGACAGCGAAGGAAACAAGAAGTCTGTAGCATCTTCCGACGAAGGCGATACTTCCATCTTCGTATTTAAGACCGTTGCAGACCAGTTCGGTAAAAAGAGCTACTTCAAGGTACTCAACGGTACTCTTAAAAAGGATATGGTACTTACCAACCTTTCTACCGGTCAGGCAGAAAAGATTGCACGTATCGTAACCATGGCAGGTAAAAAGGAAACTGATGTTGACGAGCTCTGCTTCGGTGATATCGGCGTTACCGTTAAACTTGCAAACACCTGCACCAACAACACCCTTTCTTCCAACGCACAGCTGGGCGCAACCTACGCACCCGTAGAATTCCCCACTCCTTACCTCAGCATGGCTCTCGTTCCCAAGGCAAAGGGTGATGAAGATAAGATATCTTCCGGTATAGCAAAGCTTCTTGAAGAAGACCTTACCGTAAAATATGTAAACAACGCAGAAACCAAGCAGATGTGTCTGTTCGGTCTGGGCGATATGCACCTTGACGTTATCGTAAGCAAGCTCAAGAACCGCTTCGGTACCCGCGTTGATCTGGCAACTCCCAAGGTAG
>JAFOBR010000089.1 GCA_017381715.1 Clostridia bacterium
GGTACCGGAGAAGAGGAAAACATCCTGAAGCATTTGTCCGAAATGCTTGCGAAGGGAAGAAAGCTTTATCTTCTTTATGTCGATACCGTCGATAAGTATCTGACCTTTTTGAATATCGTAGTTTCTGCAGATAAGAGAAAGAATGGTTGTCTTTCCGCTTCCCGTAGAGCCGACGAACGCAACCGTCTGTCTTGCATCCACTTTAAATGACACATCCTTAAGCACCCATTCATCGGGAACATAGGAAAACCATACGTTGCGGAATTCGATATCACCGCGGATATTTTCAAGCTCAATAGCATCGGGCTCGTCCACAACCTCGGGAACCATATCGAATACGGTGAATATCTTTTCTGCGGAAGCAAACGCGGACTGAAGCATATTGAACTGCTCTGCCAGAGTCTGAATGGGGTTAAAGAACTTGGATATATACATATAGAAGGTTACGAGGATATTTGCGGTAACCATCTGTCCCATAAACACGGTTTCTTTAATATATCCTCTGCCGCCCAGATACAAAAGACAAAGCACGGAGGATATATACAGCATATAGACCATGGGTCTGAACACGCCGAAAACGAATATCTGCTTTTGCTTTGCTTTGCGCAGTTTTCCGCTTTTTTCAAGAAAATCTCTGTTCTTTTTGTCTTCCTTATTAAAGATCTGGGTAATTTTTATACCCGAAAGGTTTTCTGAAAGATAGGTGTTTATATCCGTGGTTCCGTCCTTTACGGCGCGGTATGCTTTTCTGGAAAATTTGCGGAATATCCAGGTAAACAACACAACGAAGGGCACAAAGCACAGTACCATAAGGGTGAGCTGGTAATTAAGAACAAGCATTGCCGCGAGCACGCCCAAAATAACGAATACGTTTTTAACCATGGTTACGAGTATATGGGTAAACATCATGGAAATAGCGTTGGTATCGTTGGTAACACGGGTAACAAGTTTGCCTACGGGAATATTATTAAGCTGATTATGAGAAAGACTTTCTATGTGTGTAAAAAGATCCTGACGCAGAGTAGATAAGATCTTTTGACCCGTTTTCTGCAAAATAATCGCCTGAAAATAGGTGCAGATCATAGAAATTATAAGTATTACCGCATAAACTCCAACCTGCACAAACAGAGAGCTGAGTTCAAAATCTCCAACCACCAGCTCTTCGATATTACCTACAATGATAGGTGCGATTATATCGTAAGCGATGGAAAACAGCATTATAAAAAATGCCAGCAGGAAGGAGGGCCAATGAGGACGTGCGTACTTGAGAAGGCGGGCCATTATTTCCCCGTCCTTCATATTGCGGTCGAACCCGATTGCTTCTTTTTTGTTTTTCATAAAAGCATAAGCAAAAACAAAAATGAGGGTAAAGGTTCCGATAACACCGCCGACTATCAAAAGAGGATAAAATTCACGCATTGTTATTCTCCCCCCTCTTCTTCAAGCTTTTGCAGGTCTACCATCTTGCGGTAGTCCGGATTGGTTTCGTAAAGGTGGGTGTGAGTTCCCACAGCCGCCACAGTACCGTTATCAACAAACAGAATTTTATCCATTTTTTCGATAGTGGAAATTCTGTGTGCAATAAGGAGAGTGGTCTGTCCTTTACGGGTAGTTCTAAGGTTTTCAAGTATTGCTTTTTCCGTCTTTGTGTCAACCGCAGAAACGGAATCGTCAAGTATAAGTATGGGTGCATTGCGCATAAGAGCGCGGGCAATGGATATACGCTGTTTTTGTCCGCCGGACACAGTAACGCCGCGTTCGCCCAGAACGGTGGAATATCCTTCGGAAAAATCCATTATATTATCGTGAACATCGGATAATTTTGCTGATTCGGTTACGGTATCCATATCATATTCGTCCATACCGAAGGCAATATTTGCGGATATAGTATCGCTGAACAGGAAATTATCCTGAGGAACGTATGCGCATCCTTCACGCAAGGAGTGTATGGTAACTGAATTTACGTCCTTACCGTCAACAAACAAGCATCCGTCGGGCACGTTGTAGGTGCGCAGGATAAGATCTACGATAGTAGTCTTACCGCTTCCCGTTTTACCCACAATACCCACGTTTTCACCTGCTTCTATCTTAAAGGAAACGTTTTGCAAAACATCGAACTCACCGTCAGGATAACGGAAGGAAAGGTCGCGAAATTCAATTTCGCCTTTTACGGTTCCCATATCCACAGCGTCTTTTTTATCTGCAACGTCAATAGGCGCATCCAAAAGTTCACTTACGCGTTTAAGAGAAGCTTTTCCGCGGGAGGTAAGGTCGATAAGCTCGGAAACTGCCATTATGGGCCATACGGTGGAGGTGAAGTATCCTATAAATTCGACGAGCTGTCCCGCATCAAATATGTCAACATAAACCAGATATCCGCCGTAACCGAGTATTACGCAGATAACCGATTCAACAAAAAGCATAACCAATATTCTGAGAAGTACCGAAGCACGGGTAAATACTATATTCGCCTGCTCGTTTTCCTTGTTAAGCTGTTTGAATGCCCAGAGCTCTTTTCCTTCTTTTACAAACGCCTTGATTACGGCGATACCGGAAAAGCTTTCCTGAGAGAAATCGGACAAGCCTGAAAACGCCTGCTGACGAAGCTCCCATTTTCGCATCATATACTTTCCGATAACCGAGCTTACAGCAAGTAAAAGCAGCATGGGTATTAAAGAAAGCACGGTCATTACCCAGTTCATACGCCACATTTTTATTATGGAAAGGGCGCCCAGGAAGAGTGCGTCAAAAAACATAAGGAATCCGGAACCGAAGCATTCCTGAATAGTATCAAGATCATTGGTAAACAAACTCATTAAGTCGCCGACCTTGTGTACCTGATAATACTGGCGGGAAAGATTTTTTGCGTGGTCAAACATAGAGTTGCGCACGTCGGTCTCTACCTTGATAGCCGCACCGAACAAACAAATACGCCACAAAAATCTGCCAAACACCATAAGTACGATAATAACTACCAAGGGCAAGCAGACGTTATCCAGCAAGAAATCCATATCAAAAGTTTTGGTAACGCCGTCTATCTCTGCCATACCGGTGTTCATACCGTTAACAACAAGTCTGTACAGCGCAGGAACCATAAGCTGTGCGTAGTCTACTACCATCAAAGCGGCAAGGCCCAGAAGCAGCCAAAAAGCATATTTAAAATAATATCGGTTGATATGCTTTCCAAATATCATAGCTTTTCCCTCCTATTATTTAAAAACATCTAAACGTATAGATTTTATCATAATACTTCATTTTTGTCTATATATAACTTAAATATTTTGTAAAAAACGCATTGCTTTTTGCAATGCGTTTTGCTTTTTAATGTGATTTTTTAAATGACACCGACAAAAGAGCAAGTATGGGGAAAATTTCCAATCTGCCCGCAAGCATATCAATGATCAAAATCAATTTGGAAAGAATTCCGAATTCGGAATAATTACCCACAGGACCTACCAGATCCAACCCCGGACCGATATTGTTAAAGCAGGACACAACCGCCGAAACGTTGGTTTCCACAGAAAATCCGTCTATGGAAATAAGCAAGAAGCTGCCTACAAGAATAACGGCATAAGCGGCAAGATAGGAATTAACACCCGCCATCGTGCTATCATCTACCGGAGTATCATTGGTACGCACGGCAACGACCTTTCTGGGGCTCATAACCTGCTGTATACTTTTTCGTATGCCCTTCAGGATCAAAAGCAGACGTATGCATTTTATACCGCCGCCCGTGCTTCCCGCGCATGCGCCTACAAGCATAAGACACAGCAAAATGCCCTTTGAAAGTGTGGGCCACAGATTAAAATCCGCTGTAGCAAATCCGGTAGTGGTAATAATACTTGCCACCTGAAACGCCGAATGACGGAGCGTTTCCCAAATATCACCGTAAATATTATATATATTTATTGCAATAGCCGCAACGGATGCGAAAACGATACCGAAATACAGCCGCAACTCCTCATCCTTGAAAAAGCTTTTGAAGCGCCTTAATATAAGCAGGTAATAACAGCCGAAATTGACGCCGAATAAAAGCATAAACACGGTGGTTACGTTTTGCAAATAGGGACTGTAACCTGCCATACTGTCTGCCTTTACACCGAAACCTCCGGTGCCCGCAGTGCCGAACATGGTGCAAAGCGCATCAAAAAGCGGCATTCCGCCCAACAGCAAAAAGATGAGATTGAGAACGGAAAGTATAATATACATTCCGTATAAAAGCAAAGCACTGTTTTTCATTTTGGGAACCAGCTTGCTTACCACAGGCCCCGGGCTTTCCGCACGGAGAAGATGAACGCTTCCGCTGGCAGGAATGAATGCGAGCAGAAAAACAAGTACACCCATACCGCCCAGCCAATGGCTGAAGCTTCTCCAATATAATATACCCTTGGACAAAACCTCAACGTTTGGCACAACGGATGCGCCGGTAGTAGTGAAGCCGGAAACCATTTCGAACAATGCGTCTATATACGAAGGTATTTCGCCGGAGAAATAAAAAGGTAAACAGCCCAAAAGACTGAGCACGATCCAGCTCACGCCCACGCAGGCAAGACCTTCCTTGGCACGGAAGGCGCTTGGTGCGCCGCGGCATATAAGATACAAGATGCCTGCGAGCAGGAGGATTATACACATGGATATTAAAAATCCCTTTGCCGCGGGATATTCTTTATTAAAGACACTTATTCCCAAAGCGGGTGTTAAAAACAACGCTTCAAAGGAAAGAATACGGGCAATAAACAACCCGATAACTTTATAATTCATAATTCCTCACGTAAACTTACGCAAAAATATCGTTAAGCTGTCTTACAGTTCCTCTGCCGCTTGAAACGGCTACGATAATATCTCCTGCGCGGAACACGGAATCACCGTTGGGGATTACTGTTTTATACCCTCTCGTAATGCAGGCTATAAGCACGCCGTCTTTTGTTTTTACCGATTTAAGAGGAACGCCGCAGTTGGGGGTATCCTTTTCCACCATAAATTCTACCGCCTCTGCCTGACCGTCCGCAATGGTGTGAACGGATATGGCAGCGCCGGATTGGTTTTGCATAGCACGGACGTATCTAACAATATTTTCACAGCACAGTTCTTTGGGACAAACCACGCTGCGCAAGCCCAGCTTCTCTATAATGGTACGATTTTCCACGTTATTAAGCTTGGTAATTACTGTAGGCACACCGTTTCCCGTGCCGTTAATGGATACTATCATATTAAGCTCGTCTGTACCCGTTAAGGTTACCAGCGCATCGCATTCTGAAATGCCTTCACTTACAAGCACGTTATTATCCGTTCCGTTGCCCAGCAAAACGTCCGCTTCGGGAAGTTCACTGGCAAGAAAACGGCAATGCTCTTTATTTTGCTCCAATATACGCACAGACAATCCGTCCTTTAACAAAAGCTGAGCAAGATAATAACACACTCTGCCGCCGCCGACAAGCATTACGTTGCGGACACGGCGGGATATAACGTTAAGATTTTTAAGCAGTTTTGCAAGGTTGTTGGTAGGTGCGGTAAAAAACACTCTATCCCCTTCAGCCAGCACGAAATCACCGTTGGGGATAACAGCTTCACCGTTACGGATAACGGTACACACAAGCACACTGCAATTCACCACGGTATTCAACTGCTTTAACTGAAGTCCGCAAAGCTTGCTGTTGCTTTCCACGTGAAGTTCAACTATCTCTGCCCTGCCCTTTGCAAAAGTATCTCTTTGAGAAAAGCCGGGGTATTTGAGCAGACGCTCGATCTCCACTGCGGTCTGCCTTTCGGGATTAACCACCAGAGAAAGCGCAAACACATCACGCATTTCGTATATCTGGTCCGTATATTCGGGGTTTCTTATACGGGCAATGGTATGAATATCCGGATTAAGTCCGTGGGCTGTGGTACAGCACAAAAGATTTATCTCATCACGGTTGGTAGCGGCTATAAGAAGATCCGCAGTATCTATTTTGGCTTGGCGCAGTACAGTCATAGAAGCACAGTTTCCCCGTACGGACATTACGTCATACCGTTCTACGCTGGCTTCAAGCACTATATCATCGGAATCTATAAGCGTTATATCGTGCCCTTCTGCGGAAAGCTGTTTTGCAAGGCTTGCACCAACGGTTCCGCCGCCCGCAATAATAATATTCATATACCTTCTCCTTATCAAAGGATTACTGTTTAAAGCAGTATATCATTTTGTTGTTTATTTTGCAACAAGAATAAAATCAGTTCTTGGCATTAAGACGTGTATTTGTCAGATCAAGCCAATAAATAAGGATATCCAGTTCATCATTAACGGCTTTTGCCTCGTCAGGGTCGGAAAAAGCGTTTTTAACGGTAAGCTTCAATCCGCTTAAAGAAGTCTTGGTCTGGGTACAGTATGCCATTTTATCCAACGCATCCTCGGGAACGGTTGCGTTTGAATACAAAGATTCCATAGCGTTAAGAATACTTTGCTTACCCGTTTCGGATAAAGAATCAAACAAAATGTCAGATTGCTCAAGCATAGCCTTTATGTAATCAAGCTGGGCTTTTACCGTGTCTCCCAAACGATATAACTGCACGGAAGGATTGCGAAAAGCGCCGTAGATTATCTGATGCTGATACGTATCGGGAGATATATTGGAGAGCGCAAAAACGGCAACTCCATCTGCCCCTGCGGAAGACACCTCGGTAAGCTGATATGCAAAATTAAGCTTTGAAGTATCCATAAATGCGGCAAGTCCTGCGGAATAAAAGCAGTTTCCCTTGCAAATTTCCTTGTAACCTGCGGCGTTTTGTGAAACAAAGGTGTTTTCACCGCTGTAGGTCATAGAGAACACTTCGTCTATCCACCCGTTGTTTACCCACATCTTTACGTCTTGGAAAATGCTGTTGACCGCATAATCCCTATCGGGATAAACGGCGCAGGAAAGCCAGGTTTCGGGAGAATTTTTGCAAACCAGATCAAAAACTTCCTTTACAAAGGAGTTTATGATACCGCAACGGAAGGAGATCCATTTTGCCATTTCTTCAGAACCTTTTGCAAAGGTACGGGGGTCTTCTTTTATGCCCGTTTCTTTTGAAAAGGCTTTTATAATATCCTCGTTGTAGCCGTAATCGTATTTCCCGTAGTTCAATTCGGGGAAACGGATATAATCCAGATGCAATCCGTCAATATCGTAATTTTCAAGTATTTCCTTGTATACGTTCAAAATGAATTTACGGCATTTGGTATCGTTGGGATTAAGGAAAACGAAGGTAGCGCGTTCGTTGTAATAATAAAATTCGTTTCCTTCGGAATCCATAAGCAGCTTATCGCTGAACTTTTGGAGAGCAGGACTTGAGAGCGTGCCGTCGTTATTAAGATAACCGGCAAAGAAGTTTTCGCACCAGGCGTGAACCTCTATTCCGTATTCGTGGCATATACGCCCAAATCCCTCCAAAGCGTCGTATTCGCCGTTATTGGGACTGTGCTCAACACCTTCAAGATCCATATAACCGATAAAATATCCATCGTAGAAGGTTTCAAGATAAAGAGCGTTTACGTTGAGAGCCGCCAGCTTTTTTACCGTATCACGCACTTCTTCATCGCTTTTTTCATACGCGCGGTACCACATAGCGCGGTTTTGCGCACCCTTGCTCTCTATGGTAGCGTATGTAAGCAAATCTGCCTGACTGACTACCTGTGAGCAAATCTCAACGGCAGACGCCATATCACCTTGGGACACCGCAGTTTCTGCTTTGGCGATTTCCGCTTTCAAATTATCTGCGGCAGAAGTAATATCGGAATAAGCTATATTAAGATATGCTTTTTTCGCCTGATTAAAGCTGTTTATCAAGTTATCGAGAGTATCTTTGGCTGTGTTTATACAAAGATCGGGAGTGTTTATAATAATGATCTTTTTGGAGGTTTTATCCAAAATAACAGTCTGCCCGCGGGTATATGCGCTTTCAAGGGCTTTTACTGCGTTTCCGTGAGCGGAAACCGCAAAACCGTTTTTGGGAACGGTAATATTGCCTTTGTAGCTTTCGGAAACGGATTTTCCCTGTTCGTTTACGGAAATCTCATATCCGTATGCGTTGGTATTTGTGGAGGCTTTATTCATATAAACCACCAACTGGTTTTCCCCGCGCACGGAGTTGACACCGTTATAAGAAAGAGCGGTAACCGAATAGGAAGGTCCGTTGGGGAAAAGCTCCACCTTTGTACCAACTGCCGCTTTTCTGGCGGAATAATAGGCTTTATGGTCCTTGTGTATGCTTATAACGTATCCGTTTTCGGGAATTTCGCTGTTGCCCGCACCGGTGATCACTTTGGTTACGGTGCCGTCAATAACGGTTATCTCTGCACCGTAAATATTGGTTCCCGTAGTCTTGCCGTATTCGGGAGTATAAATAGCGCAAACACCTTCGGGAGTGCGTATACCGTCGATAATATCAACAGTAACCACAACATCGCCCACCAAGGCATAATAGCTTGAAAGAATAGAGGTTTTAATATCCTTTGTACTTACCTCATATCCCGCTTCCAGCTTTTGAGCGTATGAAACAGCTTCACTTCCCACACAGACAACGGTGAAACCGTTTTGTTCGGGAATAAAACTTTGGGAATTTTTATCCCACACCTTTGCAACGTAGCCGTCCGCAACGGTGAAATCCACACGTTCACTCTCGCATTGAGGAGTAACAGATCCGAGAAAACCGCAGGTATAGAGATAAAAACCGTCTTTATTAATATTTTCGGCATTGATAAAATCTTCTTTAAAGCTTATTTCTCCTGCACCGGTAGTTAACATAGGCTCTTTAAAAAGCTCCACATCCACTTTGGATTCCTCCTCGTTTACAGACTGTGTATCTTCATGCTCGTTTACGCAAGAAGTAAACGCAAATAACGTTAACAGTGCAAGAAGTAAACTAACAAACCTTTTCATACGTGTTTCTCCTTCAGTTAATGCTATTAATATACACCATTTTCCGTTTTTCGTCAAGACATAAGAACGCCGCAAAAAGCGGACAGCACCGCTGTCCGCTTGAAGATTATTTTATTTCGGGAGTAAAACCCAGATCGTAAATTTCGTTTTTTGCCTTTTCAAGGCAGTGGGCGCATCCGTTAACGGTAACAGTCTGGGAAGAAAGCTCTACGGTTGCATCTATACCTGCTTCTTTTAATGCTGCGGTAATTCTCTTTACGCAGTTTTCACAATGCATATCGGGTACGTAAATTTTGTTCATTTTATTTTTCTCCTTTATATTAAATAAATTTTTTGATAGTGTTTGTAAGTTCGGAAATAATTTCCGTATCGCCGTTTTTAATTCCCTCGGCTACGCAGGTACGCATATGTTCTTCAAGCAAAATGCTTGCAAGAGAGCCGAGAGCGGCTTGGGATGCGGATATCTGATTTAAAATATCCACGCAGTATTCATCGTTTTCCAGCATGTTTTTAATGCCCCGCACCTGACCTTCGATACGGTTAAGACGGTTTATAAGCGCCTTTACCTCTTCGGGCGAACGGTGTTTTTTTCTTTGGGTACAACATTCGTTCACAGCTTTTTACCTCGCAATCTCAATGCATTTGTAACCACGCATACCGAGCTGAAGGACATTGCCAAGCCTGCAAGCATAGGGTTTAGTAACGGACCTCCGAATATATGAATAACGCCTGCGGCAACGGGAATACAAATGACGTTATAACAAAACGCCCAGAACAGATTTTGCTTTATGGTGCGCATTGTAAGCTTGCTCAACCGCACGGCACGGGCAACGTCGGCAGGGTCGTTTTTCATTAAAACTATATCTGCGCTGTCTATAGCGATATCGCTTCCGCTTGCCACTGCACAGCCTATATCTGCGGCAGCAAGTGCGGGGGCATCGTTAATTCCGTCACCCACCATCATTACTGCGCCGTATTTGGCTTTCAGCTTTTCTATTACGTCTGCTTTTTCCTCCGGCAGTACTTCTGCGTACACCTCGTCAGCACCTAATTGCTTTCCTACGTACTCGGCGCATACACGGTTATCGCCCGATAAAAGCACGGTTTTTACACCCATAGCCGAAAGCCTTTCAAACGCTTCCCGAGACGTGGTCTTAAGCTTATCCGAAACCGCAATGACTCCGATCACCGTATTATCGGCACAAACGAACATTACGGTTTTCCCTTCGGACAAAAGACGGCTTGCCTCTGTTTCGTATTCTTCGGAAGATACGCCTTGCTCTTTTAAAAGCACCTTGTTACCAACGCATATTTCGGTACCCTCGTACCTGCATTTAACGCCCTTTCCCGAAAGATTTTGCACCTCTTCAGCCATAGGAACGGTTATGCCGTTTTCGCAAGCGTGATTTACTATTGCGGTTGCGATAGGGTGCTGTGAGGCGGATTCGCACACAGCCGCATAAAGCAAGGTTTTTTCCGTATCGGATGCAACAATATCCGTTACTGTGGGTTTGCCTTCCGTAACGGTGCCGGTTTTGTCAAACACGGCAACCTTTATTCCGTGGGTGATTTCAAGAGCTTCTCCGCTCTTTATAAGAATTCCGTTGCTTGCACCAAGTCCCGTACCAACCATTATGGCAGTGGGCGTGGCGAGCCCCAAAGCACAAGGACAGGCTATTACAAGTACTGCGGTGAATATCTTTACCGCAAAGGAAAACTCCTCCCCTGCAATAAGCCACACGGCGGCGGAAAGCACCGCAATTGCCATAACCGTGGGAACGAAAATGCCTGAAACCTTATCCGCCAATTTTGAAACAGGTGCTTTTTTGCTTTGCGCGTTTTCCACAAAGGAAATGATACCCGCCAGCACTGTATCCTTTCCCACACGGGTGGCACGGATATACAATGCATCGTTTTGGTTAAGGCTTCCTCCCGTAACAGTATCTCCCGTATTTTTTGTAACGGGCATACTTTCACCCGTGAGCATGGATTCATCCACAGTACCGCTTCCCTTTACCACGATACCGTCAACGGGAAATTTTTCTCCCGGCTTTACCAAAAGAATATCCTCTTTCTTTACTACAGCCGTGGGGATATCCGTAACGATATCTCCCGTTAAAAGATGGGATATATCCGGTGTAAGCGCCATTAATTTCTTTATTGCGCTTGCCGTCTTTTTCTTACTGCGGGCTTCAAAATATTTACCCAGCTTTATAAGAGTGATAACTACAGCAACGGATTCAAAATACAAATTATGGACTGCGTGGGCATCCTTTACCACGTTAAACGTCTGTACAACGCTATAAATAAACGAAGCCGTTGCATCCACAGCCACAAGCGTATCCATATTCGGATTACCGCGGAACAGCGAGGAAAATCCTACCGTGAAGAATTTATATCCTATTATCATTACGGGAACGCACAAAACTATTTGTGTTATTGCAAATCCCAAGGGAGAATTTTCTATATGGCAAAATTCGGGAACGGGAAGATTAGAAAAGAACATCTGCCCCATGGAAACGTACAAAAGCACAAGGCTCAATACCCCTGCCGCTATAAGTCCGTAAGGCGGTTTTTCTTTATTATCGGAAACCTTTTCCTCTATGGGAACGTTTTCACGTATACCGAACCCGGCTTTTGTAATGACCCGTTCGAAATCCCCGAAACCAACAAGCTCGGGATCAAAACTTACGGTCATTTTCTCTGTCATAAGATTAACTTCACACTCTGATACTCCGTTCAAGCGGGAAGTTACCCTTTGCACTGCGCCGGAGCAAGCCGCACAATGCATGCCGGTGATAATATATGTTTCTGTTTTCAAACAGTTCACCTCCTGCACATATTATATACCCCCGTGGGGTATATTGTCAACAAAAAAAAATATGTGTGTTGACTATGAATTTTTACTATGGTATAATTAAGAAAAGACGTTATGGAGGCAGGTATTATGAAGCTATTACTTATAACACGGGAAAAAAGCGACCTTTCTAAAATGTTTTTTTCTGCATGCGAATGCCATATGATATCTCCCGATATTACCGAAGCGGAAGATATTAACGAATACGACAGCGTTGCCGTGCTTGGCGGTACAGATGATAAGCCTATAATTTTAAATGCATTTTTAAGAGATGCGTTGGAGCGTTTTGCCGATACGGGCAAGCCCTTGTTTCTTGAATATACCGATAGCTTTCGTTGCGTTTATTCAGCATCTCCCGTAAAGGTTGCACCCCACAGACTTGTGGCAGACAAAAGCTTTACACCCGAAATTGAAGAGGGAGACCTGCTTGACAGCCGCTATAACAGCTATATACGCCCTCATTTCCTTATGCCGAATACAATTCCCCTTTTGTATTACCGTGAATTCACACCTGCTCATGACAGAATTGAGAGCAGACCTGATGACGATCCTTTGAAAAACGTCGCGCTGTTTCTGGATGGAAATATACTTACTGCGGCATTTCGGCTTTGTAATTACAAGCAGGCAGTATTTTCTCCGCAAAAAAGATGGGATTCGCTTATAAATTATATTTTTGAATTTCTGGGAACGGCTGTGCCTTTCAGAATGCTCGAAACGCAGTATAAAATCAAAGGACAGCTTGAAACCCATTTTTATGATGAAATAGATAAATGTACGTCAAGGTCTTTAAAGCTGCTTAAGGAGTATCTTGTGCGGGAAGACGGTTCAAGAGGAATAAAGGAAGGCTTGAGCCACAACATTCTGCCCGACGGCACCCGTATAACCGCAGACGTGGTTCGTACAGACTGCACGGGTGAAGCGGCAGGTGCGTTTTTGTTTTCCCACAATGCCGAACTGCAGAAAAAAGGCGAAAAAATGTATGAGCTCTGCTACGGACCCTTAATGGTTCGGGAAGGTGAGTTTGAGGGAATGGTACGTTGGTCGGAGCAGGCGTGGAACGTATGTTATCAGGATGACGTTGCCCGAGCTATTATTCCTTCCCTGCTGTACGCTTATTTCGGCGTATCGGATAAATATACCGAAAAAGCAAAAAAGGCACTTTCCTTCCTTTGCCAAACCACCTGCGAGGATGGATTGCGCCCCGCAAGAACAGACGTGCTTGAATACATAAGATCGGGACGTGAGGTCCGCACCCTTGCGGCGGAGAAAAGCGGATATGCCAGCGCCCATTACAACGCATATTACAGCGCCGCACTTTTGCTGGGATATATTTTAACGGGAGACGAAGATTTTAAAAACACCGGTGTGCGAGGCTTGGAAACGCTGATGAAGATTTATCCCGATACCGTCCGTGAGCACAGCGAAACATCGGAATTGTGCAGACTTATATTCCCGCTCTCGGTCTTATATGCGGCAACCAAGGAAAAATCCCATTACGATATGCTGGACAGAGTGTTTAACGATCTGCAAAAACACCGCCATACATCGGGGGGATACGCCGAATGGGATACGGGCTACAAGGCGGCTTGCTTTAACAATGCGGGGGGAGAATGCTCCCTGCTGGCAGTTAACGGAGATCCCGTTGCAGACCTGCTGTATTCCCTTAACTGGCTCCCCTTGGGCTTTGCCTTTGCTTGGCACGTGTGCGGAGAAGTGCGTTTCCTTAACGCTTGGAAGGATATTTGCACCTTCTTTATTAAAACCCAGCTTATAAGCGAGGATAAGCGGTTAAACGGCGGATGGTGCAGAGGAATTGACCTTGACCGACTTGAATACTGCGGTATCCCCCACGATGTGGGCTGGGGT
This sequence comes from Clostridia bacterium, assembly GCA_017381715.1. Classification (GTDB taxonomy): domain Bacteria; phylum Bacillota; class Clostridia; order Oscillospirales; family CAG-382; genus SFLA01. Next base: position 13,624 of record JAFOBR010000089.1, read on the forward strand.
CCCTGCAGTTTGGAAACCGGCTGGACAGTTGCGGAAGTAACCTTGGGAATGCTTATCGGAAAAGGTCTTGTAACAAAAAAGCTTATTAGAAAAATTTGTTGAGGAAGAACTTGAAAAATCAATAGATATCTCGCTTGAAAAAATGAAAAACGAAGGATTAATATATCGCAAAAAGCACCGATTATCTCGGTGCTTTTACAATTGTTATATATTCTGTTTCAAGATCGCTTCCGCATATTCCTTTACGGGCGGTATGCCGTATTCCGATGCGTATTCTTCGTTCAAGAAACAGCCGAATGATGTTATGCGCTCAAAGCCTTTGGCGCGGTAAAATTCCACATCTTTTTCCAAAATATCCCGGTTAAAGGGCAGTTTTACAAATGGCTTTTTCCAGCCGGAAAAGAGAGAATTATCCATCCAATATTCCAGCACCTTGGAATCCCTTTTACCGAAAAAAGCAAGAAGTGAATCCAAAGAAGCTATTTCCGCCACGTTCTTTTGGCAAGACTCATCGTTTATTGAATGCTCAAAGCAACGGCGTATGGGTGCAAATTCCAAAAAGATCCCCTCCTCCGGCTTTACGGACGGAGCGTCTATTGTGCCGTGGTACGCAAGATATGCAAGGCGTGCGTCGCTACGGTAGGCTTTTAACCCCTTAAGCATTGCGTTATATATTATCATCGCTTGATCGGAGGGAGAAAGGCTTTTGCATTTTTCACACATACAAGGTGCGGATGCCACGTCATCGATCCACAAATGAAAATAACTGCTGTTCCAAGAGATAAGCGCAGCAAAACGGTGGGTACGCTCTGCCAGATACTCCAGCGCCTCTCCGCAGGAAGGGCACATATTAAAATCCGCAGTGCGCTCACCATTTTCGTTTACCCTGAACCAATGGGGATTTTTTGCAAACATTTCTCTGGGAAGCAACCAAGATAAAGCGTGGCACTCCAGCTCTATACGCACACCCTTGGAGGAAAGACGGTCAATAAAACCGAATACCGTTGGATCATTTTGAGCAAAAAGAAATTTTTCCAAGGTGAGATGGGCGTCCACTCCACCTGCAGGATGTATCCCCAGAGTATCCAGCCCGCTTTGTAAAAATAGTTTTTCCCAATATGCGCTTATATCTGTATCGTGAATAATAATTCCCTTAGAGCTCAATTCATATCACCCGAATTAAATCTTATAAAAATATATTAACACACCCTTATCATCTTGTCAACACTGCCGTTCTTGACTTATTTTCACCGATATGGTATATTACACATACTTGTAAAACTATCTACCAAGGGAGAACGAGCGCTTTGAAACACAGTGAAAACTCAATAAACGCCCTGTCCGCACAGGAAAAAGAGTTTTTGGAAAAATTGCTTGAAAAAGAATACGTTTTGATTGTGCGTGTAACAGAAAAGATGCTGGGCGAGAGTTATCTGTCCCTTAAAGACGAAGCTTTAAGCGAACTGCATTTATTGATGATACGCAAAATAAAAGAGCTTATGCGCCACGAATCGCCCGAAAAATGGGTGGTTACTGCCGCTAAATATATTGCACTTCACGTGAAGACCGAGCAGGCAAAATATCAAAGCAATTTTTCCGATACGGATATTGACGATGTTTTGTATGCAGAAGACGTTTTTGAAATGGCGTTGTATAACATCTGGCTGGAAAATGACGTATATTCCCTGCTTAAAAACGAGCTTACACCTCGTGAAGCACAGGTGTTTGGGCTTATGTTTGAGCAAAGGCTTTCCTGCAAAGAGATAATGCATAAGCTGGGAGTAAGCGAAAGTACCGTGTGGAATATAAGAAAATCCATAAAGGATAAGTACAGTTATACCATAAAAAACAAACTTTTTTAAAATTTTTCAAAAAAGTTTATAGAGGTTTTTGGGTTTTTACATCATATATTAATGAGGGGTAAATAGATGGATAAAAAATTGCACGAAACACTTGGTGGTGCAGAACTAAAAAAGCTTATAACGGAAGACAAGCTTTGTATAGAAGAGCTGGATGCTGCCACTTTGCAAATGCTGTTCGATTATGAAACAGCTATGCTTTGTACCGACGAAGGCGATATCGATACGCTTAACGCCTGTGCCGCAAGGCTTGACGAATTAAAAGGTCCGTTAATAACAAAAGAAGAGTTTTTTAATATCATAAACAAAACTGCGCCTGCAAAAAAGCCTGCAAGACGTATGCGGTTTAAAAGGGCGTTGCTCGTTGCAGCGGCTGTTGCCGTGTTTTTCGCCACCGTTACCATTACCGCAACCGCTGTGGATTTCAACCCTTTTAATTATTTCAGGGAAGTTATTGGTATGGGACCCGGCGGAACACTCAATAAAGGCAACGTAACACTGGAGTTTCAGGACGTACAGCAGGAATACGACACCGTAGAAGAAGCTTTACAAAGCAATGACATTGATATTTGGTATCCGACAGTTCTTCCCGAAGGTATCACATTAAAAGCCATTGAGTTCGTTTCAACGGCTTCTTCTGAAGAAATAATTCGGTTTGCGACCAACACCCCCTACGTAAGCGTACATGTCGAGCGAAAAACCGATTCACACCCCTTCCATAGTTACAAGGAAGAATTTGTAATAGAAGATTGCACTTTCTATATCTTCGATGACACAGTATCTCCCCCTGAATATTATGCGGTCTGCTTTTACGGCGACTATTATTACTGTATTTGCGCGAACTCCTATGAAGACATAATTTTGATTCTTTCCAATCTCAAAAGATCATAAAACCTTTCGCCCGCAGGGTATATTCGGGCGCTGAATACGCTATGTACGACAACGCCAAACCGTCGTATATATACCTTCTGCAAAGGGCTGTTGTTTTCAACAGCCCTTTAGCATATAAAAAAATTTAAATATTATTAATAGCTTGCTATTGACAAATCCACCCCCCCGAATATAATTTAATCATACAAACAGGAGGTATTGCTATGAAAAAATATTTGGCTTTACTATTGATTATTTCCACAGTTTTCCTTGCAGTTTCCTGCATAGCGGAAAATAATTCTTCCGCACCGGAGGGATCGGACGTATCCGTGCCGAATGAATCTTCACGCCCTCAAAAAGAAGAGGACGAGTATTCTCCTATTGAGAGTTTCACCTTCGGCATACGTTCCGACGACGGATACAGAGTTTTGGAATACAAAGGCAATGATCCTATTGTAAAAATTCCTCCCGAATACCAAGGGCTTCCCGTAATCGGTATTGCGTCATACGCTTTTAGCGGCGGCAATGCACAAATAGTTTATTTGCCAGAAACCATTACCTACATAGAAGAAAACGCTTTTTGGGGCAACCAAAAAATATACAAAGTAGTGTTAAACGAATCGCTTGAGGTTATCGGTAATCGCGCTTTTGCCGGATGCACCGCCCTTAAAGACATAACTGTGCCTGCAAGCATTAAAGAAATCGGTTCCGAAGCGTTTGCCGGAAGCGGATTGGAAAATATAACTCTTCCCGAAAACCTCGAAACGATCCCTTCGTACGCTTTTTCCCAATGCAAATTCAAAGAGTTTGAGCTTCCCTCGGGCTTAAAAAGTATTGGTATGGGCGCATTTGGGTATTGTCAGGAGTTAGAAAAAATCACCCTGAACAGCGGTTTGGAAAGCCTTGATTACTTTGCATTTACATGCACCGCTATTAAAGAAATCTCCATTCCCGATACGGTAGTTTCGATGAATGAATCGGTTTTTGCAGGATGCACTTCTTTGAAAGATGTGTATTTCGAGGGTGATGCACCAAAGGATTACTCTACAGAGATGACTCAGGAATATACGTTTGAGGTAGACTACACAGTCTACTACAACGAAGACGCAGAGGGTTTCACCTCCCCCGAATGGTACGGATACACCTGCCTGAAAGTAGGCGAATCTTTGCCCGAAGAGCAACCCCCGCAGGAAGAGCAGCCCGCGATAAAACAACTGGATACATATTTCCCTGAAGAGTTTTTTAAAAATTCCCGCTTTAATACCGGCGATGCCGTTTTTGATATAAGCGTGTCTTTCGAAGGTGAGTTCGATGATGAGGCTGTTCCTAAGCCCGGCTACGTTAATTTTATAGATAAAGACGGTATTGGACAAAATTGGAAATTAACGGTAACGGTAAGTGAAAATATAAAATGCTTCGCTTTTATAGAAATTGACGAAGGTATCGCTTACAGAGTAGGCAAGGTATTATACGTTCACAACACCGAATCAAGCGACGAACCTTTAATGCTTCATACTTATATAAATGACGTTACTCGCAACCGCGGTTTGTGCTATATAACAGGCGACGGTGAAGTGGTTTATTACAGTTTTGGGTGTAATATGAACACCGGCGAAGTCGGATACGGCAGAGATGTTTATAACCTCGGCAATATTCCGAAGGGTACGTACTGTCCGAAGTTAACCGGAACCGAGTATAAGTGGGAAGGCAACGATATTTTTGAAGAATACTTCAATAATTACGTTCTCGATCAGTACAGAACCGAATGGACACACATTGGTGTTACCGAAGGTGTTTATACCGATTTTACCTACAAAGGATACACAAAATTCGATGTTTACCGCGTAGAATACAACGACACAGAAGAATATTACGCAGTACCTTGCGGCGAATCACAGATCGAAGCCGTATACAAATTCCAGTTCGATGATACTATGGTTCCCGTATGGATAAACCCCGAAGTATAAAATCACCCCAAGAAGCCTATCAGCTCCTCAGGGACCCCGTAAAAATCACCCACAACAAAATAACTCCCGTCTTTTTGCAGACGGGAGTTTTTGTTTGGTTGATATTAAAAATAACGCTCTTCGATCAATGTATAAATCAAGCTTCAACATCTGATAGTTGCTGTGCCAGAACCTCTAAAAGCGCGTCGAAGGGACTTTTGCGCTTGTCATCTATAGCGAGTAAATTTTAATTTTGTTCCCTTGTAGTTTTAACAATGTTTTTGATTGCCTTAATCAAATAATAAATAAAAGCGGTTATCCCAGTTCCCAAAAATGACAATACAAGCGGATATACTGTCCAAAAATAAGTACCAAGCCAGGCGAGGTTTTTAATGTCAAATCCGAACCAGTAAGCAAAAGTGAACATCAAAAATATCAACTGCGGAAACCATGCGTTTTTGGATACAGCAAATGACAAACATCCGTACACCAAAGCAAACAGCGGAACAAAAAACATGCGGAATAATTCGTTTAAATTGAATTTAATTGTACCGCTACCGCTTATGTACGCATCTGCAAAACAATCTGTTAAAATCAGCCCTGCAATATATATGACATTTAATAAAAAACAAATCCAATATTTTTTACAAAAACTCAATAAACTATTTTCCATATAATCCTCAAAAACACAATCAAGCTTCAACATCTGATAGTTGCTGCGCCAGGACCTCTAAAAGCGCGCCGAAGGGCGTTTTGCGTTTGTTTGCTACATCTGAACGCTGCGCTAAAATGCCTTTAAAATCGCAAATATCGCCCCTATCAACGAAGTATTCGAACAGTTGCCCGTTTTTACGAATGATCACGTGCATATTTCCAAAGACTCGCCGGTCGTACTTAAAATACACCAAATCGCAACCGAAATCGTTAACAAACTCTTCAAGCCGTTTTAAATATTTTTTATATTTAAACATAATAATTATAAAACCTCTCTTGAATAATGCGTTTCTATAGCTTTTTTGATTGCTTTTCTTCTCTCTAAATATATAAATTTTTCGTTTTGAAGAACGATTTTGTAGGATCTAATGCTTGCAAAAGAGGATTTCTGTATAGAGGCTATATCTGTCCAGCGGAAACATTGCAGTGTCTTTTTGAAAAAACAAACAGAAATACCGCGCTCATCAATAATTACATATTGAAATATAAATTTGAAGCCAAGGACCAAATACAACAACAGCATTGCAAGCATAGACAAATTTATATATACAAGCACTTCGGCTAACGGATAATCGCCCCAAATTGAAGCGATTAAAAATAGTATCTCCACAAAAAGAAAGAAACACGGGATGCTGATAAAGAAGGTCAACGAATAATAAAGGTTTTTATTGAATTTCATATTATACCCCTTAACATATTTACTTTAACAGCGTTTAATCTTCAATGCTCTATCAATTTAATATTATGATCAGAAGCGATTTTTCGTATATCATTAAGACGCAAATATCCAACCGGTTTGGAAACAGTCTCGCCGTTAACAAGAAAGTTCACAGAAGTATATCTCGGCATAACATTAAAAAATATCATTAGCCAACTTTTTACAGATGTAATGCGATAATGCTCAAAGCTGATAATATCAGTATACCTAACCTCGTAACAATCGACGCCGTTTACAACTTTCGGGTTTATAACCTGCAAACTTTCTTCCTTTAGAATCAACATTCTGTCTTGAGAATTTGAATAAATCCAAAACAGCAACAAGATACATAAATAAACACACAAAGAAATGAGCAAGCCGACAAGAAAGTCAACAGAAAAATCAAAAAATAAATAGACAGCGACGCTAATAAGCGCAGGGATAAAAAGCGCACTAATAGCGATTACGCCGGGTGTAAACTGCGCTTTATTGAGGTTTATCATGCTTTCAACTCCCATATATTAATTACAAATAAAAGCGAAACACATTGTAACATTATAATATCACGAAAAAACAAAAAAGTCAACAGCGTTAAACTGTTGACGAAAACGACAAAAAAACACTCAAGTCTTTGGTGCACCTTCAGGGATTCGAACCCGGGACCCACTGATTAAGAGTCAGTTGCTCTACCAACTGAGCTAAAGGTGCATATAGACTTGAGTGTTTTTGGCGCCTCTTTTAGGACTTGAACCTAAGACCCCCTGATTAACAGTCAGATGCTCTAACCGACTGAGCTAAAGAGGCGTGTCAGCATCGACCTATCTTCCCGGGCCGCTTCCAGCCAAGTATTGTGGGCACAAACGAGCTTAACTTCCGTGTTCGGGATGGGAACGGGTGGACCCTCGCTGTTAAAGACACTGACTATGAACTTTGTTCAGGATAAAGAACAAAGAAAAATGAATAGAAGAATGATTAGCAAAAGCAGTCCAAGCCATCGGTCTATTAGTATCAGTCAGCTAAACGTATTACTACGCTTACACCTCTGACCTATCAAACTCGTAGTCTACAAGTGACCTTACTGACTTAATGTCAAGGGATATCTAATCTTGAGGCATGTTTCACGCTTAGATGCCTTCAGCGTTTATCACTTCCATACGCGGCTACCCGGCTGTGCTCCTGGCGGAACAACCGATGCACCGGAGGTATGTCCATCCCGGTCCTTTCGTACTAAGGACAGCTCCTCTCAAATATCCTGCGCCCACGACAGATAGGGAC
>JAFOBR010000090.1 GCA_017381715.1 Clostridia bacterium
CAAGCGAAAGCAAGGAAAAGCTTAAAAGGCTGGACGAATATCTTTCCGAAGTGTTCAGAGTATCCTTCGGCAACAGAATTATGAGGCAGATAGAGGCTTACGTGCCTGTTATGTTAGCCTGCGGAGGAACAGAGACCGAAGCTTTGGACGATATTCTGGCGAGAAAGATACTCCGTAAATTGGAGCAGTTGAGCCCTGCTTTTGTTAAAAGCGAAAGCGATAATCTTTTAAGTTTACTTGACGAATTGTTTGGGCTTAAAAACATGCCTCAAAGCAACGAACATATAAAACGCATTAAAAGGAACGTATAATTCAGTTTAAAACCTTTTTAAAAGGGGGTCCGTTATGCAAGACAAAATGCTGGATGCAATGCACCGAGGATATTCGGCTTATCTCCAAGCCAAAGGGAACGAGCCGGAGAATACAAAAATGCAGCGCGCCATTCTGCGCACAGACAAAAAAGGCGAAAAGTGCGATACTGTTTTAAGTACCTGCGAAATAAACACAGACTGGGTGGAGCAGATAGAAAGTTCTCTCCCCTTTATAGATCGTGCAATTAAGGAAAACAGACAGTTTATTCTCCGTCAGGGCGAAACTGTCCCTATAGAAAAAGCCCGCAGAGTTTCAAAAACATCCGTAGAGCATTTGGCACGGCATAGCCAGATGATAACGCGAGAGCCTGCTCCCGGCGAAGAAATTATTCCCGAAAAGATACTGATGACAGAAAATATCGGCACTTATGCGGTATACGAAAACCGTTTTTTGTATATGCTTCTTTGCTACATAAAGGATTTTTCCGAAATAAAGTACGCCAAGATATGCGAAAACGCGAACTTGTTTTCTTCCGAAATAGAGCTTGACAAAACTATCGGCGACAAAACAAAAAAGATAAGCTTTTCACTTAAATACAAAGAAGTTTCCTCTAATGCGGTTGATAAAGAAACCGCAAAAAAAACGGAAAACGGGCTGAAGCGCATTAAGAATATTATTGCGGAAACGGATACTCTGCTTAAAACGGGTCTGATGGTGGAAGTTTCCACCGCACCCGTGCTAAAACCGCCTATTGCAAGAACAAACGTGCTTTTGCAAAATACTTGCTTTTCAAAAGCGCTGGAGCTGTACGATTATCTGGTGGCGTATAACGGAAACGGATACACGGTAAAAGAGCTTTACAAGCAATCGGGCGCGTTGAAAGCAGAATCGAGAGCCGATTATGCGGAGCTTATTGCAGTTACGTCTTATCTTTCCTACAGAAGCGGCGGTCTTTACGACGAATTGGAGAAAAGATACAAGCAGTACTGCGAAGACAAGCTGAATGAAGAACGGAAAGCCAGAGAAAAGCGTATATACGAGCTTAAGCAAATTATCGGCAATACGGACAGCGCCGTTACCGAATACGTTATGGCGCTTGAGGATAAATGCGCAGATGCGCAAGCTCAAATACAGCGTCTGAACGAAGGGAAAAACCTTCTTTTGGAAGCTGAGAAAAAAATAGCGGAGGCAGAGCAAATACGTGCAGCTGCGAAAAAAGAAACCGACGCCGCAAAAGCCGAACTTCGCAGACAGCAAGAGATTTTGCGTATAAACAAAGACAAGCACCAGCAAGCGTTGAGTTACGCAGAAGCTTCGCTTGAGCGCAAGGATGAAGAGATAAAGAAAATAAACGAAAACCACAAGGATGAGATAAAAAAGCTGAACGAAAAGTTTATTGCGGATTACAAAGAGCTTGCGGAAAAATACAATTTGCAATGCGCCAGAGTCCGCGGCGCAAAGCTTGCCGAAGGCGGCGCCGAAAAGCCGGAAACGACTCTTTCCAAGGAAGAATTTTTAAATCTTGAAGCGGAATACAACGCTTTTAAGAAATATTTTGAATCCTGCTGGAAAGAAACCAAAAAGCAAATTCGCCGTAAGGAGCTTTGGAAAAAATAATTAAAAGCAAGCAGGAGAGGTGAAAAATGAAAAAAGCAACGAAAAAATTGTTTATTACCATTGCGGTAACCGCATCGCTGTTTTTTATTACCGCAATAATATTTTATATAAACGTTTTGGGCAACAAGGAGCTAAAATACATACAGGTGTATCTTAACTCCGCTTTCACGAACTCCGAAG
>JAFOBR010000091.1 GCA_017381715.1 Clostridia bacterium
GAACACGCAAATATAGTTGGTCCGTATCCTTATATGAATTCGGATATGATCAAAGAATCCAACCTTAATACGCCCATTGTTGAAAACGGTACTACGTATTACGTGGCACAGAGAATGGGTGCTTGGTGGGGTTCAAAGAATTACGAATCAAGCGTAAGCTGGTTGGGTCCGATCGACGAACACAGTTATCACATATATTATGAAGCGATTGATGGAAGCGGTGATGTCGTGTATAACGGCAAATCGTATGATCTGATCGCAACGCACACCTTCTATGCGGCGCATAACGGTTCAACTCGTGTCGATCCTTTCGAATATACCGGTGTAGTTTGTGTAAATAACACTTCGGGCACATCGAACGATTTGCAGGCAAATTCTTCTAACTTTAAAGACAACCCCTCGTGTCCAAATGGTACAAAGTGTGCTTATTGTAATTGCTTTTACTATGAGCGAATAGAAAGTAAGCTGTCGTTTTATAACTACAACGCCGTAATCGACGGTGAAGGAAACGATTCCACAAAGTTTGGCACAGCTTTGAACGAATATAAAATTCCCGATTCAAAGATGCAGTATATTCACGGCGCAGATTCATATTACCCTATAGGTGTAGAACCCGGCGCTTACGTATTCGGTGGTTGGTATACAACACCCGAATACCTTGAAGGCACCGAAGTCGATTGGGAAAAAGATACCATGCCCAACGGCGACCTTACTCTTTATGCAAAGTGGACGCCTGTTGAAAGAACCATACTGTTTTATTCTGCTTATTCCGATATTCAAAAGGATATAAATGATGAAACAGATACGGTATACCATTTTATGAAGGCGGAAAACGTACTACACGGTAGTACCTTAGGATCTGCATACCTTTCCACCCCCGAATTCCCCGGAGATCTTGATATCACTATAAACGGAGGAGATCAGGCAGCGGAATATGATTTTGTAGGCTGGTTCTATATGGACGAAGACAACAAAAAGAAGTTTGCTCCGGACAGTATGGAGGTTACACGAGATCTTATTCTGTTTGCGGAATGGCAGACCGGTCTTGACACCGAATACGAGATTCAATACGTTTTGAAAGACGCGGTAAGCGGCACAAACACACAGGATTTCAATTCATATCCTGCGGGATACGCAATAGCAGATACGCTTTCTGCTCACGCTTCTGTTGGACAAACCAAGACCTTTGAAGCAAAGAGCGGGTCTGCGCTTTACGCACCCTTTGCAAGACACTTTTTCCCCTTAACAAACTCCCACTCCATACTTATGGAAGCGAATCCTTCGGCCAACAGATATACGTTTGAGTATATGTACGATGATATTGTATTTTACAAAATACGTTATCTTGAACAGGGCACAAACAACGTGTTGCACGAAGAATATCAAACTTATACGTCAAACGCTATAATTTCTGAAAAATTTAAGCCTATAAACGGCTATCTTCCCACCTCATATTATATTACACGCGCTCTGCAGTATGATGCTAACGCTACTTCCGCAATAGAAGCAAATACCTTTACCTTCTATTACGTAAAGGATACTGTCCACGGCTTGTACTCCGTTGAGTATTATATCGAAAACATCGATTCTACAGATTCCAACGATCCATCCAACTATTCTATGCTGGAATCTATTGTTGGTGTTGGAAATCTGGGCAATAAATTAACGGTAGACGTGCGTTCTTATACCGGTTTTACTCATAAACCTGATATGAACACGCTTATAACCTATGAAGAAAACGGCGACGAGGGCGAAATCATAACCGCCGAAAGTGCGTTCAATAACATAATTATTGAGTATACCGGTGTTACCGTAAAGATTTATTACTCCCGTAATGAGTATTCGTATACCGTAAAATACGTAGAATACGGTAAGAATGCGTTAGAAACTATTGAAAGCGCAACTAAATACAAATACGAATCCATAGTAACGGAGAGCGCTCCGAATTCTATTAAGAACAACGGCGTTGACTATTTCTTCTATGCAACAGACGAAAAGCCTCAAACGCAATCTCTGGAAATCAGAAACGATGAAGCACAAAATGAAATAGTCTTCTATTTCAAGCCCCGCACTTATATTGTAAATTATGAAGTGCGTTGCAACACCGTTGGTGCTGTGAACTTTGGTATGGTAACGCGTAATAACTCTACCGGTGAACGAATAGATCAGATACAGTCTGCAACTGCGAACGCATTGTCCAGCTATGAATTTATCGGTTGGTACGATGCCGCCGGAACTTTAATCACTACTGCCGCCACATATAAGCCTTCCGGCTTTGGCGATGATGGCAAAGACGGCAATATCGACGGTAATATCACCTATTATTCATATTTTGCTCCGATATATACCAATCTTCTTGTGGAGAATAAAATTGCCGATACCACATCCGATAGCTTTATATTCCGAGTACAAGGACAAGGCAAGTTATCGTACATTGATATTTATGTTGCTGTTCAGGGTGAGGGAGAATTTAACATTACCAATCTTCCGACAGGATCCTACACTGTAACTAAGTTATCTGATTGGTCATGGAATTATACCGCTGCCGACGTGGAAAGCAAAAATATCGATACTTCAACGAAAATATCAAACAGCAAGATCTATATAACGCTTGATGCGAAGTCCGGACAAACGGTAACCTTTACCAACGAAGCCGATTCTTCCAACTGGTTGAACGGTGAAGCAAGCAACGAAAACGTATTTAACTAAAATCTTTTTAAGGAGGCAAGCATGAACATAAAAAAGGCGCGGCGTATGGTAATATGTGCTTTCGTTGCGGTTTTATTGGTGGCGGCGATCACTGCCGGAAGCGTGGTTGCCTACCTTAAATTAAACACAGGCACGGTGCAAAACGATTTCTCCGTTGCGCCGGAGCACTCTCCCGTTATTGAGGAATCCTTTGACGGTACGATAAAGCAAGACGTTAAGGTTGATATCGGCAATCCCGGTTACGCGGTTTACGTTCGCGCCGCAATCGTTATCACGTGGAAAGACGGTGAAAACGGAAGCGTTCTCGGTCAGCCTCCCGTAAAGGACACGGATTACGTTATCGTTCTTAACACAACAGAATGGTTTGAAGAAGGCGGATTTTATTACTGCAGAAACTACGTAAATAGCGATAGCGGTAGCGGTAATGATTCCCCTGTTCTGATCGAGTCCGTTAAGCTTAAGGACGGCGCGGTTGTCCCCGCAGGCTACACGCTGAATGTTGAGATCATTACCCAAACCATTCAAGCGGCAGGTAAGACTGATTACACCGAAATCCCCGCTGTAACAGACGCATGGGGAATAACGGTTGATGCAGACAAACATCTTGTAGACCCTACACCATAACAATTTAACGCAATAAAAAACTCCCGAATATATCGGGAGTTTTTTGTATGATGTGAAGAATTATTTATCAAGTGCGATGCCGAGGTTTGCAAGCTTAGTTCTGAGGAAGTCTACAGCCATCTTGATATCTGCTGCGGGGTCTTCGCCGCACTCACGCTCGATGGTGAGGTAGCCGGTATAGCCTATTCTGTTGAGCGCCGCAAGGTAGTTATCCCAATCAACGCCGCCCTTTCCGAGGGGAACCTCAAGCCAGCCGTGCTTGGTAGTATCGGTTACGATACCGTCCTTTGCGTGGGTGTGAACGATATAATCCTTAAGTACTTCAACAGCTGCAACGGGATCGTCTTTAGCAACCATTACAAGGTTTGCGGGGTCGAGGTTTACACGCATACCCTTCGCTCCGAGAGAATCAAGGAAAGCCTTGAGCACGGGAGCCTTTTCGGTGCCGGTTTCAGCAGCGAAAACAGAACCGATGCTGTCTGCATATTCTGCAAGCTCACGAGCGTTCTTGCGGATAAGCTCCATACGGGCATCCTCTTCAAGATAAAGGTGGCCGATATGGGTGGTAACGATGTTACAGCCAAGTTCCTTTGCGGAATAAAGCACCTTCTTGGATTTTTCAACTATCTCGGGATGGTCAAGATCAAGACCGAAATCGCCGCAGATAGCGGAAAATACGATGCCGTTAGAGGACATGATATCCTTAACTTCTGCGATCTTTGCAGGGGTCATATTTTCTGCTACGAATTCACCGAAGGTGAGATATTTCTGGATACCGCTTGCGCCGAGAGAAGCTGCTCTCTTTACGGCTGCGGGAAAATCCAGAAGAAGGGAATCGGAAATAATACCTATTTTCATTTGTTTTTCCTCCAAGAATAGTTTTTTATTTAGATTTATTGTATTGCATCAAGAGGGAGATTGAAGCTGCTTAAACAGTTTTCTATAAAATACTTTGCTTCCGGCAGGTCGATAGCGCACATTTTGTTAAAGGTGGTCTGCTTTGCAAGGGAAAACTCTGTGTTGCCGCTGTTGGTTTCCTCTGCGCATTTAAGGTATGCGCATATGTTGTCTGCCGCTTTAATGACCGCCTTTTCGTCTTTTGTGCAAGAGAGAAGGTCTGCGTACTCTGTCTTTATTTCTTGCGGCATAAGCTCACAGAAGCGCTGATACGCGGCTTTTTCCACAGTATCGTATGCGTTTTTGATCTCCTCGTTATAATACTTGACGGGAGTGGGAAGATCCCCCGTGAGTATCTCCGGGGCATCATGATACATGGCTTTGACGGCGATACGGTCGCAATTATAATCTTTACCGAAAACCGCGTTGCCGATTGAAGCGATAGCGTGGGCGATAAGCGCCACTTCCAAGGAATGCTCTGCCAGATTTTCCGTGCGTGAAGAACGCATCAATCCCCAACGGTTAATATATTTCATTCTGAACATTAAAGCAAAAAAACCGCCTGTCATATCCGCACTCCTTTCAACGGAAATATAATAACATATTTTTTTGCAAATGTGAATACCGTTTTTAATTTTTATCTTGCCTTTTTAAGATTAAAGCATTATAATAAAAGTAATAAAATAAAGGGAGTTGTTTATAATGTTACTTAACCAATTGCTTAGCGGAATTGAATACACTTTTAAGGGCAATTTGAACGTGGAGATTGAGGATATTGTTTACGATTCCCGTATAGCTCGGGAGAACACCGTGTTTATTTGTATCGTTGGCTTCCAGCTTGACGGGCATAATTACGCCAAGGACGCTTATGCCAAGGGCGTACGTGTGTTTGTGGCGCAGAGAGATATCGACCTGCCCGACGATGCTACGGTGATCATTACGGCAGACAACAGAAAAACCCTTGCACTTATGTCTGCAAACCTGTTCGGTCATCCCGATAAAGAGCTGTTTACGGTAGGTATTACCGGCACAAAGGGAAAGACCAGCATTAGCTATATGCTTAAATCCGTGCTTGAAAAAGCAGGAGAAAAGGTTGGTATTATCGGCACAACGGGAATTATTTACGGTGACAAGGTAATAAAAACCAATAATTCCACACCCGAAAGCTATATTATACACAAATACTACCGGGAAATGCTGAACGCAGGCTGTACCGCCGCTATTATCGAGGCAACGTCCCAAGGCTTTATGCTGGACAGAACCTACGGTATTGAGTTTGATCTGGGCTTGTTTGCAAACCTTTCCCCCGACCATATCGGCGCAAACGAACACACGGATTTTGAAGATTATCTTAACTGCAAAAAGATGATATTCAACCAATCCAAAAAGGTTTTTGTTAACCGCGACAGCGAATATTACGACAGAATAGTTAAAGATATACCCAGAGAAAAATACAGAAGATTCGGTTTCTTCGGTGATGCGGGCATTATGGCGGAAAACCTTACCTTTGTTTCCGGCGACCACAGACTTATTACCGAATTCGATTGCCGCGACAGCGAGGGATTGCACCATTTCCGTATTTCCCAGCCCGGTGAATTTTCCGTATACAACGCTTTGGCGGTCATTGCCTGCGCAAGGGAAAGAGGAGTTTCTTACGAGGTTATCGAGGAAGGTCTTAAAAACACCTATATCCGCGGCAGAATGGAGATTATCCCCGGTACTACCGATTACACGGTTATGATAGATTTTGCCCACAACGAGTTTTCTGTGCAAAATCTGTTTGAAACCATATTGAAATACTCACCCAAGCGTATTGTTGCTGTGTTCGGATGCGGCGGTAACAGAAGTAAATTGCGCCGTTATTCCATGGGCGAAGTGATCGGCAGAAACGCAGACCTTTCCATTATAACCGAAGACAACAACCGCTATGAAAAAATAGAGGATATCGTTGCCGATATCCTGATAGGTATGAAAAAAGCGGACGGAAAATATATAATCATAAACAAGCGTAAGGACGCTATCGAATACGCCCTTGAAAACGCACAGAAGGGCGACGTTATTATGCTGATCGGCAAGGGACACGAAGATTATATAGAAGAAAACGGCACCCGCACCTACTTCAGCGAGCGTGAGGTTGTGGAAAACTATTTGAGCCGTGCTTCCAAATAATTAATGGTAAAACCTTTTTCCGAAAACTTTTCTTCGTATTCGGTCTGTATATTGTTTGCAGACAGAACCGCATCGTTATGCAGGTCGTAGCACACGTTGGAAAGAGTGTAACCGCACTCCGCAAAGGTTTCCAGCGAATATTCAAAAAGTCCTATATTATCGGTTTTAAAATATATTACGGCGTCGGGAGCCAGCAAGCCCTTGTACATTTCCAAAAACAGGGGGCTGGTCAACCGGCGCTTTGCATTTCTCTTTTTGGGCCAAGGATCGGAAAAATTAAGATAAATAGTATTTACCGAATGAGGGGGTAAAAGATTGCACAGCTCCTTTGCATCCCCGTTGTGAAAGCGGACGTTGGTGAGTCCGGCGGCAAAGGCTTTTTCCATTGCCATCATATTAACGTCGGTAACACGCTCAAAGGCGATAAAATTTTCATCGGGAAACTGCATAGCCTTTCCGCAGATAAATCTGCCCTTTCCGCAGCCTATCTCTATGGATATATTGCTCTCTTCCCCGAAAGATGCGGGAATATCTATTTTACCGTCTTCGGTAGTTACCGCAAAAAGCTCTTTTACGTTATCAAGCCGTGTAGCACGGTTTTTCTTGGGGCGCATTCTCATATATTTTTCCTCTTTTGCGTTAAAAAAATATTTACTATATTTTACATTTTAAAAAGTAAAATGTCAATGTATATCTTTTCTTTTAATGCACAAAATAAACACAAACCGAGAGGAGATATATAAAAATATGCTAATGGATAGAATCGCACTTATAATTTCAATTATCGGCTGTCTTAACTGGGGGCTGATCGGTATTTTTAAATTCGACCTTATTTCCTGGATATTCGGCAGCCAGGGCGCGCTGGCAAGTCGTGTTATATACACCGTGGTTGCCCTTGCGGGTCTTTGGTGTGTGAGCCTGCTTTTCCGCCCCAGAGAACACGAGGTGCCCGTTACCAGAGAAAACCGCAGTAACGTAGATTAAAAGTACACCGAGAAGACACCCCTAAAATCCTACGGATTTTTGGGGACCACGAGAAGACAAATCCGACAGAAAACTCTGTCGGATTTTTGTTTTTGTTACGCTGTGTTTTTAATATTACTTGGTGGCATCTCCGAGAAGCTCCTTCGTCCCTCTGCCGGTTCCGTCCGTGAAGTGTTCTTCGGGATAATCTTCTTTTGAAAGCTCGAGCAGAAAGTAATAACCGTAGAAGCTGCCATCTTCTTCATAAACTCTTTCTTCCTCGGTCAACTGATTGTAGACCAACCGAAGCGTGCTATACTCATGATCGTATTCTTCAGTATACCCGAACTCTTCGTAAATACCTACTATCTCTATTTGACCATCGGCAATCAATTCACCAACAAACAATCTGTTTTCCTCAAACCATTCGTCTGTATATTTTGTTATCCAATCGTTAAAGCTGGGTTCGCCGTATGAACCGTCTACGTATCCGAACCACGGTTCCATAGGCTCATATACTTCTTGGAATATAAATATTCCCATGCCGCTGGGCTTGATTCTCATTTTAAAAGCATATATGTTACCCGTAGTACCCAAAAATGCCGGATTGCGGTATTTTTCGTTCCATCCCCGTTCATAATCCAAGCTCGAACCGGTTTCAGCATCAATCGTTACCTTATACTCATAGTGAGCATCTTCAAACTCTATCTCGTATTGCCATTCACCGTTATCGTATTCCAATTCGATTTTTATATTCGAAATTTCATCGGAATCCACGTTTGCTTTAATAACTGCCTTTTCCAAAGCGGTGTCTTCTGATATAAGCTTTTCGGAAACGTCACCGGAAGATTCGGAAATGTCATCAGATTCTTCATCGCCGGATACTTCGTCATAAGACACTTCATTTTCGGATATATCGCTGATATCATCCGGTGTCTGGGATACGTTTTTATCGGGAACAAAAACATTTTCATTGATATCGGAAGAAGGTTCGCTCGGCCCAACAGAATTCTCATGCGATACTTGAGATTCATCAACAGGAGCAGTACTACACGATATCAAAAAGCACATAGATACGGTTAATACTAACGATATGAAAAAAACGAATATTTTTTTCATTTTAATCCCTCCTTTATTTAATGTTGTTTTTAGTTTTGTGGTTTTGTCGGTTTTTCATCCTCACAAAAACATTTGCGAGGACTTTAATTGTTTCCTTTTTTTCTTGCGCAGAGTTTCAAACACCGCCGAGGGCGGTTTTTGTGATTGAATTTACGCATAAAATCGTCCTCCTTTTGTGGTAGTTTTAAAGGAAAACACTTCCTTTCATCTATATATTATCATACACTAACGCGGTATGTCAAGGGTGAAATGTTAAAAACCCGTGAACATATCACGGGTTTTGTGTAAGCTTAATTATTTGTTATCTTCTTTGCAAGGTTTACGAGCTCGGTTTCTTCGGAAAGCTCGATCGTGCCTGCATCTGCGGAAGCGGCGAAGGTGGGGTCGATAGGCAGACGGCAAACGGTTTCTATACCGTGGCGCTTTGCAACCTCATCAATACGGCTTTCGCCGAATATGGAATGGACCTTACCGCAATCGGGGCACTTGAAGGTGCTGAAGTTTTCAACAATGCCCAGCACGGGTACGTTCATAAGATTAGCCATATTGACAGCCTTTTCAACGATCATACCGACCAGCTCCTGAGGAGAGGTTACTACCACGATACCGTCGATAGGCAAAGACTGGAACACGGTGAGGGGAACATCGCCCGTTCCGGGAGGCATATCAACGTACATAAAGTCAACGTCGTTCCAAACAACGTCTGTCCAGAACTGCTTTACCACCCCTGCAATAACGGGGCCGCGCCATACAACGGGAGCAGTCTCGCTCTCAAGCAGCAGGTTAAGGGACATTACCTGAATGCCCGTCTTGGTAACTGCGGGAAGCATACCCATTTCGGTGCCCATAGCTCTTTCGTGAAGACCGAAGGCGTTGGGGATGGAAGGACCGGTTATATCCGCATCCAGAATAGCGGTATTGTATCCCAGACGGTTGGTATATACGGAAAGCAGAGAGGTAACAAGGCTTTTACCTACGCCGCCCTTACCGCTTACTACGCCGATAACCTTGCCGACACGGGAATAATCGTTTAATTTTTCTTTCATAGGTTCTGTGCGGCTTGAACAGTTTTCACCGCAGGAAGAACAGTTGTGAGAACATTCACTCATATTAAAACATCTCCTTTTCTTTTCGGTATATAATATACCCCTTTTTTATTAAAAAGTCAATTAAATAAAAGCAAAAGATTTGCACTCATTGACAAAAAGCGGTATTAAGTGGTATAATAAACAAAAATAACGGCAAAAGGGGGATAATAATATGAAGACCCAAATTTTTTATATAACCGCATACGATCGTCCTTTTAATCCTGACAGTCTTACGCTGTACCGCGAAGCCAACGTTTTGAACGCGGACACTTACGGTCTGCGTAACGCATATATACTTGTATTCGATAAAAACGGAAACCTTTACGAAGGCGGAAGCAACCTTTCTTCCGGCGAATACAGCGTGCAGAAAAGCGTGATCTTGCCCGAAAACGGTTTTGCGGTTGCTTTTTCCGCTACCCACCCTTTGTATAAATACTACCTTTTGGCAACGGAAGGCGCCGTTATACACAATTCCACCATTTCACTTATTTACCCCTTATACGCTAAGTACGAGGACGGAACCTTAACGATCGTTGCGGATATTTCCGAAAACGAAACGGAAAACACGGTGAAATATCTGTTTGTGGGTAATTCCTGCACATATATAAACGGAAACCCCATAAAGTTCAAAGGCTTGTGCAAGGCCGCAGGGCTGGACGTTTCTGTGGATTACTGTACCTTTGGCAGCGCATATTTTTATGAATATGCAGACGAAAACCACCCCAGAGGTCAGGCACTGCGTAAAATGCTGGGCGCAAAAAAATACGATTATATTGTTTTGCAGGACGGAACTCCCTGCCCCTTCGGCAAGCGTACAGAAGCTTTGGAAAAGCTGCTTACGCTGGTTGAGGAAAACGGAGCAAGGCCCCTGCTTTATATGAGATACGGCTATGAGCCGGATAAAAGCAAGCGTCTTGCCGCCAATGAGGATATGTGCAAAACCTTTATGGCAATGGGCGATCTTTACGATATTCCCGTGTGCCCCGTAGCAAATGCTTTTTCCGATTGTATTGTTAAACACCCCGAGATAAATCTGTATGCCGACGATGAATCCCACCATTCCAAGGCGGGAAGCTATCTGGCGGCGTGCTGTCATCTTTATTCGTTCTGCAAAATTA
>JAFOBR010000092.1 GCA_017381715.1 Clostridia bacterium
ATTTAAAACTCCTCCTCTGTAAGTATTTCTTTAAGCTTTTGTCTGCTTCGGTGGAGCGCCGTTTTTACCGCGGAAACACTTTTGCCCGTGGCGGCGGATATTTCCGAAACCGACATATTCTCATAGTAAAAAAGATGTATTACCACGCGCATTTGCTCGGGCAGGGAAGACACGGCATGCCAAACCTCGCTTTTTTCCGTATCAAACACGGGAGTGTCCTTTTCCGTATCGCTTCTGCGGGTGCGCCAAGGTGATAAAAGCAGGGCTTTTGAGCAGTTTACAGCCACTCGTATAAACCAAGCCTTTTCGTGCTCCTCGCTTTCAAAAACAGGCGCCCGTTTTATAAAGCGTACAAACACTTCCTGGGTTATATCCTCTGCGTCATCTTTGTTTTTTATCCGCACGAAAGCTATGCGGTATACAGTGTCCGCATATTTTTTAAGGGTATTCTCTATGGCAGCATTCGTACGCAATGCCCGTTCCATAAAACCTGCTCCTTTTCGTGGTTTCACATATAATACTTTGCAAAGAGTAAAAAGGTTACAAGGAAAATAAAAATATTTTAAAAAATTGCAAAAGGGCAGAATTTTTTTGTTCTGCCCTTTTAAAAACATCATATTAAAGCAAGGAAGTAGGTTCGGAATCGTTCTCCAGCCAGGAGAGAATCATTTCGCAGTTCATAAGACATCTGGGATGATGGAAGGGACCTTTCCACATAGAGCCCTTCTGGGTGTGGGAAACGGTGCCATCCTTGTGGAGATAGCCGTACCATTCGCCGTTTTCCTTGTCGGCAAAGTGACCGAATGCCCAAACGTGGATCTTTTCAAACCAATCCCAGTATTTCTTGTCGCCGGTAAGCTTGTATGCAAGCAGGGTAGCGATAAGCGCTTCGTTGTGTACCCACCAAAGCTTCATATCCCACTCAAGCTGTTCGCAGGGTCTGCCCTTTACGTCGGTAAAGTAAATAAATCCGCCGTACTGCTCGTCCCAGCCCCATTCAAGGTGCCAATCAAGGATAGTAAGAGCCTTTTCAAGAAGCTCCTTGTCGCCGGTGTATATTGCCTGATTCATCAAAAACCAGCTGTTTTCCATGGAATGTCCGGGGTTGATGCATCTGCCTGCGGGATTGTCGATAAATTCGCCGTTAGGGCCAACGCACTCAAGCACGCACTTGAATTCGGGCTTGTAGTGATAATTGATGATAGCGTCTACCATTTCCTGAGCAACTGCGGTGTAGTAATCTGCCTTTTCGGGGTCGCAGCGGCGAAGCACCTGAGCAGAGGATACGAGTACCATAGGCACTGCGGATGCACGGTCGGAACGAGTTTCCGCATAGGACTTGGGAGTGATCTTGAAAGGATCGCTCTTTGCATCGTGATAAATGCTGAGCATAAGCTCAAAGCACTCTTCTGCTTTCTTTATAGCTTCCTTGTTGCCGGTAGCAAGACCGTATTCAGCCATAGAGATTACGTAAAAGCTTTCGGAGAACATATAGCGGCGCTTTCTTAAGGGCTTGCCGTCCTGAGTAACGGTGAAGAACATTCTGCCGTCTGTATCCACGCACTTTTCGTTAAGAAAATCTACGCCTGCTTCCGCATATTCTTTCCAGAGAGGGTTTTCGCCGTAACGGTTCTGAAGTGCGGAGAATGTCCACAGACATCTGCCCTGGAACCAAACGGACTTATCGTTGTTGTAGCTCTTGCCTTCTTTGTCTACGCTGGTAATGTAACCGCCGTTTTCTTTGTCCAGTAGGTCGCTTTCTGTCCAGAAGGGGATACAGTCGTTCATAAGCTGATCGTGGTAAAACTGACGGTAACTTGCAAAGGTTTCCTTTTTCATATCAAATACTCCTGTTTTTTGTTATCGGGGTGAATTTTTTGTTATATATATTTTAATAAATTTATGTATGAATGTCAATATAATTGACAAATTAAATTTGCGGTGATATAATATAAGATGTTATTTTGTGTCAAGCTTTAACTTTAAGGGGAGGAGTAAATGAAAAAAATAACCGCTGTTTTGATTATCGCCTTGCTGTGCGTTTCGCTGTGCTCCTGCAACAGCAGTCTTGTTACCACTATCAAGGGATATTTGGGTCAGGAAACCGTAGAAAAGCCTGCGGGGTATATAGAGACCAAAGAAAACGAATTTTACGTTTATGACGTGTTTAAAAAACATATTGAGCTGTTGGAATACAAGGGCACGGAAAAGGACGTTGTTATTCCCACCGAGCTTGAGGGAAAGCCCGTTACGGTAATAGGCGAATCTTGCTTTTACAGAAATGAGAGTATAGAGACGGTTATCGTGCCGGAGGGGATAGAGGTCATAGAGACCGCGGCGTTTTACTGCTGCACCTCTTTAAGAAGAGCGTCTCTGCCCGAATCCTGCGTGTCCTTCGGGGAAAAACTGTTTTCCTGGTGCACTTCGCTTGAGAGTATAAAGCTTCCCTCGGGTATGACATCCGTTCCCGATTACGCTTTTAACAACTGCACGTCGCTTAGCGAAATTATATGGAACACCACCGTTACCCATATCGGAGTCCGCGCTTTTTCCTGGTGCACCTCTCTTAACACCGTGGTGTTGCCGGAAAACGTGCAAACCGTTGCGGATTATGCGTTTTTCAACTGCGGAACTCTGCAATCCGTGATCATTCCGCCAAAGACGGAATACGCACACAACGCTTTTGAAGAATGCGATAACGCCACCATTACCGGCGGCACTGTGATGAGCGAAACTTCGGACGTATCCGAAGATTCCTCCGAACCTGAGGAAATTTCACAAGAAGTTTCCCAAACAATTTCGTAAAAAAGAAACCGAAAGGATTTTAAAAATAATGGAACCTCTGTCACTTAACACTCTCCGTGAGAGATATCTTAAATTCTTTGAATCCAAAGGACATCTCCGTCTGGATTCCTTTCCCCTTGTGCCTCAGGGCGATAGCTCGCTGCTTCTTATAAACGCAGGTATGGCTCCTCTTAAGCCTTACTTTACCGGCGAGCGTATTCCTCCCCGCAAGAGAGTTACCACCTGCCAGAAGTGCGTACGTACTCTGGACATTGATAATGTCGGCAAGACCGCACGCCACGGCACCTTCTTTGAAATGCTGGGCAACTTCTCCTTTGGCGATTATTTCAAGGAGGAGGCTATTCCCTGGGCTTGGGAATTCCTTACCAAGGATCTGGAAATTCCCGAAGACAGACTTTACCCCAGCGTATATCTTGAAGATGACGAAGCTTTGGAAATGTGGGTAAAGATCGGCGTTCCCAGAGAAAGAATAGTAAAGCTGGGCAAGGAAGATAACTTCTGGGAAATAGGCGCAGGTCCCTGCGGACCTTGCTCCGAAATATACTTTGACCGCGGTATCGAAAAAGGATGCGGCAAGGAAACCTGCGGCCCCGGCTGTGATTGCGACAGATTCGTAGAGATCTGGAACATAGTTTTCACTCAGTTTGACGGCGACGGACAGGGCAACTACACCCGTCTCGCAAACCCCAACATAGATACAGGTATGGGACTTGAGCGTCTTGCATGCGTGATGCAGGGCGTGGGCAACCTTTTTGAGGTTGATACCATTCGCAACATCATTACCGAAATAAGCCGTATTTCCGGCAAGGAATACACCGGCTCTTCCGCAGATGACGATGTTTCTATCCGTGTTATCACCGACCATATCCGTACCGCTACCTTCCTTATAAGCGACGGCGTTATCCCTTCCAACGAGGGCAGAGGATACATTCTCCGCCGCGTGCTCCGCAGAGCCGCACGTCACGGCAAGCTTTTGGGTATTCAGGGTGCTTTCCTTTCCGATCTTTGCGATACCGTTATAAGAGAAAGCGGAAAAGCATATCCCGAATTGGAAGAAAAGCGCGGATACATTAAAAAGACTATCGAGATCGAGGAAGAACGCTTCCGCCAGACTCTTGATGCAGGTCTTAATATACTTGAAAAAATGGTTGCAGATACTCTTGCCGCAAACGGAAGCACCCTTTCCGGCGAAGATCTGTTCAAGCTTTATGATACCTTCGGATTCCCCGTAGACCTCACCCGTGAAATCGCTTCGGAAAAGGGCGTGGGTATTGATGAGGATGCGTTCAAGGCTCTTATGACCGAACAAAAGCGCCGTGCCCGCGAAGCACGTGCCGCTTTGGGCGATAACAGCTGGAGCGATGACGTTATGACGGCTATCGACCGCACTGTCCCCACCGAATTCGTAGGCTATGATTTCACTTCCGCAGGAAGCGAGATCAAATATATCCTTGCAGACGGCGAAGCGGTAAACTTCCTTTCCGCAGGCAAGGCAGTACTTGTAC
The DNA here is from genome assembly GCA_017381715.1 of Clostridia bacterium. GTDB lineage: Bacteria > Bacillota > Clostridia > Oscillospirales > CAG-382 > SFLA01. The sequence goes on from JAFOBR010000092.1 coordinate 4,311, forward strand.
TTGATATCACTCCCTTCTATGCAGAAAGCGGCGGACAGGTTGGCGATAAAGGCGTTATCACCACCGAAACCGGTATTTTCGTTGTAGAAGACACCAAAAAGACTCACGAAGGACAGTATCTCCATACCGGCTACGTATCCGAAGGAAGTATCGGTCTGGGCAAGTGCGTTGCAAGTGTTGATGAAGAACGCAGAAACGCTATCGCAAGAAACCACTCCTCCGTTCACCTGCTTCAGGCGGCGCTCCGCAAGGTTCTGGGTACCCACGTTGAGCAGGCAGGCTCTTATGTTGACGAGCACAGAGCACGCTTTGACTTTACTCATTTCGCCGCTATGACAAGCGAAGAGATTACCGCTGTGGAAACTCTCGTAAACCAAGAGATACTTAAAGGTGAAGATGTTATCACCGAAGTAAAGACGATTGCCGAAGCAAAAGCGGACGGCGCTATGGCTCTGTTCGGTGAAAAGTACGGCGATACCGTGCGTGTTGTTAAGATGGGCGATTTTTCCGCAGAGCTTTGCGGCGGTACTCACCTTTGCAATACCGCAAAGGCAGGTCTGTTCCGTATCGTTTCCGAATCCGGTGTTGCTGCAGGCGTGCGCCGTATCGAAGCCATCACCGGCATGAATGCTCTTAATGCTTTCCGTGAAAGAGATAATACTATCGAAAAGGTTCGCGCTACCATCAAGGCAAACAGCGTAAACGATATAGTTACCAGAGCAGAAGCCGTTCAGGCAGAAATAAAGAATCTTTCCAAGGAGCTTGAAAAGGCAAACGTAGCAATTTGCTCCACCAAGGCTTCCGCCGCTTGCGCAGAGGCTGTTCAGGTAGGAAGCGTAAAGCTGGTAAGATGCTGCTTTGAAAACACTCCCGTAGATGCACTTCGTACCGCTATCGACGGTATCGTAAGCAAGGACGGGGACGCAGTATGCGTATTCTCCTCAGTAAACGACGGCAAGCTCACCTTCGCTTCCGGCGCAGGCAAGAGCGCAGTAGGCGCAGGCGCCCACGCAGGAATGCTGCTTAAGGCTCTGTCCTCTATAGTAGGAGGCGGCGGTGGCGGCAGACCCGATAGCGCTACCAGCGGCGGCAAGTTTGTTGAAAAGGTGGGCGAGGCTATGGAAGCCCTTCCCGAAATTCTTTCCGCACAGCTTAAGTAAGGAGAAAACCCATGAACTGTATTTTTTGTAAAATCATAAACGGCGAGATTCCCTCCTCCAAGGTGTATGAGGATGAATATTGTCTGGCGTTTAAGGATCTTAATCCTGCCGCACCGGTACACGTGCTGGTGGTTCCCAAAACACATATCGAATCTCTTGACTGTGTAAACGGAGAGAATATTGATACAGTTTCAAAGGTGATTTCCGCTATTCCCGCAGTTGCAAAGGAAGCGGGTATACAAAACGGTTACCGAGTTATTACCAATATCGGTGAGGACGGCGGTCAGACCGTAAAGCATTTGCATTTCCACATTCTGGGTGGCAAAAAGCTTACCGAAAAATTAAACTGATATAAAAAGGATGTTTGTATTATGAAGATCAATCCCGAAACCTTTCTTACCTATCCTCTTGACGTTGCGGGACTTCACAGAGAGCTTCCCGTTTGCAAGGTAAACGATAATCTGTATATCGCCGCATTCGTAATCTTCGGCGATGTTGAGCTCACCGTTGCCTGCGCTTCCGAGCTTATCAAAAAGCTCCCTCCCCATGATATTCTTATCACAGCAGAATCAAAGGGTATTCCTTTGGTATATGAAATGGCGCGTCAGCTTGGCACAAACAGATATCTTATCGCCCGTAAAGCCGCAAAGCTTTATATGAAGGATCCTCACGCTGTTGAGGTTCAGTCTATCACCACCGCCAAGAAGCAGACTCTTTATATAGATAAAGAAGACGTTGAGTGTATGCGCGGCAAGCGTGTTGTTATCGTTGATGACGTTATCAGCACCGGCGAAAGCCTTTTTGCAGTAGAAAAGCTTGTTAAGCAGGCGGGGGGCATAGTTGCGGGCAAGATGGCTATTCTTGCGGAAGGCGATGCAGAATACCGCGAGGATATAACCTATCTTCAGCATATTCCTCTTCTATTCCCCGAAAAATAGTTTTCAGGAGCGATACCTATGTTCCGTTTAAGACCGTTGGCTTTATGGATAACCGCTTTCGCTGCGGGAATCCTTTGCGCGGTTTTTACGGAAGGTGTTGCCAAAATAGCATTATTTGCAGTTATCGGCGTACTTTGCGTAACGTGTTTCGCGGTACGCCGTTTCCCGTACAGAGCTACTGTTTTGCCTTTGGCGCTGGCTTTAATACTGGGTATGGGGTATCTTGAAATAAGGGGATACGTTGCGGAACGTGCCGTTTCCCAAAGCTACGGCTGTAAAGGTGATATTACCGGTGATGTTACAGAAACCGACAGCTACGGATTTACCGTATCCGTGTTAACTGTTTCCGATAACCTTTTGCCCAAAGGCGCCAAGGTACGGGTGTATTACGATTTTGAAAGGGATATCTGTGCAGGGGATCGGGTGTATTGCACTCTTGAATTTTCCGATCCGGGTGCAGAGGGATATTCCTATGGCACATACGTATCTGCCACGGGGGATGTTTTCCGTGTTGACAGCCAAAAAGGCTCCACACCGCTTATTAATTTCAGAAATGCAGTAAACGGTATTATACAAAGGAGATTTTCCTCCGAATCATCGGGTGTGGCAAAGGCGATGCTGACAGGGGAACGATCAGACGTGGACCCCATATTGTATTCCGCCTACCGTTTTTCCGGCATAGCTCATATTCTGGTCATATCCGGTTTCCACATGTCGTTAATACTGATGTCTGTGTATTTTATGCTTTATTCCACCAAGGCGGGCAAGCGGTACGCAGGCCTTATCTGTATATTTCTTACCCTTGTGTTCGGCTGCTGTGTGGGGTTCACCCCATCCGTTTCCCGTGCGGCGGTAATGTGTATCGCCGTGTTTGCAGGGGGAAGCTTTAATTATAAAAACGATAGCTTTACATCGCTTTTCACCGCATTGGGAATACTGTTGCTTTTAAACCCTTATTCCATATTTTCCGTGGGATTACAGCTTTCGTTCTTGTGTTCTCTGGGAATTATCACCCTTTCTCCCGCTATAGGGGAAGCAGTAACCAAAATCAAAAAGCGTTTTGTACGTTTTACGGTAAAACAGCTTTCCTCCGTGCTTATATCTGCGGTGGCGGCGCTGTTTTCCTTTCCCGTGGTGTGTTATTCCTTTGGGTCCTTTTCAATAATTTCTCCCGTAACAAATCTGGTTGCCATACCCGTTTCCAGTATCGGCACGGTTTTGGGATATTTAAGCTTTGTAATTCCCCCTCTTTCACACCTTGCAGACCTTTGCTTCCGCTTGTTAAATAAAATTGCGGTGTTTTTTGCATCCTTTGAATTCGCCGCTGTTTCCACCAAAATAACGGGTATGAAAACAGCTTTGCTTATAGCGGCGGCTTCGGTAATAATTATCGGTTCCGTGAAATTAAAGCACCGCCTGCGCACCTTTGGAATATGCACCTGCTGTCTGGCTTTGTGCATAGGTATTTCCGCAGGGGCAAACGCTTATATAGGCAACACACGCACGGCGGTAAAATGCGTTTGGGGCAAGGGGTGTTATCAGTTTATTGCCGCTTCGGGCGGAGAATGTGTTTTTACGGATATGGGCGGTGCGTACGTTATCACCGACGATGTGTTTGAAACGGGAAACACCAAAATAGATGTTTACATAATGTCTGAATGTGATTCTCACAGTTTGGGGAATCTGTGCAATGTGCTTTCAAACGTAAGTATAGACAAAATTTATATAAGTTCACAAAGCCTTGATACGGAAATATACCGGCGTGTTGAACAGCTTGCTTTGCGTTGGAATATAGAAACAGAGGTTTTTGAAGAAAATATTACCGTTCCCGCAGGAAAGGCATACGTTACCGCAGGGGATGTTAATTTGGTAGAATACGGTTATGATACCTTTTTGCCGGAAGGTAAAAACGATATCTTTTATCTTGATGGAAGGAAGTGAGGCGTATGGACATAGACGGACTTAAAGCAAAACTAAAGAAAAACGAGTATGCGGGAGCGTATCTGTTTTACGGCGACGAAGCATATATGAAGGACCATTACGTTTCACAGCTTCGCAAGGTCGTGCTTGAGGGTCCCGTTCCCGAATTCAATTATTCGGTATACGAGGCAGAAAAGCTGGATGTGGAAAAAATAGCCGAGGAGGCATATATGCTTCCTCTTATGGCAGATTATAAAATGATAGAAATTCAGGCGTTTTCCGCGGCTTCTCTTACTGCGGCGGTGTCTTCTTCTCTTGCGGATATTATTTCGGATCTTCCCGAATATTTCATACTCCTTTTCACCGTCCGTTCAGGAGAGGATGAGGAAAAGGCGATCGAGAAAAAAGAGCCTACTCCTTTTGTTGCCGCAATGAAGGATTACGGCAATATAGTAAAATTCGAATCGGAATCGGGCAATAAGCTTCTTGCATGGATGAACAGACATTTTACCGCCCTTGGCACTCCCGTAGACAAAACCGTGCTGGAGAATATGGTTACGATATGCGGTAACGATATGTATCTTCTGGCAGGAGAGATAAAGAAGCTGTGCTCTTATTGCGGCTCCCGTCCCGCCACCGTGCAGGATGTTGAAAAGGTGTGCTGTGCCAACGAAAGCTACAAGGTATACGATCTTTCCCGTGCGGTTATTGATGGGGATATGACCAAAGCAGGCAAAATATTTGCCTCCCTCCGCTTTTCCTCCGCAGACCCTATAATGATACTGGGTGCTTTGGCAAAGACTTTTTCGGATATGCTGCTCACTCTGGAAGGACTCAACTGCGGAAAAAGCTATTCCGCTATTGCATCCGATTTAAAGAGTTATGATTTCGTTATAAAAAAATACGCATCCGTTGCGTCCAGAAGAGGCAGAAATTTCCTTGCAAATGCGGTAAGCGTTTGCGCCGCGGCGGATAAGCATCTTAAAAATTTCAGGGGCGACCCGTACACTGTGCTGGAAACGGCAATTTATAAAATAGGAGCAGTAAATGCAGGAAAAAATTAAGCTTTCCTGCCCCGTAGTGGTAGAGGGCAGATATGATAAACAGCGTGTCCTCTCCGTTGCGGAGGGCACCGTAATACAGCTTGACGGTTTTTCCGTGTTCAACAGCAAAGAAAAACAAGCCCTTCTCCGCCGTCTGTGCGGAAGCGGAAATATTATTTTGCTTACGGACAGCGATTCCGCAGGAGGCTTTATACGGGCAAAGCTTAAAGGCTATCTTCCCGCAGAAAAAATAATAAACGTATATGCCCCTAAAATAGAGGGCAAAGAAAAACGCAAAAAAACACCTTCAAAAGAAGGCGTTTTAGGGATCGAAGGGCTGGATACGGACGTAATATACCGTCTGCTCAAGCCTTTTGAGGGCGAGATAACAAAAAAAGCTTCACTTACAAAAGCAGATCTTTTCGGGTGCGGACTTTTGGGTGGAGAGAGCAGCTCCGCCAAACGAAATGCGTTGGCGCGAGCATTGGAGCTCCCCGAAAATATGACCCCGAAAGCATTTCTTGAAGCCATAAATCTTGTGTGTACAGAAGCGGAATTCCGCAAAGCATTGGAAAAAATATGAAAAAAGTAGCTTTTTATACCCTTGGTTGCCGTGTTAACCAATACGAGACCAACGGATTTGCCGAAGAATATATAAAACAAGGCTGGCAGGTATGCGGTTTTGACGAGGATTGCGATCTTTACGTTATAAACACCTGCGCCGTTACAGCGGAAAGCGCCCGTAAATCGGGGCAGATGATCCGCCGTGCCGCAAAACGGGGAGATACCGTGGCGGTAGGCTGTTATTCCCAACTGTGTCCGGATAAGATTTCGGCTATCCCCGGCGTTATCCGTGTGGGCGGTAACGTAAACAAAAAAGAAGTGGTTATGAACACCCAAACACCCTCTTTCTCTTTTGAGGGGTGCGGATACGAAAACTTTTGTCTGGAGGGAAAAACGGATCTCTTTTCCTCCTGCCGTGCATACGTAAAAATCCAGGACGGATGCCCCAATAAATGTACATACTGCATTATTCCCACCGCAAGAGGCAATGCCAGATCAAGAGAATTGGTAGACATAATGCAAGAGTGCCGCAATCTTGCCGACGCAGGATATTCGGAAATAGTACTTACGGGTATAGAGGTGTCCGCATACGATAAAGCACCCTTGGGCGAGGTTATAAAGCAGGTGTCCGAAATAGAAGGAATAAAGCGTCTGCGCCTTGGATCTCTTACTCCCACGTGTATAGACAGACCGCTTCTGGAAGCTATGAGAGACAGTAGGGTATTTTGCAACCATTTGCATTTGTCCGTTCAATCGGGTTGCACCCGCATACTCAATCTTATGCGCAGAAAATACAACAAAGAACAGCTTCAGCAGAGAATAGACCTTATACGTGAAATACTTCCCCAAGCAATGATTTCTGCCGATATTATCACGGGTTTTCCCACGGAAACCGATGCGGAAGCGGAGGAAACTCTGCAGTTTTGCGTAAACAACCGTTTTATGCACGTTCATTCATTCCCGTATTCGGAGCGTCCCGGAACGGAAGCGGCGGTAATGTCCGGTCAGGTTGATAAAAAAATACGTGCAAAGCGTAACGATAAATTGATTTCCGCTACCAATAAGGTGAGAGAACAGCTTTTGGCTTTTCGTATAGGAACAAAGCAGTTAATACTCACAGAAAAAAACGTGTGCGGAGTCTGCACAGGACATACAGAGGATTTTATAGAATGTTCCTTTGAAGGGGATTTTAAATCAGGGGATTACGTTTTGGTTAACATAATTTCCCAAGAGAACGGAATTTTGAAAGGAGAGGCAATATGATAGCAGTTCCGAATAAAGAACAGATAAAATACACATCCGCAACCATTCAGGATGAACGGGTATATAAAAAGTTAAAATTGTTTTTCGAGCTCCGCCGTGACGAAGAATCTCCTTTTACGGTGGAGGAAATATTAAACTGCTATTCTGTATGCCGTTTCGGAAAAAGCTTTGCTTCCTGCCCCGGCGATATGATAGTTATTCTTTCTGCTTTTCCCAACAAAAAAAAGGCGCAGGCAATGCTTAAGGTCAGAAATGGCAGTGGACTGTACGGTTTGTGCTCTCTCGTTTCCGGTTTTGCTCTTAAAGGGGAAGCGCTTGGTGAAGATTTCGACAAAGAATATTACGTTATAAACCCCAGAAAAGATAAAAAGCTTTTAACATATCTTGCTTTTGAACGTATAACTGTAACTGTAGTGGGCGCAGTACTGCGGGAAGGCTATTATATTTGCCGCGGTGATGAGGAGCCCGAAGAGGTTACTGCTTCGGAACAACAGGAAAACTGCGCAAGAATTCCCGGGACATACTCTTTTGATCAAGGGTATTTGATGGGCGCCAAGGCGGCGTTTGAGGGCAAATGGGAGTCTTGCGGAGACGATGTAGGAGTGGCATTGGGAATGCTTTCCGCCTTCTTTGATATCCGCTGTGACGGTACTTTCACTTACAGCGGCGCTCAAAAGGGTAACGCCCTTTTCTTGTTTGCCATTTCTGCCAGAGGGAAAAATCCCGACCGTCGTGCAAGACCTGCATTTAAGCGCATATCCGACGGTATGAAAAAGGGAATAATAACCGATTGCGTTATGTTTAACGATGGTGATATTTCTGCTGCAAAATGCAGACTTTCCGGTGAAGCTTATCCCGAACAGCCCGAAAGATTTTTCAGAGAGGATATTTGGTACGTCTTGGTTGCCTCCAAAGGCCCTATCCGCGGCGGACATTATCTCGGCAGACTTTAAGAATCTACTCTGTAAAAAAACAGACCGCTTAAAAACGGTCTGTAAAGATTTATTGGCTTTTCAGTTTTTCCATACACTTTTTGCAAACAGGTCTGCCCATCGTGTTCTCAACCTCTGCTTCGCTTTGGCAAAAGATGCATTTTTCCGTGGGACGGCGAAGAATAATTCTGTCCGCATCCACTTCGTAAACAAGGTTATCGCCGGGATTTATCCCAAACTGCTTGCGTATGCTCTTGGGTATAAGAATTCTTCCGAATTCGTCTACGGTTTTAATACTTTTTTTATTCTTTTCGTCCATACACGTACCTCCTGTCTGCATTTTACCATTTGTTTCGCCAAAAGTCAACGGTAACTGCCAAAATATTATGTGTACTGTATAAGGTCTCCGATACCGTCCACAATGATATCCGCACGGTTTTCGTCGGTCACGTCATCAATCTTGGTTTCGCCGGACAGCACTAAAACAGAGAGAATACCGTGTTTTTTGCCCAAAGCAATGTCGGTATAAAGACGGTCCCCCACAACAGCAATTTTTGAAAAAGGCTTTTCGCTCTTTTGTGCGATCATATCTGCGGTTTCTCTGTAAGGCTTGCCGAAATAACGGGGCGTTACACCGGTAGAAGCGGTAACTAAAGCGGCAATAGCACCGCTATCGGGAATAAATCCGTTTTCGGTAGGGCAGTTGAAATCGGGGTGTGTGCAGTAATAGATTGCGCCGTTTCGTATCAGATCGCAGGCTTTCACCAGTTTATCATAGGTGAGGGTGGTATCAAAGCTGGTTACCACAATATCGCCTTCGGTTCCGTCGGTAAGGTTAATACCGTACTGTAGAAAGGTGTTTTCCAATGCAGGTGTGCCTACTACGTACACCTTTGCATCGGGATGGTTTTTACAAAGATACATTGCCGTAACGTCTGCGGCGGAGAAAATTTCGCTTTCGTCTGCGTCAAATCCCATATTGGTAAGGCGGTCAATATATATCTTGTGGTCATTGGAAGCGTTGTTGGTAAAATACATTATCTTTTTACCGCTGTTTTTAATGTGGGAAACAAACTCTCTTGCACCGGGAAGCACGTTTTTGCCCAAATATATGGTTCCGTCCATATCCAGTACAAAGAGCTCTATGTTCTTTAATCTTTCCATATTTAACTCCATTATTGTTTATCTTTGGCTAATTATATAACTATTCTTAAAAAAAATCAACACAAAAAACAAAAAGGCGGTGTCTTATATGAATAAAAACAAAAGATTTTATATTGCAGTAGACCTTGAGGGTGTGGCGTGCACTATCGGAACTCCCGGTCAGGGCTTGGCGCAGGGCAGTGCGGGTCTGGAATACGCCGCTTTGCAAGGCACGAGAGAGGCAAACGCCGCCGCAAAAGCACTTTTTGATAACGGTGCGGAGGAAGTCTGGGTGTGGGATTGCCACGGAACCGGATATAACCTCAAATACGATCTTTTGGATAAACGCTGTAAAATAGTTATGGGTGCGGGAAGCGGAAAGCGTTTTCCCGGCATAGAAGAAGGCTTTGCAGGGGTGCTGTTTATCGGCTACCACGCATACGATACCATTGATGCGGTGCTTTGCCACGTATATTCCTCTGCCACCTTCCAGCATCAAAAGATAAACGGCGAATTCGTAGGCGAAGCACAGATCGACGGGGCGGTTGCAGGTAAATACGGTGTGCCCGTTATCTTCGCTTCTTCCGATGATATCTGCATTTCCCAGATGAACGCTTCATTCCCTTGGGCGGAAACGGTAATAACGAAGCGCTCTCTTGCGTGGAACAGCTGCGTTTCCGATCATCCCGAAACGGTATGCGCAAACATTTACGCAGGCGTTAAAAAAGCGGCTTATAACCTTGATAAAATGCTTCCCTTTACTTATGATCAAAACTTTGAATACGAAATACGCTATAAACGTATCGAGCCTGCTCAGGGATGCCATTACCGCAATCCCGACGGAACACTTTTCGCCCGTCTCGATGCGTATACGCGAGTAGGCGTGCTTAAGGATATAGAAGATATATTCAGATAAAACGAAAATGCAGTTCAAAACGAACTGCATTTTTTTGTTTATATCAGGTTTTCTGCGTCTGCTTTAATTGCTTCTATCACTTTGTCTGCCGCCGTTTCGTTTTCTGCCTGAGTAAGGATATATACCTTTATCTTTGGCTCGGTGCCGGAGGGGCGGATAAGCACGGTAGTGCCGTTTTCAAGGAGATACGAAAGCATATTCGCCTTGGGGAGACCGGTATCATCGTACAAGAAATCTGTAACCTTTGCAACTTTGCTGTTTCCGATACTTTCGGGAGGGCAGGCACGTAAGCTTGCCATTTTCTCCTTCATAGTGTCCATAGGAACGATACCGCCGATAACACGGTTGATTATAGCTTCCTTGCAGTAGCCGTACTTTTTGTAAAGATCCTGCAGGCGCTGATACAGAGTGGTTCCGTTGCGCATGTTGTACGCCGCCATTTCCGCAATCAGCATAGAGGCAGCCACAGCGTCTTTATCTCTCACGTAGCCACCGCTTAAGTACCCGTAGCTTTCCTCGTAACCGAGAATAAAGGTGTATGCTCCGGATGCGGTGAATTCCTTTATCTTTTCGCCGATATACTTGAATCCCGTAAGCACGTTCATGTGGTGAACGCCCTCGCCTTCGCAGACAAGGTCAAACAGCTTTCCGGAAACTACGGATTTTATAGCGCATGCGTTTTCGGGCAGGGTGCCCTGAGCCTTTTTACTGTTAATAATATAATCTGCCAAAAGTGCGCCGACCTGATTTCCGGTAAAGGGCACAAACTCGCCTTCGTTGTTTCTTGCAACAATTCCAACTCTGTCCGCATCGGGGTCGGTGCCGATAATAAGATGGCAATCTATATTTTCCGCCTTTACCTTTTCAATGGCAATGTTAAAGCACTCTTTGTTTTCGGGGTTAGGGGTGTGAACGGTAGGGAAGTTACCGTCAGGCACCTCCTGCTCCTTGACCACGATAAGATTTGTAACACCGGAGCGTTCCAGTATCTCGGGAACAAGTCTGTATCCCGTGCCGTGAATGGGGGTATAGATGATATTAAGCTTATCGCCGTACTCCTTTAAAGCGGTAGGGTCTATACTGCAGTTCTGCACCGCATCGAGAAACGCTTTGTCGGTTTCTCTTCCTATTATTATAATAGTGCCCTCTTCCACCGCCTTGTCAAAGTCCGCCTGCTCAACAGAAAAGATGTCTGTTTTGGAAACGTAATCGGACACCACGTTTGCGTGCTCGGGAGGGAGCTGTGCTCCGTCCGCCCAATAAACCTTATATCCGTTGTAAGCGGAGGGGTTGTGGGAGGCAGTAACGTTTATACCCGCAATACATCCGTAATGGAGTATGGCAAAGGATAATTCGGGGGTGGGACGCAATGAATCGAAAATATAAGTCTTTATTCCGTGCTTTGCAAGAACTCGGGCGGCGGTTTTTGCAAACAGTTCGGAATTATTGCGGCTGTCCCAAGCGATGGCGACGCCTTTGTCGCATCCGTTTTCATCTTCGATAAGTCTTGCAAGACCTTCTGTAGTCTGGGCAACTGTATACACGTTCATACGGGATATACCTGCTGCCATTACGGCGCGAAGTCCTGCGGTACCGAATTCCATAGGGCAGGAAAAACGGGCGAGAATCTCGTTTTGGTCGTTTTCAATGGATCTGAGCTCTGCTTTGGTGGCTTCGTCAACCACGGGAGAATTTAACCATTTTTCAAACTCTGTCATATCGCATATAACCTTTCGGTATAAATTTTACATTTCTGCAAGTGCTTGTTCAAGTGCCTGCGCAAATTGGTCGGGGCAGGAGGTAGATTTAAAACCGCAGGTAATACCCTTGCAGTGCTTTATAATATCCTCTGCCTTTCTGCCTTCTGCCAATGCGGCAACGCCTTTAAGGTTTCCGTTGCAGCCTCCCACAAAAGATACGTTGGTAACGGTGCCGTCCTCTGCAATATCAAAAGTAACACTTCTGGAGCAAACGCCCTTGTTGTTGTATGTCTTTGTCATTTTAAAAAATTCCTTCCTATTATATATATGTGTATACGTGGCTTTTTATTACGCATAATGTCAAATAACATTATAACATACGGGATCACGGTTTGCAAAGAATAAATTTCAAAATAATCAAAAATTCATATTTTGTTCATAAAAAATTAACAATATTAAATAATAGGGAATTTGTCAAAAAATATTGACAAAAGGTGGTATATGTGTTATACTACGCGAGCTTGGTGTGCGATGAAGTGGGAGATTGCTGCCCAAAAGCAGGTAACTCACACAGAGTATGTCGGTTTGATCTGGCGAATTTTCCAACATTTTTTATGGGTCGGAAATGAAACGCCCGGAACAGTGTTGAGAAAACCTTCAAACACCTCGCTACATTATATTATATAAAGGAGAAATCCCATGGCAACTCAGAAAATCAGAATCAGACTCAAGTCCTACGATCACTCTTTGATCGATCAGGCAGCAGAAAAAATCGTTGAAACCGCAAAGCGTTCCGGCGCAGCAGTTTCCGGTCCTATTCCTCTTCCTACCGAAAAGGAAATCGTAACCATACTCCGTGCAGTTCACAAGTACAAGGATAGCCGTGAACAGTTCGAGTACCGCACCCACAAGCGTCTTATCGATATCATCAAGCCCTCTGCAAAGGCTGTTGAGGCTCTCACCAACCTCGAACTTCCCGCAGGCGTAGATATCGAAATCAAGCTTTAATCAGTCAAATAAAGGTCATGTTAACCCGCGTCTTGCGAGTTAACCAATAACCTTAAGGAGGATAAAAATGAAAAAAGGCATCATCGGCAAGAAAATCGGTATGACCCAGATCTTCGATGAGAAGGGTAATGTCATTCCGGTAACTGTTATAGCTGCAGGCCCCTGCACTGTAACACAGAAGAAGACCGCAGAAAACGACGGCTACGAAGCAGTTCAGCTCGGCTATGAAGACATCGCTGAGAGAAAGCTTACCAAGCCTGCGAAGGGACACTTCCTCAAAGCAGAAGTTTCCTTCAAAAAGTATCTTAAAGAGTTCCGTCTTGATAACGCAGCTTCCATGAACGTAGGCGACGTTGTTACGGCAGATAGCTTTGAGGTTGGCGAAAAGGTTGATATCACCGGCATCACCAAGGGTCACGGTTACAGCGGCGTAATCAAGAGATGGGGTCAGTCTCACTTGAGAAACACCCACGGCGGCGGTCCCGTTCACCGTCACATCGGTTCTGTAGGCGCAAACAGCGATCCTTCCAGAATCTTCAAGAACAAGAAAATGCCCGGTCAGTACGGTAATGAAAAGGTTACCATGCTTAACCTGGAAATCGTAAAGATCGATTCCGAAAAGAATCTTATCGCGGTTAAGGGCGCGGTTCCCGGTTCCCGCGGTGGCGTTGTGATCATTCGCAACACCGTTAAATAAGTGAAGGGAGGATAACGTAATGCTTAATGTAAATGTATACAATATGAAGGGCGAAGTTTGCGGCAGCATGGAGCTTTCCGAAAAGATCTTCGGCGCAGAAGTAAACTCTTCCGTTCTTCACACCGTTGTTAGAGCATACCTGCTCAACCAGAGACAGGGTACCCAGTCCACCCTTACCAGAGCTGAAGTTTCCGGCGGCGGCAGAAAACCCTGGCGTCAGAAGGGCACCGGCAGAGCAAGACAGGGTTCTACCCGTTCTCCTCAGTGGATCCACGGCGGTATCGCCCTCGGTCCCAAGCCCCGCACCTACAAAGTATCCGTTAACAAGAAGGTAAAGAGAGCTGCATTGTACTCCGCACTGTCTTCCAAGGTTGCAAACGGCGAACTGATTGTCGTAGACAATATCGCGCTGGAAGCATACAAGACCAAGGAAATGGTTAACATGTTCAACGCGCTCGGCTGCCAGAAAGAAGTTAACAAGAATTATAAGGAAAACGGCGAAAAGAAGTCTCACAACGTCGTAGTTCCTCAGAAAGCTCTTCTTCTCCTCGAAAACGTAGACGAGAAGGTAGTAAAGAGCTGCAGCAACATTGAGACTGTTAAGACCACTCTTGTTAATACTCTCAACGTATATGAGATCCTTAACTGCGAGAAGGTCGTTGCAACCAAGGCTGCAATCGAAAAGCTCGAGGAGGTTTACGCATAATGAATAAATCTGCATACGATATCATTATCAAGCCCGTTATCACCGAAGCTTCCAACGAAGACATGCAGAATCGCAAGTACACCTTCAAGGTTGCTACCGATGCTAACAAGGTAGAGATAAAGAACGCTGTTGAAAAGATCTTTTCCGGCGTTAAGGTAGAAAAAGTAACCACCATTTCCGTTAAGGGCAAGGAAAAGAGAATGGGCTACAACTACGGCAAGACCGCAGCTTGGAAAAAGGCCATCGTTAAGCTTGCTCCCGAATCCAAGACCATCGAATTCTTCGATAGCCTTATGTAATCGAAAGGAGTTATACAATGGCTGTTAAAACTTATAATCCTACTACTCCGTCGAGAAGACATATGGCTACTCCCTCCTTTGCGGAGATAACCAAGAAGACTCCCGAGAAATCTCTCGTAGTTACTCTTAAGAGCAAAGCAGGCCGTAACAACTTCGGCCGCGTAACCGTTCGTCACCAGGGCGGCGGCAACAAGAGAAAGTACAGAATTATCGACTTCAAGCGTAATTCCACTTCTCCTTGCACCGTAACCGCTATCGAGTACGATCCTAACCGTACCGCATACATCGCACTTCTTTGCGATGAACAGGGCAACAAGAGCTACACTATCGCTGCTAACGGCGTTAAGGTAGGCGACGTTCTTTACTCCGGCGCAGACAGCGATATCCGTCCCGGTAACGTTCTTCCCCTTGCAAACATCCCCGTAGGTACCGTTATTTACAACATCGAACTTTATCCCGGCAGAGGCGCACAGCTGGTTCGTTCCGCTGGTGCAGCTGCACAGCTTATGTCCAAGGAAGGCAAGATGGGTCAGGTAAGACTTCCCTCCGGCGAAGTTCGCTACATCCGTCTTGACTGTACCGCTACTATCGGTCAGGTTGGTAATCTCGAGCACGAGAATATCAAGATCGGTAAAGCAGGTAAGAAGCGCCACATGGGTATCCGTCCCACCGTACGCGGTTCCGTAATGAACCCCGTAGACCACCCTCACGGTGCTGGTGAAGGCCGTGCACCTATCGGTCATCCCGGTCCTTTGACTCCTTGGGGCAAGCCTGCTCTTGGTTATAAGACCAGAAACAAGAAGGCTCGCACCGATAAGTTTATCGTTAAGCGCAGAAACGCTAAGTAATACGGTGAAGGAGGAATAAACAAATGAGCAGAAGCGTTAAAAAAGGCCCTTTTGTGGAGCCTAAATTATATCAGAGAATTTGCGAAATGAACGAGAAGGGCGAGAAGAGAGTTCTTAAGACTTGGTCCCGTGCTTCCGTAATATTCCCCGAATTCGTAGGTCACACCATTGCAGTACATGACGGCAAGAAGCACGTTCCTGTATACGTGGTAGAAGACATGGTTGGACACAGACTCGGTGAGTTTGCTCCCACCAGACACTTCAAGGGACACAGCGGTTCCAAGACATCGAACAGCAAATAAGCGGAAGGAGATAATATAATGGAACAGAAGATAGCAAAGGCTTATCTCAAGCAGCTCCGTATGACTCCCCGCAAGGTCAAGATCGTTCTCGACCTTATCAGAGGCAAAAACGTTGCTGAGGCAGCCGCAATACTCAAATACACCAACAAGATCGCTTGCGAACCCGTTCTTAAGCTTCTTAATTCGGCTATCGCAAACGCAGATCACAATTTCGGCATGGATGTTGAAAAGCTCTATGTTTCCGAATGCTTCGTTACCCCCGGTATCATGAAGCACATGAAGAGAATGAGACCCCGCGCAAAGGGCAGAGGCGACAGAATCCTTAAGCGCACTTCTCATGTAACCATCGCACTTGCGGAAAAAAATTAAGGAGGGTACAGTAAATGGGTCAGAAAGTTAATCCTCACGGTCTCCGTGTTGGTATAATCAAGGACTGGGATTCCCGTTGGTTCGTTAAAGACGAAGTTTTCGGTGATACTCTTGTTTCCGATTACAAACTCAGAAAGTTCCTCACCGCAAGACTTGCAGGTGCAGGCGTAGCAAAGATAGAAATCGAGCGTGACAACGCAAAGGTTCGCGTTATCGTACGCTGTGCAAAGCCCGGTATCGTTATCGGTAAGGGCGGTACAGAAATCGAAAAGCTTCGCAAGGAAGTAGAAAACTTCGTTGGCAAGCCCGCAGCAGTCAACGTAATCGAGATCAAGCAGCCCGATCTTAACGCACTGCTTGTTGCTCAGAATATCGCAGCACAGCTCGAAAAGAGAACTTCGTTCCGCCGCGCAATGAAAATGGCTATCGGCAGAACTATGAAGCTTGGTGCAAAGGGTATCAAGGTTGCAGTTTCCGGCCGTCTCGGCGGTGCAGAAATCGCAAGAACCGAGCATTACCATGAAGGCACTATTCCGCTTCAGACCCTCAGAGCCGATATCGATTACGGCTTCTATGAGGCTAATACCACCTACGGTAAGATCGGCATCAAGGTATGGATATACAAGGGTGAAGTTCTTCCCGAGGTAAAGCGTCAGGGAGGTAAATAATCATGTTAATGCCCAAAAGAGTTAAATACAGACGTGTTCAGCGCGGCAGACTTACCGGTAAGGCACATCGTGGTAATACCATTACCTACGGTACCTACGGTCTTGTAGCAGCAGAACCCGCTTGGATCACCAGCAACCAGATCGAAGCAGCCCGTATCGCTATGACTCGTTACATCAAGCGTGGCGGTAAGGTTTGGATAAAGATATTCCCCGATAAGCCCATCACCGAGAAGCCTGCTGAAACCCGAATGGGTTCCGGTAAAGGTTCTCCCGAATACTGGGTAGCTGTGGTTAAGCCCGGCAGAGTTATGTTTGAAATGGACGGCATCACCGAAGAACAGGCACGCGAAGCTATGCGTCTTGCTTCTCACAAGCTTCCTATCAAATGTAAGTTTGCTTCCAAGGCTGACCTTGAGAAATAGGAGGTATTACAATGGAATTAAAAGAGATCAGAGGTAAGTCTCCTGCAGAACTCAACAAGCTTCTGGAGGAGCAGAAGGAAGAACTCTTCAAGCTGCGCTTCCAGCACTCCATACACCAGCTCGACAACCCCATGAAGCTTGTCGAGACTAAGAAGACCATCGCCAGAGTGCTCACGGTTCTCCGTGAGAAAGAACTCTCTACGCAGGCGTAAGCGGAAAGGAGTAACCGAAAATGGAAGAAAGAGCACTTAGAAAAACAAGAGTTGGTATCGTAGTAAGCGACAAGATGGAAAAGACCGTTGTTGTTGCAGTACGCGATAACGTTAAGCATCCCCTTTATAAAAAGATTGTTAAGCGTACCGTAAAGTTTAAGGCTCATGATGAGAACAACGAGTGCGGTATCGGTGACACCGTAGAGATCATGGAAACTCGCCCCCTTTCCAAGGACAAGTATTTCCGTGTAGTAAGAATTGTCGAGAAGGCTAAGTAAGGAGGAAACACGATGATACAACAGCAGTCATTTATGAAAGTTGCTGATAATACCGGCGCAAAAGAGCTGATGTGCATCCGAGTTCTTGGCGGTACCGGCAGACGTTACGCAGGAATCGGCGACGTTGTGGTTTGCTCGGTTAAGAAGGCAGCTCCCGGCGGAGTAGTTAAGAAGGGTGACGTTGTTACTGCAGTAGTAGTAAGAACCGTTAAGGGCCAGCGCAGAGCAGATGGTTCCTATATCAGATTTGACGAAAACGCTGCAGTTCTTATCAAGGAAGATAAGAACCCCAGAGGTACTCGTATCTTTGGCCCGGTTGCAAGAGAGCTTCGTGAGAAGGATTATATGAAGATCCTCTCCCTCGCACCTGAAGTTGTGTAATTGGAGGTAAAGGATAATGAGTAATGTTCATGTAAAGACCGGTGAAACCGTAATAGTTAATTCCGGTAAATATAAGGGAGTTAAGGGCGAAGTTGTTGCCGTATCTCCCAAGGAAGGCAAAGTTATCGTTAAGGGTGTTCACACCGTATCCAAGCACGTTAAGCCCCGCAGACAGGGCGAAGCAGGCGGTATCGTGAAGACCGAAGGCGCTATCTATGCTTGCAAGGTATCTCCTTACTGCAAGGAATGCAAGAAGGGTACCCGCGTTTCCGTTAAAGTTGTTGACGGAAAGAAAATCAGAAGCTGCGCTAAGTGCGGCAAAGCACTGTAAAGGAGGAGGACGCAATGGCAAGACTTAAGGAATTCTATAAGAGCGAAGTTGCTCCTGCTCTTATGACAAAATTTAATTACAGTAGCCCCATGCAGATCCCTCGCCTTGAAAAGGTCGTTGTTAACGTAGGTTGCGGCGACGCGAAGGACAACAGCAAGATTATCGATTCTGTTATGGCAGATATCGCTGCTATCACCGGTCAGAAGCCCGTAGCTACCAAGGCTCGTAAGTCTATTTCTAACTTCAAGCTCCGCGAAGGCTCTCTCAATGGTGTTAAGGTTACTCTTCGTGCAGAAAAAATGTACGAATTCGTAGATAAGCTTTTCAATCTTTCTCTTCCCCGTGTAAGAGACTTCAAGGGTATCAACCCTAACGCCTTCGACGGCTGCGGCAACTACTCTCTCGGTCTCAAGGAACAGCTGATCTTCCCCGAAATCGAATACGATAAGGTTGATAAGGTCAGAGGTATGGATATCGTATTTGTAACGACCGCCAACACCGACGAAGAAGCAAAAGAGCTTCTCGCACTCCTTGGCGCACCGTTTGCAAGATAATAAGGAGGAACGTGAAAAATGGCAAGAAAATCTATGATACTGAAGCAGGCTAAAGCACCCAAGTTCTCTACCAGATACTACAACCGGTGCAAGATCTGCGGAAGACCTCACGCATATCTCCGCAAGTACGGTATATGCCGTATCTGTTTCCGTGAACTCGCTTACAAAGGCGAAATTCCCGGCGTAAAGAAAGCAAGTTGGTAAAAGGAGGAATAAACAATGCAAATCACTGATGTAGTAGCAGATATGCTCACCAGAATCCGCAATGCAAACATTGCAAAGCACGATACCGTTGAAATTCCTGCTTCCAATCTGAAGAAGTCTATCGCTCAGATCCTCCTCGAAGAAGGCTATATCGCCGGCTACGAGTGCAAGGAAGATAACAAGCAGGGTATCATCACCGTTACCCTTAAGTACGGCCCCGGCAAGAAGAGAATCATCGAAGGTCTTCGCAGAGTCTCCAAGCCCGGCCTCAGAATTTATGCATCCTGCGAAGATATGCCCAGAGTAAGAAATGGTCTCGGCATCGCTATCGTGTCCACCAGCAAGGGTATCATGACCGATAAGCGCGCTCGCAAGGAAAACGTTGGCGGCGAAGTTCTCGCCTTCGTATGGTAAGGAGGTAACAACATGTCAAGAATAGGCAGAGCTCCCATTACCATTCCCGCAGGTGTAACCGTAGACGTTGCAGAAAACAACGTAGTTACCGTTAAGGGCCCCAAGGGTACCCTTACTCAGCAGCTCAGACCCGAGATGATCATCGAAGTTGGCGCAGGTGTATTGACCGTTTCCCGTCCTGATGACGAGAAGACCAACAGATCTCTCCACGGCCTCACCAGAACTCTTATCAACAACATGGTTGTTGGTGTTACCGAAGGCTACAAGAAGACTCTTGAAATCAACGGCGTTGGTTACAGAGCAGCTATCCAGGGCAAACAGCTTGTACTCAATATCGGTTACTCTCACAACGTAGTATTTGATCAGCCCGAAGGAATTGTTTTTGAATGCCCCAACTCCAACACTGTTGTAGTTAACGGTATCAACAAGCAGCAGGTTGGTCAGCTCGCAGCAGAGATAAGAGCTAAGCGTCCTCCTGAACCTTATCTTGGCAAGGGTATTAAGTACTCTGATGAAAAGATAAGACGTAAGGTCGGCAAGGCCGCGAAGTAAACGAAAGGAGAGTGTGAATAATGGTAACCCGTACAGACAGCAATAAGAAGCGTCTGCAAAGACACAAGAGAGTTAGAGCTAAGATCTTTGGTACTCCCGCAAGACCCCGTCTTTGCGTTTATCGCTCCGAAAATAACATTTACGCTCAGATAATCGATGATACCGTAGGTAACACCTTGGTATCCGCTTCCAGCACCGAAAAAGAGTTTGGCACTTCCGGCGGCAACAAAGAAGCTGCAAAGAAGGTTGGCGAACTCGTGGCAAAGAGAGCACTGGAAAAGAACATAACCGAAGTTGTGTTCGACAGAGGCGGCTATCTCTTCCACGGCAGAGTGCTTGAGCTTGCCAACGCGGCACGCGAAGCCGGTTTGAAGTTTTAGGAGGATAAGATGGCTAAAAAAGTTGATTTCTCTAACATCGAATTCAAAGAGACCCTTATTAATACCAAGCGCGTAAGCAAAACCGTAAAGGGCGGTCGTATCGCAAGATTTTCCGCACTGGTTGTTGTAGGCGACGGTCAGGGTCATATCGGCTACGGTATCGGCAAAGCTGCCGAAGTACCCGATGCTATAAAGAAAGCACTTGAATCTGCAAAGAAAAACGTTGTAGAGGTTTCTCTCAACGGCACTACCATTCCTCACGAGATTATCGGTGAGTACGGCGCAGGCAGAGTTCTTCTCAAGCCCGCAGCACCCGGTACCGGTATCATCGCAGGCGGTACGATGCGTGCAGTTCTCGATATCGCAGGTATCCACGATATCCGCGGTAAATCGCTTCGTTCCAACAATCCGGTGAACGTTGTCAAGGCAACCTTCAATGCTCTTACTTCTCTCAGCACTGTTGAGCAGGTAGCTGCAAAGCGCGGCATTCCTGTTGACGCTGTTAAATAAGGAGGACACGAAGATGGCAAAAGTAAAGATAACCCTCACCAGAAGCCTCATCGGCCATAAAAAGAACCAGATCCTTACCGCAAAATCTCTTGGTCTTAACAAGATCGGCGATTTTAAGGTAGCCGAGAGAAATCCTCTCATCGACGGCAAGATCACCGTGATCTCTCACCTGATCTCCGTTGAGGATGCTGAGTAATAAAAGGGAGGATACAAACATGAAGCTTCACGAACTTTCTCCCGCTACCGGCGCAGTTAAAGCCCGCTTCAGAAAAGGCAGAGGCGCAGGAAGCGGTAACGGTAAGACAGCAGGCAAGGGCCACAAGGGTCAGAACGCCCGTACCGGCGGCGGTGTAAGACCCGGTTTCGAAGGCGGTCAGCTTCCTATTTACCGTAAACTTCCCAAGAGAGGTTTTAAAAACCATTTCGCAACCAAATACGTTAACGTAAATCTTGAACAACTCAACCAGTTTGAAAACGGTACCGTAGTAGACCTCAGCGTACTTCTCGCAGAGGGTGTTGTTAAGAACGAGTTCGATGGACTCAAAGTTCTCGGCAACGGCGAACTTACTAAGGCTCTTACCGTGAAAGCTGCAGCTTTCTCTGCTTCGGCTAAGGAGAAGATCGAAGCCGCAGGCGGAAAGGCTGAGGTGGAATAATGTTAAGTGTATTAAAGAACGCTTGGAAGGTAGCTGATATCCGTAAAAAGATTATCTTCACGCTGTTCATCATCCTTCTGTTCCGTCTGGGTAGTGCGGTTCCCGTACCTTTCTTCAGCGCAGAAGCACTTGATCAGTTGTTTAGCTCTTCCACTATGCAGGGATCCCTTTTCGGCTACTTCAATATGCTGAGCGGTGATGCCTTTGCAAAAGGTAATCTGTTCGCACTCAGCATTTCCCCTTACATCACCGCATCCATCGTTATTCAGCTTTTGGGCATTGCTTTTCCTAAGCTCGGCGAGCTTTCCAAGAGCGGTCCCGAAGGACAGAAGAAGATAAACAAGATAACCCGTTATACAACCATCGGTCTGGCAATAATCACTGCAATCGGTTATTATCTTACCATGAAGAGCCTTGGCGCTCTTACCAATAAGAACTGGTTTGCAGCAGTAGTTATCGTTGCCGCATACACCGCAGGTGCCATGATGGTAATGTGGCTGGGCGAAAAGATCGATGAAAATGGAATAGGAAACGGTATATCCATTCTCCTGTTCGTAAACATCGTAGCAAGTTTCCCCGGCATGTTCACCAGAATGTGGGCTATGATCCACTATAACGGAACTTGGGATTTCTCCCAGATTCCTTGGATGGTAATCCTTCTCATCCTCATGCTTGCAACCATCGTTTTCGTAGTTGTAATCAACGAGGCAGAAAGAAGACTTCCCGTTCAGTATGCTAAGCGTACCGTAGGCAGAAAAGTTTACGGCGGTATGAACACCAATCTTCCTATCAAGGTTATGATGGCAGGCGTACTCCCCGTAATTTTTGCTCAGGCAATCGTATCCATCCCCGCAACGCTCGCTCAGTTTATTCCTGCTTGGCAGAAGAGTGAATTCTTCAACAACTGGTTTAGCCCCGGCGTGCTTCCCGGCGGTGCGATTTACGCATTCATCTACTTTGTTCTGATTATTGCATTTGCATACTTCTATATATCCACAATATTTGATCCCGTTGAGGTTGCTAACAACCTTAAGAAGAACGGCGGCACTATTATGGGCTACCGTCCCGGCGAACCTACTGCGGCATATATCAAGAAGGTACTCGACAGAGTAACCCTTATGGGTGCAATTGCATTGGCTATCCTGGTAATCCTTCCCATAATGCTCGCTTGGACCGGCGTACCCGCGTTCACCAACTTTACCCTTGGCGGAACGTCCATCATCATCGTTGTAGGTGTTGCTATTGAAACTACCCGCAGCCTTGAAAGCCAGATCACAATGCGTCATTACAAGGGCTTCCTGGAAGAATAATAGGGAGATTTAAATGAATATAATATTCTTTGGCCCTCCCGGTGCCGGCAAGGGCACTCAGGCAGAGATTATATGTACCTGCCTTAATATTCCCACTATTTCCACGGGAGCCGCTTTGAGAGAAGCGGTTAAGAACGAAACTCCTATGGGACTGGCTGCCAAATCCGCTATGGAATCCGGCAGCCTGGTACCCGACGAGGTCGTTATCGGTATCATCCGTGATCGTCTTGCACAGGATGACTGCAAGAATGGCTACATTCTTGATGGTTTCCCCCGCACTGTAGCTCAGGCAGAAGCTCTTGATGCTATGGGACAGAAGATCGATACCGTAGTTTCCATCGTTGCATCCGATGAGAAAATTGTTGAACGACTCAGCGGAAGACGTCTCTGCGGCGTTTGCGGTGCATCCTACCACTTGGTTTACAATCCTACCAAGGATAACAAAACCTGTGATAAATGCGGTGCAGACCTTATAATCCGTAAGGACGATGCTCCCGAAGTTGTAAAGAGCCGTTTGGAAACCTACCACGCAGAAACCGAACCGGTTCTCGCGTACTACACCGAAAAGGGACTCGTTAAGAGTATAGAAACCCAGGAAGGCGTAGAGGAAACCACTCGTCTCGTAAAGCAAGCGCTTTGCATATGATAACTGTAAAGACAAAAGCCGAAATCGCGCGGATGCGCGATGCAGGCAGAATTGCGGCGATCGCCCGTGCGACGGCAGGCGAATATATCAAAGAGGGTGTAACCACCCGATATATCGACAGTAAAGTCAAAGCCGTTATCCGTTCGCACGGAGCTCACCCTTCTTTTCTTGGATACGGTGGATTTCCCGCATCGGCGTGTATAAGCGTCAATGAAGAGGTTATCCACGGTATTCCGTCAGACAGAGAATTGAAAAACGGTGATATCGTCAAAGTAGACGTCGGTGCCTTTTATAAAGGTTACCACGGGGATTGCGCATGTACCTACGTTGTGGGAAGCACAAGCCCCGAAGCCGAACAGCTTATACAGGTAACCAAGGAAAGCTTTTTCAAGGCTATCGAACTGGCTGTGCCCGGTAACCGTGTCGGCGATATTTCACACGCTGTTGAACAGCACGTAATTCCCTATGGTTATTCCGTTGTCCGCGATTTTGTGGGACACGGAATCGGAACCGCGCTTCACGAAGATCCCGAAGTACCGAATTTCGGTAAGGCTGGCAGGGGACCGCGGCTTTGTGAAGGGATGACTTTGGCAATAGAGCCTATGATAAATATGGGCACTCACTTGGTAAAGACCCTTTCAAACAACTGGACGGTCGTAACAATAGACGGCAAGCTTTCGGCTCACTATGAAAACACCATAGCAATTACCGAAAACGGTCCCGTTATACTGACCGACGAGAATTGAGGTTAAATTCAAAAAAATTATGGATAGTCATTTATGCAGTATGGTTGAGTCAGTTGCAGGGCGAGACCGCGGTATGTATGCTTACGTTATAGGCGTGTCCGAAGAAGGATTTGTGCTTGTGGCGGATGGCAGGCTGCGTAAGGTCGAAACCCCAAAACGTAAAAAGCTTAAACACATACGGTTAATTGCAGATGCGCCGCGGCTCGATGAAGATAAGATGACCAACCGCGTGATCCGCGAGATCATCAACGAATACAAAGAGTCGCACGATAACAAGGAGGAATAGTTCTGGTAAAAGACGATGTTATTGAATTTGAAGGCGTAGTTACGGAGTTACTTCCCAACACGGTCTTCAGAGTCAAACTTAACAACGGTCATATGGTTACCGCCCATATATCCGGAAAAATGCGTATGCATTATATAAAGATATATCCGGGAGATAAGGTTACGGTTGAAGTTTCGATCTATGACCTTACTCAGGGCAGAATAACCTATCGTTCCAAATAAACAATGCTAACTGATATGGAGGCAGTAATAATATGAAAGTGAAACCTTCCGTAAAGAAAATATGCGAGAAGTGCAAGATTATCAAGAGAAAAGGTAAAATCATGGTAATCTGCGAAAATCCCAAGCACAAGCAGAAGCAAGGCTAAGAGAGAGGTGTAAATATGGCTCGTATTTCCGGCGTAGATTTGCCCAACGCAAAGCGTGTAGAGATCGGTCTTTGCTATATCTATGGTATAGGCAGAAGCCGCTCCAACGAAATACTCAAGAAGACCGGCATCAACCCCGATACCCGTGTAAAGGATCTTACCGAGGACGATGTTGCAAAGCTTCGTGAGGTTATCGAAAACGATTACATTGTAGAAGGCGATCTCAGAAGAGATGTAGCACTCAATATCAAGAGAATGGTCGAGATCGACTGCTATCGCGGTCAGCGTCACAGAAAGGGTCTCCCCGTAAGAGGTCAGAGAACCAAGACCAACGCGAGAACCAGAAAAGGTCCCGCAAAGACCATCGCAAACAAGAAGAAGTAATAGGAGGACAAACGGTAAAATGGCTAAGCAGCAGAGAAAAGTTGTTACCAAGAAGCGCCGCGAGCGCAAAAATATTGAACGCGGTGCTGCTCATATCAGCTCCAGCTTCAACAACACTATAGTAACTATTTCCGATACCAACGGAAACGCAATTTCTTGGGCTTCCGCGGGCGAACTCGGTTACAGAGGTTCCCGTAAGTCCACTCCTTTCGCAGCTCAGATGGCAGCAGAAACCGCAGCTAAGGCAGCAATGGAGCACGGTCTTAAGACTGTAGAAGTATTTGTCAAGGGTCCCGGTCAGGGCAGAGAAGCAGCAATCCGCGCGCTTCAGGTTGCAGGGCTTGAGATCACTATGATTAAAGATGTAACGCCGATTCCTCACAACGGTTGCAGACCGCCCAAGAGAAGACGCGTTTAATTACGGAGGAAATGTAATGGCAAGATATACTGGTCCCGCTTGCAGATTGTGCCGCAGAGAAGGCACCAAACTCTTCCTTAAAGGCGAGAGATGCTTTTCCGATAAGTGTGCAGTAGCCCGCAGAGGTCAGGCACCCGGACAGCACGGCGCAGCCGGCGGAAGAAAGAGAACCAAGGAATACGGTCTTCAGCTCCGTGAGAAGCAGAAGGCAAAGAGGTACTACGGTATCCTGGAGAAGCAGTTTAAGACCTATTTCGTAAAGGCAGATAAGAAGCCCGGTCAGACCGGTGAAAACCTGCTCACCACCATCGAAAGAAGGTTGGACAATGTCGTATACCGCATGGGTATGGCAGAAAGCCGCCGCGAAGCACGTCAGCTCGTAATTCACGGCCACTTCAGAGTAAACGGCAAGAAGGTAGATATTCCTTCCGTTATTCTTAAGAAGGGCGATGTTATCACCCTCAGAGAAGCAAGCCGCAAGTCTGAAAAGATTAAAATGCTTATCGAGAATATCTCCGCAAGGCAGGTACCCGCTTGGATCGATATGGATAAAGAAAACATCCAGGCAACAATCTCCGAACTGCCCACTCGTGCAGACGTAGATTTCCCCATCGAAGAGCATCTCATCGTCGAGTTGTACTCCAAATAAGGCTTGATATAAGCCCGACCAACCTATGAGGAGGTTTATAAAATGATAGAAATCGAAAGACCGAACATCGCAACTGTAGAGATCAGCGAAGATGGCAAACACGGCACTTTTGTTATCGAACCCCTTGAACGCGGTTACGGAATTACTCTTGGTAATTCCCTTCGCAGAGTACTGCTCAGTTCACTCCCCGGTGTTGCTACCACCAGCATAAAGATCGACGGCGTTCTGCACGAGATCTCCACCGTTCCCGGAGTAAAAGAAGACGTTACGGAAATCGTACTCAATGTTAAGGGTATCGTTGCAAAGCTTTACAGCCAGAGCCCCAAGACTGTTGTTATTAACGCCCACGGCGGAAACGTAACCGCAGGTGACATTCAGTGTGATTCCGATATCGAGATTCTCAATCCCGAACATCATATCGCAACCGTAGAAGACGGTTCTCCCTTCTATATGGAGCTTACCTTTGATCACGGCAGAGGATATGTTTCTTCGGAAAAGAACAAGCAGCTCGGTGCACCTATCATCGGTGTTATCTATACCGATTCAATCTACACACCCGTATACAACGTAAACTATACGGTGTCCAATACTCGCGTCGGCAACATAACCGACTTCGACAAACTGACTCTTGAAGTGACCACCAACGGTACCATTAACGCGAAAGAAGCTGTTTCTCTCGCTGCAAAGATACTCAGTGAGCACCTCAATCTGTTCATAGATCTCTCTGCAGAAGCAAAGAATGCCGAGATCATGGTAGACAGAGAAGAAACTGTAATGACAAAGATTCTTGATATGTCTATCGAAGAGCTTGATATGTCCGTCAGATCCTTTAACTGCCTTAAACGTGCAGGTATCGATACTGTGGGCGATCTTACCAACAGAACCGAGGAGGATATGATCAAAGTTCGTAACCTCGGTAAGAAGTCGCTTGAGGAAGTAATCCAGAAGCTTCAGTCGCTCGGACTGTCGCTCAAGCGTTCCGACGACTAAGCATAATAATTCATAAGGAGGCTACTCAAAATGCCCGGCACAAGAAAACTTGGCAGACCGACAGCACACAGAATGGCAATGCTCAAGGGCATGGTTACCTTTCTGCTTGAAAAAGGTCAGATCGAAACAACTGTAACCCGCGCAAAAGAAGTAAGTGCGCTCACCGATAAAATGATCACTCTCGGCAAGACCAACAACCTTGCAAACAAGAGACGTGCAATCGCATTCCTCAAGAAGGAAGGCGTAGTAAAGAAGCTGTTTGACGAGATTTCTCCCGCATACAGCGAAGTTAACGGCGGCTACACCAGAGTACTTAAGGTTGGCCCCAGACGTGGCGACGGCGCAGAAATGGCTATCGTTTCTCTCACCAAGGCTAAGGAGATCTACGCTCCCGCTAAGGAAGAAAAGAAGTAATAACTTCAATTACCCCAAGAAGCCGCAAGGCTTCTTGGGGTGTTTTTTTTGTGGCGGCAGTGTTAATATTTTTCACTTTGCTTGACAATATTCGGTATTCAATGTATAATCATGTTAACACAGAAGAAAGAAGGGTGTGTTTATGCGAGAAAAACTCAATAAATTCTTATCCCGTAATGACGTAAAGGCGTGTCTTTTGCTGTTGCCGCTCGTCTTGTTCTTCGGCGCCTTTTTTATATACTTTTTGTATACCGATGGAAAAGATGTGTTTAACAGTAAGGTATACGGCATCGCATTCCCATCGGCGCGGTTGTTGTTATGGTGATCTACTTTTTGACGTGAAAAATATTATCAGACAAGGTTAACAAAAATATTTAGAAAGTCTATATACAGAAGGAATATGATATGGCGTTGATTAAAAAAGTCTTAAGATATTCAGGGTTGTTTTTATCAAGTATAATTCTTTTGACAGGAATTCTCTATTTAACTGTTTGGGGTTGCTCAGTTTTGGGTGTTTTTAATGAACATATTTTCTGCTGTCTCTTGGGCGTGTTATTTTCTGTAATTGTTATGTTTTTCGAAAACAAATTGGTCCCCGGATTCAAATTAACAAAAACAATATATTTACTTTCCACAGTATTCGTTCCAACTGTTATTTATAACGTAGTTTACATTATATTCCGGTATTCAAATAACGCCGGAAGTTTGCTTGATAAGAATCTCAGTGAAGTATCATTCTATCTTATATTCATGAGTTACGCGCTGGCTGTTGCATCGGCAATTGTTGCGTTGATTAAGCTTACACTGTTTTTGATAAAGAATCGTAATTAGTGTAGTAATCATTAAGTTAAACCAGAATATATTGGCAACAAACTTTTTACGCAAAAACAGCCGATATTCCCGGCTGTTTTTTGCTCTTTTCAACGATACTTGCAAAACGTGTCGATATATGGTATAATTTAGAGTATGAAAGGAGCAAGATTATGAAAAAATTACTTGCGCTTACACTTTTAATTATAATTTGTATTTTTGCTGTCGCTTGCGGCGATGGGGAAGACACATCCGATATTTCTGTAGATACATTTGATCCCACCGTAAAGGGCATATATTCCGACGAACAGCTTTACGATAAAGTCCTTGGCGGATGGGCAGGTCAGATGGCAGGCGTTGTTTACGGCGCAGACGTGGAATTTTATTACCGCGGTCAGATAATGCCCGAGAATGCTGTGGCGGATTTTTCCACCCTTAATATCAATAACGCCTTTTGGCAGGACGATGTGTACGTGGAAATGACCTTTTTAAAGGTTATGGAGCAAAACGGATTTGATTGCAGTATAGACCTTTTGGGCGAAGCGTTTGCAAAAAGCGAATATCCTCTTGACCACGCCAATAAGCAGGCGAGGGAAAATCTGCAAAACGGAATTTCGCCTTTAGAGAGCGGACATTATAATAACAACCTGCATTGCGACGATATAGACTGGCAGATAGAATCCGATTTTATCGGACTTATTTGCGGCGGCGACGTACAAAAAGCCGCAGACCGCGCTTATGAAATAGGACATATGATCTGCTATGGCGACGGTGTATACGGCGGTGTTTTTGTTGCGGCGCTTAATGCGGCGGCATTCATAGCAGATGACGTGAACCAAGCTGTTGATATGGCTCTTTCCGTTATACCCGACGGCACCGAATTTAAAACCGTAATGAATCAGGTGGTTTCCCGTTACGAAAAAGGCAAAACTTGGGAAGAATGCTGGGAATATATCGAAGAGCTTTGGGGAAATGACGACCGTTGCGTGGTATTTTCTAAATACGATTCCAATATAGACGCAAAGCTTAACGCCGCGTACGTGCTTATGGGAATACTTTATGGGGAAGGGGATTTTGAAAAATCTATTACCATAGCCCTTCGCTGCGGTCAGGATAACGATTGCAACGCATCCACCGTGGGCGGTTTCCTCGGTGCTATGTACGGTTATGAAGCCATACCCGAAAAATATAAAAACGGACTTAACAAAAGCGGTACTAATTTTTCTTATACCGAATATGATCTTGAAGGAGCCGTAAACGCAACGGTTACCCTGCTTAAAAACCGTCTTCCTTCTCCCCGTGAAGGATACTGGGAAATAGTTGGGGGAGAAACCGCTTCTGTTCCTACAGAGCAGTGGCCCGAAGCGCCTACTGTTGTGTTTACCGCAACCGCAGAAAAGAATAAGGTTAAATTAAACGTAAACGCATTTTCCGTTCCCGGAATTGCAAGCACGGTAATAGATTTCGGCAACGGCTTTACCACCCACGAAAATGTGGCAGGCTACAAATATTCCGCCCCCGGTGAATACACAATAACCTGCACGGTTACGGATATCAAGGGTAACGTGACAGCGGCTTCCCAGACAGTTACCGTTACCGAGATAGAGGATGTTATTTTAGGCAATATCGGCGAATACAGAAATATCGCATCCTTTATGGTGCCTATATGCAGTGTTACCGCACCTACCGGCACCGGGAATATGGATATATTTATTATAAACAACGGTGCGGCAGGGGTGAGCCTTACCACCCAGTACGACACATACAACGGCTATCTGAACACCCATAAGGACTACGTGGGATATCTGTTTGACGGAACCTACAAGGTTGATTCGGTTATCTTTACCGAAGGTATGAACTTTGATAACGGCGGTTGGTTTGCCAACGGGGACGTTAAGGTTCAAGCCCTTGTAAACGGTACTTGGACAGATGTGAGCAAATTGAAGGTTTCTCCCAAATATCCCTCAGGCAACATGCAGGGCGATTTTGGTCCTCATTTCGAAGAATACACATTTAAATTTACTGCAATTGAATGTGAAGGAATCCGCATTATAGGTACTGCAGGCGGCGCAGCAGGCTTTATCTCTGTTTCCGAGCTTGCGGTAATGGGCAACGAAATAATTGTTTACGAAATCGATTGAATAAAGGAGGAATAACAAAATGAAGCTTAAAAAGCTAACCTTTATCCTTTTGATATTGGTTTTTGCTCTTGGGGTATCCTGCTTTGGCGGTTGTTCTCCCGCCACCGAAACGGACGCACGGGCCGTTACAACGGAATTTTTAGACCTTCTTATCAAAAAAGATTATTCCGCCGCATACGAATATTTCAGCAGTGTGGACAAAGAATCATTTTACGAGTTTTGCGGCCGTATGAGCGCAGAGCTTGAAGGGGTAGAAGAGTTTTCGTTAAAGCAGACAAAATGGTCCCGTACCACCCAAAACGGCGTATCCTACTATTCTTATACTTTCGAAATGTTAACGGATAAGGATAAAAGCTACGTGGTGGAAACGGTGTATCTGGCGGAGGACGATTCCTTTTATACATTTAATATAACAGGTCAGACCGCCCTGTCTTCTACAGAGATAATGCCTTTTAAGCTTATAACTACCACCTTGTCTTTGGCATCAATCGGATTTTGTGTCTGGATGGTAATAGACTGCGCAAGACGCAGAGTGCGTAAAAAAGCGCTGTGGATAATCCTTATCCTTTGCGGATTTGCCTTTACCGTTACATTCGGTTATAATTTCGGCATTAATTTTTCATTAATGCTGGCTTTGCCCTTGTGGCAGGTAACATCAGACAGTCTGTGTACCTCCATAAAAGCATCCGTACCTCTGGGTGCAATAATTTATTGTATACTGCGTAAAAAGATAACGGTGCCCACGTTGTTCCACGAAGCACAGTTTACGGATATAACAGAAAATATCGAGTAAAATTCAACCCCCGAAGCAAACGCTTCGGGGGTATTTGAGTTATGCGAGGTTTAACGTTGTGAAGTATTATTTTCTGTTTTCGGTACGAAACTTGTTTCGCCGGATATATAATCGGATATTTAATCGGCGTCTACGGTATGGTAACTCACAAGCAGGCTCTCTATGCCGATCACCTCTGTGCCTTCGGGTACGATTATACATTTGATCTTGTTTGCGCTGTGGTAGAAATAATCAAATGCTTGAAGCCGTAACGCTACCGCTTCGTCGCTGCTGGCGGGTACGGTGTTAACAACCTCAACAGCCGCATCGTATGCGTCTTGAGAAGTGTAGCCCGCATTTTTGAGAATATCGGATATTCTGTTATATTCCGCTTCGTTTATCAGGGGTTCAAGGACGTATATGCCATCCTGCTCGTGAGGATCGTAGAAGGAAATGAATCTTTTTACATCTCTGTCATCGGTTTCGATTTCTTTTAAGGTATTTTTGATTTTGTTAAAACCTTCTTCTGTTATCAGTACCGGCACGTTAAGGGTGGCAAGGGTGTTTAAATCCTGCATCTCCACCTTGGTGACCTTGTCGCCATCGGGAGAGAACTCGGGGATTACCACGGTTACTTGGGTTTCAGCAGAGTAATCAATAATAATATCGGTTACGAAAGAATACGAAGCCGAGGTAGACTTTGACGTAGAACCTTGTGCCCACTTACTGAATGTGTAACCAGGCATCACAGATG
>JAFOBR010000093.1 GCA_017381715.1 Clostridia bacterium
CCCCACGTCCGTGCACAACACAACAACTATAGTTCTCTTTTGTATAGGCGCTTTAGCAATTTTTACTTTTGGTCCGTCCTGCGCAGGGCTTACCGCAGTATGCCGAAATGCCGCACGTGGTGATTGTAATTTCGTATGGAGCACTTATTTTGACGCAGTAAAGCGCAACTGGAAGCAGGCAATGCTTTTCGGTATTATTGACGTTGCCCTGGTATTCCTGCTTATATACGATATAATCGCATATAACGCAAACGCCGCAGGCAGTACTTTATACCTGTTTTTGTATGTTTTCTCCATCTTTTTGGCATTTGTTTATTTTGTAATGAGATTTTATATTTATCTCCAGATGATAACCTTCGATCTCAAGCTTAAGCAAATCCTCAAAAATTCTCTTTATTTTGTCACGCTCAACTTCAAACGCAATGTTGTGGGCGTTCTTGCTTCAGCACTTTTGTTGGTTATCGAGTATTATATGTTTGCATCCGGAGTTTTTGTTTCCGTAAGCCTTATCCTGCCGATGATCATTCTCGTTTCTTTGTTAACCTACACCTCTGCATTCTGCGCTTGGCCTGCAGTTAAAAAGCACGTGGCTGACGCATACTACAACGATCATCCCGATGAAGATCCCGACAGAAGCGTAGGCGATGACGATCCCGTCTTTACCGACCGCGGCTAATCAGTAAAACAATTCACCCCAAGAAATCCAACGGTTTCTTGGGGTGATTTAATCAGTGAGGTTATTATGTTAGAAATAGAAAGAAAGTTTTTAATACTGCGACCGGAAGACACTTGTCTTTCCTGCTATAAATTCAGCGACATCAAGCAGACGTATCTGTTGCCAAAAGGACGGGTGCGTTTAAGAATGTACGAGGACAAAACTGTTTATACCCATACGATAAAAACATCGGTAACAAATATCACCCGTGTCGAAGAAGAGCGCATTATAACTGAAAATGAATATAGCGAGCTGCTCAAAACGGCTGATCCCGAAAGAGAATCTGTTTCCAAACGCAGATATATAATCACTCACAACGGATTTGATTTCGAGCTTGATGATTTCGGAGCAGGGTATACCCACGCTTTATTGGAAATAGAACTTCCCACAGAGGATACGGAGTTTTCCATCCCTGATTTTATAAACGTAGTACGGGAAGTGACCGACGAGCACGAGTACAAAAACAGCATTATCGCATCAAAAGGATTTCCGGATAAATAATCATTCGAACAATTTGATAAAATCAGGAGTTTTTGCGGTAATTTTCTTGCCGTTGAGATAATTCAGCACACCTTTATCGGTTTTGAACTTAAACTCTACCGAATATGAACACAGCTGTTGAAAATTATAGCCTTTTTTCCTGTCTTCTTTGTTAACAGCATACTTTCCGTCACCCAAAAGAGGATGTCCGATTGCAGAAAAGGTTGCGCGTATCTGGTGAGTTCTGCCGGTAATAAGACGTATTTCAAGAAGAGACATATCACCGGTCTCGGCAATAACTTTATATCCCGTTACCGCCGTTTTTGTGTCGGCACCGGATTTTTTGTGAACCTTAACGATATTTTCACCCTGTTTTTTTTCAAGGAACATCGTTAAGGTATCTTCTTTTTTACTTAAAATACCGTGAACGGCGGCAAGATATGTTTTTTCTATTTCCCGTTCTTTTATTATACCGTTCATAAGACGAAGAGCCTCGGCATTTTTGGCAGATATCACAAGACCGGAGGTGTTTCTGTCAATTCTGTTACACAAGGCAGGGGAGAAGGAGTTTTCGGTTTGCGGATCGTATTCTCCTTTTTTAAACAAATATGCTTTGATATTGTCAATCAAAGTGTTATTTTCCTGCTTTTCATCCGGCTGCACGGAAACTCCTGCGGGTTTATCGGCAATAAGTATATTTTCGTCCTCGTACGCTACGATTATATTAGGCTTGAGCGCGGTAAAATCACTTGCTTTTTTAACAAAAAACTCATCCGATATGTAATACGTAATAATATCCCCGGCATTCACATAGGTATTTTCCTTGCCGTGAACACCGTTCACCTTCACGCATTTGTTTCGTATGTATTTATAGAGCAGAGATTGAGGCATAGTCTTAAAGCGTTTGGACATATATTTATCCAAACGTTGATTACCGTCATTTTTGTTTATGGTTTCAGTTCTCAAATTAAACGCCTCCTTTGGTGAACAGAGGCATTATACATTATTATTTTACATTTGTAAATAGCAAAAACGGCGCATTTGTTGCGCCGCCTCTGATTTAAAGAAATCTTTTCAGATTATCTATATTTTCTTCTTCCAGCTTCAAAAGCCCCAAGGCAAGAGCTTTGGTGTGTTTATCTGCACCCTTGCAGGCAGACAGATGCCTTCTTAAATCGGTAGCACCGGCAACCGTTCCCATTAAAAGCATTTCTGCAAGATGAGAAACGCTATCGTCTTTAAAAGCGCCCAGTATTATCATAGACGTAGTCCTTAACGCCGCAAAAGGGGACATATCCCAGTTAAACGGCTTATTTTCCGGCATAAGACTTTTGGACATTCTGTATATCTTCATATAATTTTTGTATTGTCTGCTCGTTTCAGATATAAACCTTTCGTTTTCCGTTTCGGCGTTTATACGGGGAATTGTATACATACCTGTCTGAGCGGAACGGTGAACACAAGCAAGAAGCGTATTGTTATTCAAATTGATACACCTCCTCTTCGTATATTTTGTTACTTATGCAAAAAAATATGTAAACAAAGCTATAATATTTTTTAACAATATTTTGTATTTTTGTATTGACATTTGGCTTTTCCGGTGTTATAATAGCACCGTTGCGTATCTGGGTGTGGCTCAGCTTGGTAGAGCGCCACGTTGGGGACGTGGAGGCCGCTGGTTCAAATCCAGTCACTCAGACCAACAAACGCACTTTTGCTTTTTGCAAAAGTGCGTTTTTGTTATTATTGACGATATAATGTAAAAATCACTAAAACAAATCTGCATTGACAATAAAATATGTTGCATATTTATGCTTGACTGTAGTCATTTTTTCGTGTTATAATATGCCAATTTATATAATATAATGATATTTTATTCAATAGGCGGTATTGAACATGAAAAAAACACTTATCCTTAACGGTTCTCCCAGAGTAAAAGGGGATACCGTAAGCCTTATTGACGTTATTACCAAAAATCTAGACGGCGAATACAAAATAGTTAACGCTTATCGTTGTTCAATAGCACCCTGTATAGATTGCCGTTATTGCTATGATAAGGAAGGCTGTGCCATTATTGACGGTATGCAGGAAATTTATGATTATATTCAGGATTGTGATAACGTTATTATCGCTTCTCCCATATATTTTTCCGAACTTACCGGCAAACTTTTGGACGTTGCCAGTCGCCTGCAGACATATTTCTGTGCCCGTCATTTCAGAAAGGAAAATCCGGTTCCCAAACCCAAAAAGGGCGCTGTTTTACTGGTAGGCGGCGGTGACGGAAATATGGATAAAGCCTATGATACGGCTTGCTGTGTTCTCAAGCACATAAACTGTAACGACGTACACAAGCTTATCTACAGTAATCATACAAACACAAGACCTGCCGCAGAGGATGCAGAAGTTTACAACAACATTCTGTCCGTAGCGGAATTTCTTAATAATTAAGCTTTACCTTTCTTTTTATTTTAAAGGAGAATATATAATGTATAAAATAGTCTCTAACGATGCGCTTAATCCTACCGTGTTCAAAATGGCGGTTTATGCGCCCGCAGTAGCAAAAAAAGCACTTGCAGGACAGTTCATTATGCTTCGTACCGATGAAAACGGCGAGCGTATCCCTCTCACAGTAGCGGATTACGACAGAGAAAACGGCACCGTTACCGTTATTTATCAGGCAGTTGGTGCAACTACCATAGCTCTTTCTCACAAAAAAGCAGGGGAGTATATCGCAGACTTCGCAGGCCCTCTCGGTAACCATACCGAAATCGAAGGTATTAAGAAGGTGTGCGTTATCGGCGGCGGCGTAGGCAGTGCTATCGCATATCCCGTTGCAAAAGCATTTTCTCAAAACGGTGCGGAAGTTCACACCATCGTTGGCTTCAGAAGCACAGATCTGGTTATTCTCGAAGAAGATTTCAGAGCCATTTCCGATAAGTTCATTCTTATGACCGACGA
The DNA here is from genome assembly GCA_017381715.1 of Clostridia bacterium. Lineage (GTDB taxonomy): Bacteria > Bacillota > Clostridia > Oscillospirales > CAG-382 > SFLA01. Next base: position 4,154 of record JAFOBR010000093.1, read on the forward strand.
CGGCTCCGCAGGTGAAAAAGGTCTTGTTACCGATGCGTTGCGTAAGCTTTTGGAAGCAGGAGAATATGACGAGGTTGTTTGTATCGGTCCCCTTATAATGATGAAATTCGTTTGTATGGTAACAAAGGAATTCGGAGTTAAAACCATTGTAAGCATGAACCCCATTATGATAGACGGTACCGGAATGTGCGGCGGATGCAGACTTTCCGTTGGCGGAAAGACCGTGTTTGCTTGCGTAGACGGACCCGAATTCGACGGACATCTCGTTGATTTCGATTCCGCTATCGCACGCAGCAGAATGTACGGCGAATTTGAACGCCACGCACGTGAAGAAACATGTAATTTGTTTTCCAAGGAGGTAGAATAAATATGGCTAATATGTCGCAAAGCAAAACTCCTATGCCCGTGCTTGATCCTATTGAGCGTGGCAAGTGCTTTGAGGAAGTAGCACTCGGTTATACCGAAGAAGATGCTTTTAACGAAGCTCAGCGTTGTCTCAATTGTCCTACCCATCCTTGTGTATCCGGTTGTCCCGTTGGTATTGATATCCCCGGCTTTATATCCAAAATCAAAGAAAATGACCTCGAAGGCGCAAAGGCAATAATTAACGCTTCCAGCTCTCTTCCCGCAGTTTGCGGAAGAGTTTGCCCTCAGGAAAACCAGTGTGAAAAATACTGCGTACGCGGTAAGAAGGGCGATCCCGTCGGTATCGGCCGTCTTGAAAGATTTGTAGCCGATAATGCAAAAGCTTCCAATAGTGCAAAAGCAGAGCCTAACGGTAAGCGTGTGGCTATAGTAGGAAGCGGTCCCGCAGGACTTGCTTGTGCAGGCGCACTTGCATCCAAGGGATACGGCGTAACGGTTTTTGAAGCGCTCCATACTGCTGGCGGCGTTCTTGTATACGGTATTCCTCAATTCCGTCTTCCTAAGGAAATAGTTGCCAAGGAAGTTGAACAGCTTACTGCAATGGGTGTGGAAATCGTTACCGACTGTATCGTTGGTAAGACCGTAACCATATCCGAGTTGCGTGAGGATTTCGATGCAGTATTCATAGGAAGCGGCGCAGGACTTCCCAGATTTATGAATATCGAGGGTGAGAACCTTTGCGGTGTTTATTCAGCAAACGAATTTTTGACCCGCGTTAATCTTATGAAAGCATATAAGAGCGATAGTACCACACCTATAATGCGTCCCAAAAAGGCAGTAGTTGTAGGCGGCGGTAACGTGGCAATGGATGCTGCACGCTGTGCTTTACGCTTGGGTGCTGACGAGGTAAGTATTGTTTACCGCCGCAGTGAAGAAGAGCTGCCCGCACGTAAGGAAGAAGTTGAGCACGCTAAAGAAGAGGGCATCATCTTCCGTCTTCTCACCAATCCCGTAGCTATTCTCGGTGAAAACGGCTACGTTTCCGGCGTTGAGTGCGCTGTTATGACTTTGGGCGAGCCCGACGAAAGAGGCAGAAGAAAGCCTGTCGACAGCGGCGAACGCTTTAACCTTGAATGCGACTGCGTCATTATGGCTATCGGTACCTCTCCCAATCCCCTTATCGTGCGTTCTGAGCCCGGTCTTGAAACCACAAAACACGGCGGCATAGTTGTTGACGAAAACGAAAAAACCTCTTTAGACGCTGTTTACGCAGGCGGTGATGCAGTTACCGGTTCTGCTACTGTTATTCTCGCAATGGGCGCAGGCAAAAAAGCCGCAGAAGAAATAGATAAATTGCTTTCTTAAACAAAAATATTAATCCGGCAGTAAATCTGCCGGATTATTTACTTAAAGGAGTATGTAATGATTATCAGACAAGCGGCCCCCAACGATGCCGAACAGTTAAAATACTTAATCAAACAAAGAAAGCACGCTTAATTTTTACAAAAACAACGGTTTTGCCATAGATGCAAAACATTCCTGTTTAAAAAGACTTTAATAATTTCTAATGCCGTGCGGTCTGCACCTCGGTATATTTTACCAGAATTATATCTTCGCCTATGCGCTCTATATTTTCCCATCGGATATATATTCTGCTTTTCCCGGGAAATATTCCGCCCTTTGCAGGAATAGCCAAGCGGATAATTTTTCCGCATTCTGTATCTATATCCGCATCGCAGACATATCCCAATCTTTTTCCGTCACATAGATTTATTACTTCTTTATCGCTAAGATCTGAAAAGCTTATCACCATAATAAAATCCTATAAGAGAATACAAATAAGTCCGCCGCTGCCTTCGTTTATAATTCTTTCCAGGGTTTCGGAAAGCTTTCCTCTGGCATCCTCCGGCATATGCGCAAGCTTTGCGTTTATACCTTCACCAATGAGTTCGTACAGAGATTTTCCAAACATATTGGAACCCCAGATTTTTTTGGGATCCTCTTCAAATTCACGAAGCAGGTATTCAACCAGCTCCTCCGATTGCCTTTCCGTACCAACGGTAGGGGATAACTCTGTCTGGATATTTGCTTTTATCATATGTATTGAAGGAGCAGAGGCTTTAAGCTTAACTCCGTATCCGCCCGGTTGTCTTACAATTTCCGGCTCGTCGAGTGTAAGATCGTCTACGTCGGGTGTAACTATTCCGTATCCCGTACGGTTTACCTGCGCAAGAGCTTCCGATACCTTTGAATACTTATCGTTTACGGTTTTTAAATGCGCCAATGTTGAAAACAGAGATTTTTCGTCTGTAATTTCAAAGCCCGAATGCTCGCCCAAGGCGCTGAAAAATAGTTTTTCCGGCACCACTACCGAAATTCGTGTAGTACCATCGCCCAGATCAACCTTTTCTATTTTTGCTTTTCCGCCGTTTTCGGTGGTAAAATCACTAAAGGTCTGCTTAACATCGCCGATCCTTTTAATTTTATTAACTGTTTCCGAAATTTCATCGTATAATTCTTTTTTTACTTTTCCGCTTTGCTGAACGTCGATCCACGCCGGCAAAGCGAATTTTATTTCTTTTACGGGGAATTCATACAATACAGCACTCAATATTTCCTTTATATCCCGTTCATCCATTTCGGAGCAGTTTACGGGAATTACGGGAATATCATAGCTGTTTTCCAGTTCTTTTGCCAGTGAAAGCGTTCTTTTTTCATTTGGATAAGCAGAGTTAAGCACGATAACGAATGGCTTGCCCGTATTCTTCATTTCGCACACTATTCTGCTTTCCGCTTCAAGATACGAGCTTCTTTCAATCTCTCCGATGCTTCCGTCGGTGGTTACAAGTATTCCGATGGTTGAATGCTCGCTTATGACCTTTTGTGTACCCAATTCCGCCGCAGCTTCAAAGGGCATAGGGGAATTTGACCAAGGCGTCATTACCATTCTGGTCTCTCCATCTTCAACATGGCCTATGGCACCCGGAACAATATATCCCACACAGTCAATCATCCTCATACGGAAAACAACATTTTCATCAAGCTTTATTACGGCCGCTTCCTCCGGAACAAATTTAGGTTCCGTTGTCATTACAGTGCGTCCTGAAGCAGATTGCGGCATCTCGTCCCGCGCTCTCTCTTTCTTTGCAGGAGAATCCATGTACGGTAAAACCATCGTTTGCATAAATTTGTTGATAAGCGTGGATTTTCCCGTTCTCACAGGTCCAACTACTCCAATATAAATGTCGCCTTCGGTGCGTCTTGAAATCTCCTCATATATGCTCAAATCAGCCATTTTAATTCCTCCAGAAGAAGTTTTTCTTTTAATTGTGTTTAAAGATATTCGTAAAAACATAAGTATATGACATATCGTTAAAAAATGTTTGACAAAATCTGTGTGAGGTGCTAAAATTACAGTATAAATTTTAGTTTTTTCGGAGGTTTACCCATGGCAGAATTTAAAAGAATAGGCGTACTTACTTCCGGTGGCGATGCACCCGGTATGAATGCCGCAGTTCGTGCAGTTACAAGACTTGCTTTGTATAAAGGCGTAGAAGTATACGGAATATATAACGGTTATCAGGGACTTATTGACGGCCAGATCAAACAGCTCGGCGCCCGCGATGTTTCATATATCATCAACCGTGGCGGTACCATGCTTTATACCGCGCGCTGCCCTGAATTCAAAACTAAAGAAGGTGTAGAGAAAGCGGCAGCAAAAGCGAGAGAGTTTGGTCTCGACGGTATTGTTACCATCGGAGGTGACGGCACCTTCCGCGGCGCTGTTGACCTTACCGACGCAGGCATTCCCTGTATCGGTATTCCCGGCACCATAGACAACGATATTGCATCCACAGAAATGACCATTGGATTCGACACGGCTATGAACACCGTTGTAGATCTTGTTGATAAGCTTCGCGATACAAGCGAAAGCCATTCACGCTGTACCATCGTTGAGGTTATGGGCAGAGACGCAGGGGATATAGCTTTGAATACCGCTATCGCTGTCGGTGCGGTAACCACTGTTATTAAAGAGATTCCCACAGATTTTGACCACGTATTTGAAAAAATGATAGAAGCCCGCAAAGCGGGAAAGCGTAATTTCATTATCATAACCGCTGAAGGAATGGGCAGAGAATACGGCGAAGAGCTTACCCAGCTTATTGAAAAGCGCACCGGTATTGAAGCAAGATTTGCTCGTCTTGCTCACATCCAGCGCGGAGGAAGTCCCACACTTCAGGACAGAGTACTCGCTACCAAGATGGGCTGCGCCGCTGTAGAAAGCCTCGTTTCCGGTCAGATGAAAAAGGTTGTATGCCAGCGACACAATAGTATTATTACCATGGATATCCACGATGCACTTCAGGTAGATAAGCTTATGAAGGGCAAACTTTCCAAGGAAGAACAAAACAAGATACCTCCCAATATTCTGTACGATATGAAAAAGATAGTTGCAGAAAAAGAGGCATACAAGCAGTATCTGAACTATATTATCGACCATATTACACTTTAATTCAAAAAGCCCTTGTGAAAACAAGGGCTTTATCTTTTAGATATATCTTCTCGGAACACGGTTTTTGACCGAGCACACGATTTCATAATTTATTGTGGAAGAGAGGGAAGCGAGCCGTAAAATGTCGCTGTTGTTTTCAAAAATAACAACCTCATCTCCAACGGCACATTTGACACCGGTTACATCAACAACACACAAATCCATACAAATATTTCCGATAACGGGACAATCACATCCGTTTACACGAAGCGTCGCCTTGCCTGAAAGAATTCGGGATAATCCGTCTGCATATCCGATAGAAACGACTGCTTTTTTTATGGTTGATTCAGGTCTGTAATTTCTTCCATAGCTTACCGTATCATTTTCGTTTATTTCGGAAACGGAAGATATTCTTGAAACCAATCGCATTGCAGGCTTGAGCATTTTATCGTATGTAGTTTCGGAAGGGGAGAGACCGTAAAGAATAATACCGGCTCTAACCATATCAAGCTGCATCTCGGGATAATTCAATATCGCAGCACTGTTACAGCAATGGCGGATTCCTACAGAAACATTACGATTTTCCAATTCGGAAAGCAGCTTTGAGAAACACTCAAACTGAGATTTTGTAAATTCGCTGGAAGTATCGTCACTTTCTGCAAAATGAGTAAAAATACCTATGATACTTATATTATCGAGAAGAGAGATCTTCTCGATCTCTTTTGCGGCATTTTCCACATCCGAAATGCGGTGGCAATACAAGCCGAGTCGGCTCATACCGGTATCGATTTTGATATGAACGTTTATATTGCCATGCCTAGAGAGGGAGTGGGCATAATCATAGCTATCTACGGTCTGTGTAAGACTGTGCTCGATCAATGCGCTTGCGTAGCTTTCGTCGGTAATACCCAATATCAAAATATTGCCCTTAATTCCGCCTTCGCGCAAAGCGATGGCTTCCTCAATACAAGCAACGGCGAATTCGGTAGCACCGTTTTCTTCAAGCATACGGCACACCTCAACAGAGCCGTGACCATAAGCATCTGCTTTTACAACAGAAAGAAGCTTTGTGTCGGAATTAAGCTTTGATTTTATATAATTGTAGTTATTCAGGACAGCGTTCAGGTCGATAACCGCCTCAACTCTTCTTTTGATCAATTTAATTCCTCCGTGGTAATTACCGTGTATTCAAAACTTCCGTTTTCTGTTTCCGCAACAAGTTTATCCACTTTTTCGGTCACCGGATTATAATACACCAAAAAACGAAAACTGTCAATAAGCAAAGCGTATGCACCATCATCGTTTTTAACAGCTGTATCAAAATTTTCTCTGTATCCGCGAAACAATAAATAAAATAAATTAAGCTGAGGAAAAGAACGTGGATCTGTGATGATCGAAAACTCTTTAAAGTTCACATTACAGTCATTATCCGAAAAGTACAATACCATCCCGAGAAAATCACCGCTTAATACCGTAAATCTGTTGTTTTCCGAATCATATTCATATTTAATATTCATTGTTTCGAAAACAACGGTATCAACAAAAAAGCCTTTAATACTATCTTCCGTGCTTACGTTGCAAGAAGAAATCAACATAACGGTTAAACACAGATATATACAAAATATTCTTTTCATCAGCATCGCCTTATCAAAATAAATTGAAAGACAAATATCACCCCAGTAATTTTCCGATAACCTTCGGCAGATCGGAAGGTAAAACTCCGGAACAGCCGTATTCCTGCGATAATAAATCTCCCGCTTTGCCATGAGCATATACACCGATAACAGCCGCAGCATGGGTGTCATAACCTTGTGCAAGCAATGAACCTATCACTCCGGCGAGTACATCTCCGCTTCCGCCCTTTGCCAATGCGGAATTACCGGTGGTATTCACAACGGTTTCACTGTTGGGCGTTGCGATAACAGTATTATGACCTTTTAAAACCAGTGTACAGCCGTACTCGTTGGAGAACTCCTCCGCATATTTTACTCTGTTCTTTTGAATAGTCGCAACGTCAATTCCCGTCAAACGTGAAAACTCCATAGGATGGGGCGTTAACACCAGCCTTGAATTTGCCTTTCTTAATATATTAATATGCTTTGCAATAAAATTTATTCCGTCCGCATCGATTACACAAGGACAATCAATGGATTCGATGATTTGGGCAAGTTCGTTTTCGTATTCATCCGAAATTCCGCATCCTATTACAGCCGCATCCGCATTTATATTTTTGAAATCTACCGCGGGACCGTTAATTACCTCCGGCAATCTTATTCTTACCGGCAAAATAACGTTTTCGTCTGCAAACAGCTTAACGAGCCCACAACCGCTTCTTAAAGCGCCTTCACAGCACAACAATGCGGCACCGGTATACCTTTTGCTTCCGCACAAAAGTTTAAGCGAACCGAAAGTACCTTTATGCGAATTAACGGGACGTTCTTTTAAATACCGAGATAAAAAATCCATAGCCTTACCTCCATTACGTATGATAGTAACACTTTTAACTTTAGTTGTCAATTATTTGTATTTTTTATTAATTTTCCTCTATCTCTATTGAACTTTTTACATTTTAAGGATATAATTAAGGAAGGAACTCGAAAGGAATACATACTATGAAGAATTTGAACGCTTTTTTCAAGCAAAACAGTAAGCTTATAATTGATTTCTGGGTTAACCAGGTCGTATGGTCCGTTGTAGGACTTATGGTTTCCTGGCCTATGTCCATGATGCTTAATAAAGATCCCAACTATTCGTTATATATGGGACTTGCCGCTGCGTTTACAGCGGGAATTTTCTGGTTCAGAATTTACGATATTTTAAACCAGCACGGTCTAAAATATGCCATAAGAAAAAGCAAAAGCTCAGGCGAAGGCTCACAAATTCCTTCAGATTCCTTCGGGCTTAAAATCGGTCTGCTGTCCTATGCGCCTACAATATTGCTTATTCTTATCTTCGTTGTTTTCAGCCTTATAAATCTCGAAAACGGACAAGCTATAATGGCAGCCGTAATTTATATGGTTCCTATTCATTCAATGTATAACGCCGGATGGCTGGCTTTATCCGGATTTGATGAAATAGTGCTGGTTATATATACTTTATTGACAATACTCCCCATACCGTTCTTCGCTTGGCTCGGATACTATCTCGGCGTACGTGACAAAGGCGTAATTGCAAGAGAAAAGGTCAACAAAGAATAATTTTCCTTTACTTATCATAATGTTTTTTGGGTGATTTCATTATGAACGAGTATAAAGATAAAAAAATCTCTCTGTTTATCGCAGTTTTTTTGTTTGTTGGTCTTGTTTCTTTTTTCTGTTTCGCAATGCTGTTCACAGCGGCAGGGTATAATACCTTTTCTTTTTCGGAAGCGGTAAATATGCCTGTTTCGGAAAATACCGAAAAAACTATAGTTATAGATGCAGGACACGGCGGAGAAGACCCCGGTGCGGTTATCGGAAATATTAAGGAAAAAGATATCAATTTAAACATTTCACTGTTTTTGGGTAAGTTGTTCGAAGCAAACGGTTATAATGTAGTTTACACACGCACGGAAGATAAAATGCTGTATAAGCCCGGCGAAGAGCACCGTAAAAAGCATTTTGACCTATACAACAGAGTAGCGCTTGCTAATGAGCAACAAAACTGTATACTGTTAAGTATTCACGTGAACCGTTTTTCCTCGCCAAAATACAGTGGTGCACAAATTTTTTATTCTTCCAATTCTCCTGAAAGCCAAAAGCTGGCTGATCATATCCAAACAACAATAAAGGCGCTTCAGCCGAATAACACCAGACTTTCCAAAAATAGTGGAAGCAGTATATATTTACTCGATAAATTCGAAGGAACTGCAGTTTTGGTTGAATGTGGTTTTATTTCTAACGAAGCAGAATGCAAGAACCTGAGTAGCACAGATTACCAACGTAATTTCGCCGTTTCGGTTTACGTTGCTGTTACAGAATATTTAAACGGAGATGTTTAAATGAAAACCAATTACGTATGTACATCCTGCGGGTACTATTCCTCCAAATGGTACGGAAAATGTCCCGAATGCAATGAATGGAATACTTTTGAAGAACAGGCGGTAGAAAGTACCGTAGCTTCAAAAACCACGGTAAAACGCCGCAAATCCTACGACACACCTCCGACGGCTTCAAAAGCCAAGAGAATTTCAGAGATCGGAATTTCCGCAGACCGACGTTTTATTACCGGAATCGGTGAATTTGACAGAGTTCTCGGCGGCGGCCTTGTAAAAGGCAGTGTTGTATTACTTTCCGGTGAACCGGGTATAGGTAAATCCACTTTATTACTCCAGCTTTGCCAGACTGTTGGCACAAACGGCTCCATTTTATACGTAAGCGGGGAGGAATCTCCTTCGCAGATCAAAATCAGAGCTGAAAGGGTAGGGGTAGACACCGAAAATTTAAAGGTGCTGTGTGAAACCAATATATCTTCCGTAATACCGGAAATGGTGGGTATACAACCCGATATCGTGATAATAGATTCAATACAGACGATGTATGACGAAGACGTTGCGTCTTCCCCCGGCAGCGTAACTCAGGTGAAACAAACAGCGCTCGCACTTATCAATAAAGCAAAAGAAGAAAACATATCTATAATTCTTGTTGGACACGTGAATAAAGACGGCGCTATCGCAGGTCCCAAAGTACTGGAGCATATGGTTGACGCAGTCTTGTATTTCGAAGGCGACAGACAGCACGCATACAGAATAATAAGAGCTGCCAAAAACCGTTACGGATCCACCAACGAGATTGGTGTATTTGAAATGGTTGATGACGGACTCGCAGAGGTTGAAAACCCTTCGGAAATGCTTATGTCCCAGCGTCCCGTAAACGTACCGGGCAGCTGCGCCGTTTGCGTTGTGGAAGGAACCAGACCTATTATAACCGAAATTCAGGCGCTGGCTACTCAAACCGTGTATCCATCTCCCAGAAGATTATCCGCCGGACTGGATTATAACCGCGTAGCGTTGGTTTTGGCAGTTTTGGAAAAGCGTATCGGATTACGTTTTTCAACAACCGACGTTTATATGAATGTAGCGGGTGGTTTAAGATTGGACGATCCCTCCTGCGACGCCGCTATCGCCATGGCACTTATATCCACTCAAAAGGACATTCCCATTCCAGAAGACCTTATTGTATTCGGTGAGATAGGCTTAGCAGGCGAATGCCGTTCTGTAACCGGCGTAGAACAGCGTATAAACGAGGCAGAAAGATTGGGCTTCAAACGTATCGGTCTGCCTAAAAAATCCATTGACAAGCTTAAAAAACGCTCAAGAGAGATCGAGCTTTGTCCGATACGAAGCGTTTACGATCTTCTGAAGCTTGCAGAGAACTGATGACCTGTAACGGACAATTGCTTGTGCACGATATCAGACAGCCGTCTTCCTGCACGCAGTTGTCCTTTTTACATTCACCTTCAAAATTATATTTACAATCTTCAAGACATGGAATAAACAAATTTTATCACCTCAAAACAAATCGTTCCCAATTTGTTAATATTTTATTCATATTCAAGTTTAAAAGGAAAATAATGAAATTCTGCATACCGAATTTACCGCAAAACAGGGTAAAAAAAGTTTTTGTATCTGCAATATTACCCGATAATATCAAAGAATATTTAAAAGAATTAGGTACAGAAAGCATTACTGCACCCGTTTGTACTGCGTTGAACAGTGAACTTAAATATCATCCGGATATAGTACTTAACAATCCCACGCAAGGTGTATGGTACTGTGCAGGCGATACAAATATGAATAAATTGTTAACAAAAGGGGGAGCAGAATTTGCAGATAAATACCCGAAAGACTGTGCCTACAACTGCTTTATTATAGACGGAGTGCTGTACGGGGGAAAAAACGTAGCAAAAGAAATAAAAAAATATGCTGAAAACCACTCGGTAATTGCTCAGGGATATACAAAATGTTCAACTGTTATACTAAGTTCCGAAAGCTTTATAACTTCGGACGTTTCGGTATATAAAGCTCTGGTAAGCCAAGGAAAAAACGTGTTGAAAGTGACAAACGACGGAATATTACTGAACGGGTATTCCTGTGGATTTATAGGGGGCTGTACAGGAGTACTGGGTAATAAAATTCTGTCGGTTACGGGAAACGCAAAACTGCTTGCTGATTACGATTTGATACATAATTTCTGTAAAAACATAGGATACGAGATAGTTTCTTTGTCAAATTCACAACCGTACGATTACGGAGGGATATTGCCGATCTGCGAGGAAGATTAAGCAAAAGCCCTATATTTTTTGTAATTTCGCTCCCCTTAATTATACAAAATTTTCATTTTGTATAATTTATAATGTTTTTAAGTATAGGTAAATATATTCCCTGTTTAAGTTAAAAACACCGCCGAGAGTACTTTCGGCGGTGTTTTACCATTAAAATATAAATCCCGTTATTATACCGGAAACAACTCCGCAGACATACAAAGTGCAAGTGAGCGCAAGATTTTCCTTTAAATTTTTGTTTGTTCTGAAAAGAACTATAAGCCCAATCCCTGCGTTTACGCTTAAGCCCGACACCAACTGCCCGATTGACAGTGCGTGTTCAACGTAAAGATCAGTAAGCAAAACTGAAGCTGAGCAATTTGGCACCAGGCCCACCAAACCTGCTATAAGCTCACCCAGAACGGGTTTCGTCACTATCAGTTGAGTTAATCGTTCTTCTCCCAAAAGTTCGATACCGACATTTATAACCGCCGTTACCGCAAACACCAGAAGTACAATCTTAAGAGTGTGCTTTATTGCGGAAACAAAAATACCATGATGTTCGCAATGACAGCTTTCATCCTTGCACATACATTCTATTGTAGCGAATTTCTTCCGTTTGTATATAAGATCTACAACAAAACCGAACACTGCGCCGGATATAAGCTTTATCGCAAGAATGATAAGTATTTCCCTTGCAGGCACCGATGCAGATATTAGCAAAGGCAGCATTTCATCTGAAGTAGCAAGAAAAACTGCCACAAGTGTACCTGCTGAAACGGTTCCCACTGCAAACAGCGAAGCAGCCGCACCGGAAAATCCACATTGAGGAATTATGCCGACCGCGCTTCCGAGCAAAGGACCGGCTTTGCCCGATGCTGTCATTATTTTCGTTACTTTTTCACTTGCTTTGTGTTCGATAAATTCAATCATAAGATACGTAACAAACAATATAGGAAGTATTATCACCGTATCTTTGAGAGCGTGCACGATTGCGTGTAAAATATGCGGCATTTCCTGCTCCTTGAATATAATAACGTACCCCTGCCCTGCCGAATACGGCAAAGCAGGGGGAAAATGTTTTATTTTACTTCGTGAATATTTACGTGATACTTAGCGTCTGCTACGTTAGCAAGAGCTGCTGCTACCTTGTCGCCTTCATTTCTCTTTTCAAAGAACTTGGTTGCAACCTGATCAAACAGCGCATAAGAAAGAACGTCTTCTTCCTGCTTAGCGTACTGAGCACACTTTTCACGGAGTGTGTCAAGCTCGGGCTTGAGGTTATCGGCGGGACGGCAAGTGATTGCGGGTTCATCACCGATAATCTTCTTTCTGAATTCGGGATCGATCTCAACGGGAGTTCTACCGTAATCACCGCGTACAACGCCCTTGAATTCCTTAGTAACGGTCTTGTAACGTTCGCCCATAAGAACATTAAATACTGCCTGAGTACCAACGATCTGAGAAGTGGGAGTTACGAGAGGAACCTGACCTGCGTCAGCACGTACTCTGGGAACTTCTTCAAGAACCTCCTGAAGCTTGTCTGCCTTGCCTGCCTGCTTAAGCTGAGAAAGAAGGTTGGAAAGCATACCGCCGGGTACCTGATAAATAAGACCGTTAACGTTGACCTTCATCATCTTGGGATCAAGCTGACCGGTAGCAAGATACTTTTCACGAAGAGTGTTGAAGTAATCAGCCGCTTCGTTGATCTTACCGAGATCGAGACCGGTATCAAAAGGAGTTCCCTGGAAGGTTGCTACGATAGGCTCCGTAGGAGGCTGAGAAGTACCGCCTGCGAGAGGAGAAAGTGCAGTATCAACTACATCTACCCCAGCCTCAACTGCCTTCATAATGGTCATAGAAGCGATACCTGCGGTATAGTGGGTATGAAGCTGAACGGGAATGTTACAGATAGACTTGATAGCGGTTACGAGATCATATGCATCGTAAGGCTTGAGAAGACCTGCCATATCCTTGATACAAATGGAATCTGCACCCATTTCTTCAAGAGTCTTTGCATATTTTGCAAAGTATTCGTTGGTGAATATTTCACCGGTGGTATAAGAAAGACAAGCCTGAACGTGTCCGCCCTCTTTCTTGGTAGCGTTAATAGCGGTCTTAAGGTTTCTGGGGTCGTTAAGTGCGTCAAAAATTCTGCTTATATCGATACCGTTTGCGATAGACTTCTGTACGAAGTATTCAACAACGTCATCTGCATAATGTCTGTAACCGAGAATGTTCTGACCGCGGAAAAGCATCTGGAGTTTGGTGTTCTTAACGTGAGAACGGATGGTGCGGAGTCTTTCCCAAGGATCTTCGTTCAAGAAACGAAGGCAAGAGTCAAATGTAGCGCCGCCCCAAGCTTCGAGAGAGTGATAACCAACCTGATCAAGAATCTCCAATGCAGGAAGCATTTCTTCGGTGGTCATTCTGGTAGCTATAAGAGACTAGTGAGAGTCACGAAGAATTGTTTCAGTTATTTTAAGTGCCATATTAAATACCTCCGATTATCTGAAAATAGTGAGGAAAACGCCGGCTGCAACCGCAGAACCGATAACGCCGGATACGTTGGGACCCATTGCGTGCATAAGAAGGAAGTTGGAAGGATTTGCCTTCTGACCAACGGTCTGGGAAACACGCGCTGCCATAGGTACAGCAGAAACGCCTGCAGAACCGATAAGAGGATTGATCTTTCCGCCGGTAGCAAGATACATAATCTTTCCGAAAACTACGCCTGCAGCGGTAGCAAAGGCAAATGCACAAAGACCAAGAACGAGAATGCCGAGAGGGCTGGTGAGAATAGTAGCGGGATTATTGAAATCCAAAGAACCGAAGAATGCATCTGCAGTAGCGGTTGCACCAACGGAAACGCCGAGAAGAATGGTAACTATGTTACAAAGTTCATTCTGCATAGTTTTTGCAATTCTATCTACAACACCGCTAACCTTTGCAAGGTTACCGAGCATAAGAGAACCGATAAGGGGTGTAGCATCGGGAAGAATCATACAAATAACCAAGCAGGTAACAACAGGGAACAAAACTTCTTCTGTCTTGGAAACGGGACGAAGCTGCTCCATCTTTACAGAGCGTTCCTTTTTAGTAGTGAGCATCTTCATAATGGGAGGCTGGATAAGAGGAACCAACGCCATATAGGAGTATGCTGCAACCGCGATAGCGCCGAGAAGTTGAGGAGCCAGATCCTTGGTAACAAGAATTGCGGTAGGACCGTCTGCACCGCCGATAATACCGATAGCGGCAGCTTCAAGAGAAGAGAAGCCGAGAAGCATTGCGCCTATAAAAGCTGCAAAAACACCGAACTGTGCAGCAGCACCGAGAAGCAAGCTCTTGGGGTTAGCAATAAGAGGTTTGAAATCGGTCATTGCGCCTACGCCCATAAAGATAAGACAAGGATAAATGCCGAGCTTTACGCCAAGGTAAAGGTAATCAAGCAAACCGCCGTGTGCGGCAAGTTCTGCCCAATTGATATTGGCGCTGGATTCCTGAACGAAATAATTCATGTGGAAAATTTCGCCAACAGGTATATTTGTAAGGAACATACCAAAAGCTATAGGGAGCAGAAGCAAAGGCTCAAACTTAAACTTAACAGCAAGAACCAAAAGAACAAAGGAAATAGCAATCATTATAATATTGCCCACTTTGAAATTCTCTACTCCGAACGCAGATGAATTCAGTATGCCCAAGATGGTTTCAACTATAAACATCTGTCAATCTCCTTAAAACAAAACTTAAGCGGTAAATTAACCGATAACGTAAAGAAGATCGCCGGAATTAACGGTTGCGCCTTCGCTAACGGAAACGGAAGCAACGGTACCGTCTACGGGAGCAACGATATCGTTTTCCATCTTCATAGCTTCGATAACACAGAGAACGTCGCCGGACTTAACAGCCTGGCCTGCTTTTGCAACAACCTTAAGAACGGTGCCGGGCAGAGGAGAAGTAACCTTTTCTCCGCCTGCTGCGGGAGCGGGTGCTGCTGCGGGAGCGGGTGCTGCTGCAGGAGCGGGAGCTGCTGCGGGTGCAGGAGCTGCTGCGGGAGCGGGAGCTGCTGCGGGAGCTGCCTTGGGAGTGTATACTTCGTTGGGATTAGCGTCCTCAACGACTACTTCATATTTGTTACCGTTTACGGTGATAATGTACTTTTTAGCCATTTTAAAAACTCTCCTTAATCAATTTGTGTAATGGAAATAACATTAAACGCACATTCGCTTTCGCCTCTTGCAGCTGCGATGGCGGCAGTAGCGACAGCAACAACCTCTTCCTCATTGTTGGTTGCGGCCGGAGCGGCAACAACAGAAGGAGAAACGGGTGCGGGTGCGGGTGCGGATTCTTTAACAGAAGCAGCCTTTTTGGACTTTGCTCCGAATATCCACTGGAAAACGTAAAGAACTATCATAAGCACAATGAGTACTGCGAATACTACGAGCATGCCTACCAAAGTTACTTTTCCTCCGTGAGCGAGTCTTTCCATGAAAGTACCTTCGCCGTTTTCGATAATTTCGAAAATGGTTTCACCGTTATTTTCTGTTACGGCGGAATTTTCTGTCATGGATTCTTCTTGTGAAACATCCTCGGAGCCCTCTGCAAACGCAACAACCGAAGTCATGCAGATTACCATAACGAGAGCGATAAGAACGCACACAAGTCTTTTGCAATTGAATGACAAGATACGTACACTTCCCTTCCGGACAGAACGGCATTTCTCTTTCCCATTCTATCCCATTTTATTTACGGTTTTATAATACACCAAATAAGATTAAAAATCAATACAAAATTTACAATATATTGTATTTTTTGTAAAAACCACTTGTCTAAAACCAAAAGATATGGTAATATATTGTAAAATATTCACAAGGCGGTAATTTACGATGCACGAGCTTGAGCGAAATATAGACCACGTGCTCCTTTCCGAAGAGCAAATCCAGAAAAGAGTACGCGAATTGGCAGAACAAATTTCAAAAGATTATGCCGACAAACAGTTGCTTCTTGTCGGTATTCTCAAAGGCTCCATGCCCTTTATGGCAGACCTTATGCGTTATCTCACCATAAACGCAAAAATAGACTTTATGAGCGTTTCTTCATACGGTAACGGCACGGTATCCAGCGGTCAAGTACGCATTATTCTCGATCTTAATAAGCCTATCGAGAATTACGATCTGCTTATCGTTGAAGATATTCTGGATAGCGGCGCAACTCTCGCTTACATAAGAGAGTGGCTTTCCATAAGAAAACCACGTTCCTTCAAGATCGCTACCCTTTTGGACAAGCCCGAGCGCAGAAAGGCGGACATTGCCGCCGATTACAGCGGTTTTGAAATACCCGACGGATTTGTTGTCGGATACGGTCTGGATTACGCAGAGGATTACCGTAATCTCCCCTATATCGGCATATTGAAGAGAGAAGTTTACGAATAATAAATAGCGAAAAAAATTACAGCACGGTTCTTTATAGTCCCGTGCTGTTTTTATTATTCAATTAGCTCGGTAAGGCTGCCGTCTTTGGAGATGCGGAAAACGCCTTTGGAGTTCACACCAACCAAAAAGTCATCGCCGTATAAATACAATTGATAAAAGGTTTCATCACTTATTTTTTCTTTTTGCATTGTTGATAGGTCGATCATCCACAATCCGTTGGATTCGCATTCGGCTGTTGATATCAGAGAGCCGTTATAATTTAATGCTCTATATGATACGAAGGCAAACTCATTGTTCAAAACGCATACAACATCATCCACAGCAGTTCGGTCGGACATTCTGATTATGACGGTTTCTTTGGTATCAAGGTCATATAACGCTAAAACGCTTCCGTCTTCATATGTTATGTAAGCCAAGGTTTCGCCGGCTACCATCAAATAAAACGGATAAGATGATACGTTGAATTCTCTGTTATCAATAATAACGCCATTATCAAAAACAGTAAGAGTTTCATTTGAAGTTGCACTTTCGGACAAAACATATACTCGATCATCGCTTGCACAAAAACTTATCACGAAGTCTGCTTCTATCAGCTTTGTATAGGAATTTGTTTCAGGGTCAAACGAGTACAAACAATCGTAATCGTCATTTTCTGATGAATATAAAATACTGTCATCAAGAACCATAAACGCTGTAACGTTTTCTGCAACAGTATGTGATTCGTTATTTTCATCCGTTACTATTAATTCGCCGAAACGGAGGTAAACGATGCCGTCTTTATATAATTGAAAACTATAATTACCCCACCACCGCTCGGATACCGCACCGGAGTCATCTACAACAGTTAAAGTATTTCCGTTGCGCCAAGCAAATTTTCCGTATCTGTAATCAAGCGTGTTATTGCCGACCACGTAGTTGTTGTAGTTAACACCAATATCGCTTTCGGGCGTGAACGTCAAATCGCCCGTATCGAAAAATATTTTTTTGACGGCAACCGCGCCAACAATCAAGAGCAGAACACATATACATACAGCCGAAGTCAATATAATACTTTTGCGTTTTTTCAAGATAACTCCATCCTTTCCGTATAATCAAAAAATGATTTGCCATAATAACATTATTTTGTAATACGATGATCACGCATTTACTCTAACACATTAAACACATTTTGTCAACAGTTTTCGTTCAATGACAAAATCATCGCTTCACGAAAAAAGCAGATATCGGGCAAGGCTTCAAAACATTCTTTTTGACAAATACGGATAAATATGATATGATACTTTCGTTCGGTTTGATTGCGAATAAAAAGTGTGAAATTTTCAGGAGATACTCATGGCTGTTCTTGATGTCAGAGATATTAAATTATCATACGGAATTATTGATATATTGACTTCCGTTTCTTTTACGGTCAATAAAGGAGATAAAATAGGCGTTGCGGGCGTTAACGGAGCAGGAAAAACATCTTTATTTTCCATTATCTGCGGTACCCTCACCCCTACTTCGGGAAACGTATATATTTCAAAAGATACCAGTGTCGGAATTTTAAAGCAGCAGAGCGAAAACGATTTTGCAGACGAAACTATTTTTCAGGTTGCATTATCTGCTTTTTCCGATCTTTCCGAAATGGAAGCGAGACTCGATGTGCTAACATCGGAATTGCATTCCGGAAAAGAACATGTTATAAAAGAGTTCACTGCATTATCAGATGTTTTCTCTTCCCGCGGCGGATACGATTATAAACAGCGGACAACCGCTATGCTCAACCGTTTCGGTTTCAGCGGAGATGATTTATCCCGACCCGCAAGATTGCTTAGCGGCGGACAGAAAACAAGATTGAATTTAGTTACCCTGCTCTTGCGTGAGCCGGACCTCATTTTACTGGACGAGCCTACGAACCACCTTGACATTTCCGCTATAGAATGGCTGGAAGGTTTTGTTAAGCAATCTAAAAAAACCTTTCTCATTGTTTCCCACGACAGATATTTTCTTGACCGTGTAACAAACCGTACTTTGGAGCTTGAAAACGGTGCTTCCGCTATTTTTGACGGGTCATATTCCCTATTCCGCCAAAAAAAAGACAAACTGCGCGAAGACCAAATGAAGGCCTACCTTTTACAACAAAAGGAAATAAAACGTCTTGAGGCGTTCATTGAACAGCAACGGCGCTGGAACAGAGAGAAAAATATAATTGCCGCAGAAAGCAGACAAAAAGCCATTGACAGAATGGTTAAGGTAGAACGTCCTCAGGATAAACCCAAATCCATAAAATTCTCTTTGTCTTCCACAAACACAAAAAGCTTTGATGTTCTGTCTGTAAGAGGTCTTTCGAAAAGCTTTCCCGGTCACAAACTGTTTAATGACCTGTCTTTTGAAGTAAAATACGGTGACAGATTGTTCGTGCTGGGTGAAAACGGTACCGGAAAATCAACACTTATCAAAATCCTTACCGGCAGAGAATATTCCGATTCCGGCGTATTTGAGCTCGGTTATAATCAAAAGATAGGATATTACGATCAGGAACAGCAGCTTTTGGACGAATCCTCCACGGTACTCGAAGAATTGTGGAGCGAATATACCAATCTTACCGCAACGCAAGTCAGAACAGAACTTGCAAAATTCGGTTTTATCGGAGATGACGTTTTCAAAAGTGTTTCCGTGTTGAGCGGCGGAGAAAAAGCCAGACTTTCTATCTGTAAAATGATAATGACCGGTGTTTCCCTGCTGATACTTGACGAGCCCACAAACCATCTTGATATGGCTTCAAAGGAAATGCTGGAAAATGCTTTGCGAGAATATGACGGAACAGTTATTGCGGTTTCGCACGACAGATATTTTATTTCCGCTTTGGCAACAAGAATATTGGAGCTGACCACCTGCAACGGATATTCCTTCCATAAATGCGGTTACGATAAATATATCGAAGGAAAGAACTCACTCTCCGATATGGTCGGAAAAGCTTCTTCCGTCGCTTTTGCGACAGAAAGCAAACAAAATTACGAACAAGTTAAAAAGGATAAGAACAGAAAGCGTGCGATTGAAAGACGTCTTTCCCAGCTTGAAAAACGTTCAGAGGAAATCGAACTAGAGCTTGACGAATTATCAAAAAAAGAACAAGACAATTCCACGAACTACGAATTGCTGGCATCACTTTACGAAACCAAAACTTCTCTTGAAGATGAACAACTCTCAATTATGGAAGAGCAATTTTCACTTGAAGAAGAATATAAGAATTTCGCAGAATAAATAATTATTCTCCTTAATATGATTATAAGGAATAAAAATATTAAGGAGAAAAGTTATGTTTATTTACACTCTTAAAGCGACGAATATCAAGTTTTTTGCTGCTTTGGTGCTTTCTGCCGCAGTTCTTATTACTGTTGCAACCGTTATTCCCGAATATGATTCCGCAACCTTTGCCGCGGCCACAAGTGCAAATTATTCGGGAATAAAAACGGAAGAAGACAGAATTGAATTTTTGAAAGGCTTCGGTTACGAAGTCGACCCCACCCCAATTGAAGTTGAAGACGTGGAGATTCCCACCGAATTCGACAGCGTATATACAAAATACAACGATATTCAGCGTTCTCAAGGGTTGAATTTAAGAAAATACAGAGGAAAAACAGCCACACGCTACACATACCGCATTACTAATTACGAAAAATATGATGGCACCGTGCTGGCTTCTATTATTATTTATAAGAACAAGATCATAGCCGGCGATATATGCGGTGTGGATAACAACGGCTTTGTTCACGGATTTTCAAAGGACGGTAATTAAATAATGTCTGAAGTTTATAATGAAAGAATTGATAAAATAATTTCCGCTATGGGGCTTATGTCCAGAAAAGACTGTTCCCGCGCGGCGCGAAACGGAAGAATTACAGTAAACGGTACCGTTACAAAGTTCGCCGATATAAAAATAACCAATAACGATGTTCTGTGTCTGGATGGAGAACAAATAATATATTCTAAATATATGTATGTTCTTTTGAACAAGCCGGAAGGATACGTGTGTGCCGCAGAGGACGGAAGATACCCCACCGTTTTTGAACTGCTTCCCAAAAATTATCTGAATCTTGGTTTGTTTACAGTAGGAAGATTGGATATGAACACCACGGGTGTGCTTATCATTACGAATGACGGTGAGCTTTCCCACAAGCTGTTGTCACCCAAAAACAAGGTTATAAAAACCTACCGCGCAATTACTAAGTTTCCCGTTTCGGAAGAAGACATACGTGTTGCCGCCCAGGGAATGCAACTTGATGACGGCGAAACCGCCCGTCCGGCAGAAATCACAGCAGTTGACGACCACACTTATGATATAAAGGTATTTGAGGGTAAGTTCCATTTAATAAAGCGCATCTTCCTGGCTTTACACAATCAAGTGAGGGAGCTTGAACGAATTGATTTTGCGGGAATAGACTGCCAAGACCTAGAAAAAGGCGAATGGAGATTTCTGGAAGAACAAGAAATTAATGTATTAAAAGAGGCTGTAACACGTTAAATGCCTATAATTTGTGTAACTATTATGCAAAATGTATAAAGCGAGGGCATAAATTTTGGGTATTTAATCACTTACATATTTCATATTTTTTTGGTATTATATCAAAAGAAATTAAAGAGGCAAAATGCCACCCTCAGGAGGTTCTAAATGGCAAGCGTATTATTTAAACATATTTACAAGAGATATCCCGGCGGAGTTACCGCTGTAAACGATTTCTCTCTCGAGATCAAGGATAAGGAATTTATCATCCTTGTTGGCCCTTCCGGTTGCGGTAAGACCACTACCCTTCGTATGATCGCAGGTCTTGAAGAAATCACCGAAGGTGAACTCTTCATCGAAAACAGACTGGTTAACGACGTAGCCCCCAAGGACAGAGATATCGCGATGGTTTTCCAGAACTATGCTCTGTACCCCCACATGTCCGTATTTGAAAATATGGCATTCGGTCTTAAGCTCCGTAAGGTAAGAAAAGAAGAAATCAAAAAGAGAGTTGAAGAAGCTGCTCGTATCCTCGACATCAGCCACCTTCTCGACAGAAAGCCCAAGGCTTTGTCCGGCGGTCAGAAACAGCGTGTTGCTCTCGGTCGTTGTATAGTTCGTGAGCCTAAGGTATTCCTTCTTGACGAACCTCTCTCCAACTTGGACGCAAAGCTCCGTGCAGCAATGAGAACTGAGCTTACCAAGATCCACCAGAGACTTCAGACCACCTTCATTTACGTTACCCACGACCAGGTAGAAGCTATGACCATGGCTACCAGAATCGTTGTTATGAAGGACGGCGTAATCCAGCAGGTTGATACTCCTCAGAACCTCTATGATAAGCCCGTAAACATCTTCGTTGCAGGATTCATCGGAACTCCTCAGATGAACTTCATTAACGGTAAACTCGTTAAGAAGGATGACGGTCTCTACTTCGACTTCGAAGATTCCGAATTCAAGGTTCCCGAAGACAAGGCAAGCGTTCCCGCACTTCAGGAATATGTTGGCAAGGAAGTTATTGCCGCTCTTCGTCCCGAACTTATCCACGACGAACCCATCTTCCTTGAAAAGTTCTCTGATTCTATCATCGACGCTTACGTTGAATTCACTGAACTTATGGGCGCTGAAATTTACCTCTACCTCAAGATCGGTGAAGAAACCAATGTTATCTCTCGTGTTTCCAGCCGTTCTCAGGCTAAGCCCGGCGATACTATCAAAGTTGCTATTGATACTACTCACATCCACTTCTTTGATAAGGACACCGAAAGAGTTATCACTCACTAAGCAATACATAGCGGCTCCAAAAGGAGCCGCTTACTTTTTATTCTACAAAGGAATTGCAGATAATTATGGAAATACCGGAAAAGTACGCACCATATTTTACAAATCTCGATACCCCTTCAGTTATCACAGATACTGAGTTGAAAATAGTGTGGAAGAATAAAGCCACAGACAGTCTGATGTTTCCTATCAGAAAAGGTGCATCGATCAGATATTATTTATCCAAGCAGGAGTTCAGCCGGCTTAAACGCTTAAAGCCGGGTGAATATATGTATCTCACCTTTTTACTAGATGAGCCTACAAATGGTTTTTGTAAAAGAAAAGACGATTGCTTTATTTTCAGAATAAGCAGATTCAACGCTGCGGCACACAAACGTATAAGAGAGCTGTTTGATGTTCGTTACTCCAATTATTCCTCCGTTGCATCTTCCCTGCCGGATTCTGCAGAACCACACCCACTCATCACGAGAAAGCGTATGGACAGACTTGCCGGCATCTTTGAAGGCTTATATATCGAAGGAAACGAGCGAAGAGAAACATCCGCACCTTTGGCTGTGTTTGCCAAACAAGCAACCTGTGCGTTGGCAGGCATTAATGTGAATTATGTTTCAGATGCAATCACCATATTCGCAGATATTAACGTACACGATTTATATATGGCTTTATCTGCTATGGCAGTATGCCTTATTTCCTTTACACCGGAGATTAAAGAGATTTCTTTGGAAAGAGAGATGCTGGAAACCGACACAGTGATAAAAATGAGCTGTTCGGGCACGGGATTTGCCGCAAACCTCGCAAACGTATATAAAGACAAAGAAAAACTCGATATGCTGTGTGAATACGGCGCGCAATACTTAAATCTTTTGCTGATAAACGTAATTTGCGACAACTACGGTTGGGAGTTCAACGCTGTTGAAGAAGAAGGAAACACCGTGCTTTCCTTAACTATTTCTGTGATTTGGGATAACAAATCCCACATTGCCCTATACGACGGCGATATTAAAGACGAAATTATAGAAACATTACTTGCGCCTTTCAAGACAAATTAAATGTTTATCTATCACCCAAATGAAAAAATCTCTTGGCTACAAGCCAAGAGATTTTTTATTACAGCATATTATTAATTTGCTCACGCAGTTCCAAAATAAATTCATCATTTTTGGGATATTCACTGAAGGTCATAAGATAACCTGCTTTTGAATCTATTATTTGATTAACTGCATCTCTGCCTATCTTTTCAGCAAGAGCTTCAAGCGCGCGCATATCACGCAAAGCTTGAGTAAATACGCACAGATGTATAGTTTCATAAGCTTTTCCTCCGGGTGCAGGATAAACGCTGAAGGTATCACCGGATGGAGCAAAGAATTCACCGTCTGTAGTGCGATACGGGTCAATTGGTGCGATTGAATATTGGTTGTTGTAAAAGTTAAAACCCCAGTGCAAAAAACCCTTTATGTTGTATCTGAACATCTGAAAACCGATAATTCTGTTGCGGGCAGAGGGCATTGACAAAAATCTGTTGGATACTTTTACACATTCACCACAGCAATAATACGCCCAAAGATTATCAACATTATTGTCAATAAACGGCTGAATGTGATCAGTAGCCACTACAGGATTATCCACGATACCGGAAGAATAAAACTCGTAGTTGGAAAGCGCATCTATTATCTTACACCCGCAAAGCGCTTCGGCAACCACATTTTTTGCGTTTTTATAGCTTTCAAGCTGTGCAGCAGACGGTTCGTCGGAAATATGAAAAACGCACTTATCTTCAATATTTCTTGAAGACAGAAAAGCGCGCAACTCTTTGATAAATTGGTTCAAGAAGTCAACATATTCATCGCTGCAGGCATCAGTTTCCCAACCGAATATCTTTTGGATTTTTCCGTCAACTTCAGCAACGATCTTAGGTGCATGAGCGGCACCCCACTGGGTGAAAAAGTGCGCTATTTCAAAATATTCAATTCCTTCGCTCAAGCACATCTCTATCCATTTTTCAAGCAAAGAAAAATCAAAATAATATTTTCCATTTTCTTTTTTAATTTGAACAAGCTGAACTGTCAAACGCTCGTGTCCTACCGCAGTATCCAAAGCCGGAGTAAATACGGGCGTAAGTATCATATTGATGCCGTTTTCAACAGCCGTGCGAATAAAGTTTCTTACAATTTCCCAGTATCTGTCCGAGAATACTTCTACGTTATAATAATTGGCAAGGCAATCACTGTGGAACCATTGAGTAAAGACAAGCTTTTGCTTGGGCAAAACAGCATTACAAATTTTAACGGTAAACGTACAGGTTCCAACCGCTTCCCCATCAGTCTTTTTGAATATAACGGTGACGTCGTATTCGCCGCTGACTGCATCGGAGGGAATGTCAACATCCACCCAAAGTGAATTCAACTGTTTGGAAGCAACGTAAATATTAGGATTGTCAGATAAAGGAATAAGCAGATCGGGATATAAACCGGGTTCCTTGCGGAGATAGTTATCATCGTTCCATTCTCTGAATACAGGCATCAAAGAGGGAACGTGATGAACAGAAGAAAGGCGCACGTAATCAGATATTTCTGATTTTACTTCTGTGTTACAGACCAATTTTCCGCCCGGAATCTCTTCATCCGAAGCAAAGCATATCTGAAACGACAGTCTATCGTTTTTAAGCACACTTGCGTTAAGATATTCTTTCTTTTGGTTTATATCTTCATCCCAAAAACACTTTTCCAACGCGGAGATACATTTAAATTTAATCATACTGTTATACCCTCACTTTATTTAATCCACCACTCGGGAGTTATTTCGCCAAGCTTTACTATTCGGCAAGCAGAATAATCAAGCATTATTTCTATATCGTGATACTTCCCTGCCATCAGCTGAACCATAAGCTCACGGCATGCGCCGCAAGGGGCGCCATTGGAACCGTCGGGAAGAATACAAAGCACCTTGTCAATTTCCTGCTCACCGTTTGTAATCATATTAAAGATAGCATTTCTTTCTGCGCAAATGCCGAGAGTGGAACAGGTATCTACACATACGCCTGTATATATCCTGCCGGATTTTGAACATATTGCAGCAGCCACTTCCCCACAGGTAACGTATTCGGATATTCTACGTTCATTCAGCACAGCCTTTGCAGCTTCATACATTTCTGTCCAGATCTTTTCCATAAATACCACCTCACGCAGATTATAACACGAACTAAAAATAAAAGCAATGCTTTATAAAAAAAGGAACATGATGAAAAAAGCCATTTGCGAAAGCAAATGGCTTTTTGGCCCGCCCTGGGGGATTCGAACCCTCGACCATCGGAATCGGAATCCGGTACTCTATCCGGGCTGAGCTAAGGGCGGTTATTGAATTTTTTATCTAATAAATATTTTAGCCAAAATATTAATGTAATTATAACGGATGCTATAACAAAGATCAAAGATGCCATTCCGGTCCAGCTCTGTCCGCCGGAACAGACAGAAACGATTACGTCTGTAAGTATTGAAGAAATAAAAAATGGTAAAAAAACACACAGCAGATCGTGAACAATGCAAGATTTCACAGAGACATCCGCTCCGCGTCTGAGCTTATAAGAAGTGCAAAAGAAAGGAACACAGTAAAACAATATAAAAAGAGCAAAAAGATACACAACGTTAATATCGAAATTAAATGACGAAACCACCGTGAAGCATATAGGCAGTAACGCTTCAAATACCGCTTGTGTAATTTTTGCTTTTTTCGAATACATTTTTAACACCCAAACAAATCAGCCAATATCCCCACGGAACTTCGAGGGACAAGATAAAAAAAGCAGGTGCCGAACACCGTTCGGCACCTGTGTGGTGATCCATCGGAGAATCGAACTCCGGACACCATGATTAAAAGTCATGTGCTCTACCGGCTGAGCTAATGGATCATTCAGACCGCCCGATAAGAATACCACATTATCGGGCGTTTGTCAATAACAAAATTAATAAAATCTAAAATTTGCAATTACTACGCCCAAAACAACCACATCGGTTGTATATATAGGCTTCATTTTGGGATTCTCCGGTTGGAGTCTTACGCTGTTTTTTTCACGGTAGAAGCGCTTCACTGTAGCCTCATCGTCGAGCAACGCCACAACTATTTCACCGTTCTCAGCATAGCGGCGGTTTTCGACGATAACTATGTCGCCGTCAAGTATACCGGCATTTATCATACTCTCGCCTTCAACGCGAAGAGCGAATAAATTACCGTTACCTCGCGCCATGCTCGCAGGATAATCTACGTATCCTTCACAAGTTTGTATGGCAGTAATAGGTACACCGGCAGCTACTTTTCCCAAAATGGGAACACGGAGCATTTATCCGGTTCTCCCTTGCGTTCTATTTTGACAGCACGGCTTTTTCCCTGTTCTTTCTGGATATACCCCTTCTCTTCTAAACGTCGCATATAAGCGTGTACAGTGGAAGTGGAGCGAATGCCTAAAGCCGCAGCAATGTCACGAACGGAAGGAGCATATCCATCGTACATAATCTTTTCCTGTATAAACTCATAGACATTTCTTTCGTTTTCAGTGAGGTCAAACATTTTCATTTCCTCCTATAACCAGCAATTTGAACAGAGATAATGCACGCTCGGTATCTCCTTTAACATAGAGGTATCCAAACAAGCTCTCAAGTCCTGTTGCACGTCTGTACTGGACGGCAGCCGCACTTTTGGGTGTATGTGCGGAATGAGCGTTTCTGCCCCTTTTATATGCGGCAAGTTCGGTTTCGCTCAAGTGAGGAAGCAACGTATCCACCATCCCGCTTTGCTTGACAGCGGTAACGTATTCCTTTGCCCGTTTATTTAATTCGGACGTAGGCATATTCCCTTGCCCCAGCAAATGCGCACGCACCAAAAGCTCGTAGTACGCATCACCAAGATAAGCAAGTGCAAGTGGGCTGTATTCGTTTACATTCATATGCGCTTCCACTTAGGTCCTTGAGGAGTATCCTCAACAACTATTCCCATATCCTTCAACTGATCGCGAATACTGTCTGCAAGAGCAAAGTTCTTTGCCTTTTTAGCTTCGGTACGCTTGTTTACAAGCTCAACGATAGGCTTATCTTCTTCGCTTACGGAAGCCGCTTCAGCTTCTGCCTGTTTTTTAAGATTTTCCCTGTATTTTTCAACGGCATTCATCAAACCGAGAGAAAGAACGGTTTCGTAATCCTTAATAAGCGCAATCTTTGTTGCATCGGAAACCTTTGCTTTTAATGCATCGTAAACGGCAGTTATGGCCAAAGATGTATTGAGATCGTTATCCATAGCAGATACAAAACCAGCTTTTACGGCGTTGAAATCATTTTCATCAGCTTCGCCTACGGGATTCAAAGATGCAATCTTTGCAACTAACTTGTTATATGCAACAACAGCATTATCAAGACCTTCCCAAGAGAAGACAAGATTTTTGCGGTAATGAGACTGTAGGCAGAAAAAGCGATATACCAAAGGATTATATCCGTTTTCTTCAAGCAACGAAAGAGTAAGTGCTTTTCCGGAAGATTTGCTCATTTTTCCGTTTGCAGTGTTTAAATGCAGAACGTGGAACCAGTGCTTGC
Source organism: Clostridia bacterium (assembly GCA_017381715.1). Taxonomy (GTDB): domain Bacteria; phylum Bacillota; class Clostridia; order Oscillospirales; family CAG-382; genus SFLA01. The sequence goes on from JAFOBR010000093.1 coordinate 32,024, forward strand.
ACCAAGGATGTCCCAAATAAGCTTCGCTTTGAGCAATCTCATTGGTGTGATGAGGGAAAGCATTGTCAATACCGCCGCAGTGAATATCAAGATATTCACCTAAGGTTTTAACAGATATGGCGGAGCATTCAATATGCCAACCGGGATAACCGTAGCCCCAAGGGCTGTCCCATTTCAATTCTTGATCTTCAAACTTGGATTTCGTGAACCACAAAACAAAGTCTGTTTTTGTCTTTTTATTGCTATCAACACCAACTCCCTCTCGAACACCTTCTTCGAGATCATCGGCATCGTGCTTATTGAACACATAGTAATTTTCAAGCTTGGAGGTATCGAAATAAACGTTTCCGCCTGCTTCGTAGGCGTAACCTTCCTCAAGCAGTTTTGCAACCATGTTAATAAAATCAGCTATACAATCGGTAGCGGGAACAACATATTCGGGCTTTTTGATATTAAGCTTTTCACAATCGGAAAAGAATGCATCTGTATAAAAACGTGCTATCTCCATAACCGATTTATGCTCACGCTGTGCGCTTTTTATCATCTTATCGTCACCTGTATCTCCATCAGAGGTAAGGTGTCCGACATCGGTAATATTCATAGTTCTGGTAACATCATAGCCCGAATAAGCAAGATACTTTTCAAGCACGTCTTCCATTATATAAGAACGAAGATTTCCGATATGGGCAAAATGATACACGGTAGGTCCGCAGGTATACATAGATACCTTTCCGGGTACGTGAGTCTGGAATTCATCTTTAGTTCTTGTAAGTGAGTTATAAAGCTTCATAGTGCGCCTCTTTAACTGTCAGATTTAATATAAGGCCAATATGCCTTAAGATACGAAAGTCCTGACCAAATCGTGAATACGGTCATAACTATACAGGAAATAAGAGAGATCAAATTACCGCAAAACGGTAAAAGAATAGGTTCGAGTATTACACAGCAAACGCAAACAATCTGGGTGTTGGTCTTGATCTTGCCAAGCATATTTGCTGAAACAACAATACCGGATGCGTTGTTTACAACAAGACGCATAGAAGTAACGGCAAGTTCTCTGAATATAACTACAATACCCGACCAAAGAAAGACTTGGCGTAATATCTCTTGTGAAATTATGCTGCCATCGTAGATTGCGAAATCAGATGCAAGTATTGCAACAATGGCACCGAAGATGAGAAATTTATCTGCTAAAGGATCCATAAATTTTCCGAAATTGGTTATCTGACCGTTTTTGCGGGCAAGGTAACCATCAAGAAAATCGGTAACGGAAGCAATTATAAAAATTGCCGCAGAAACAATCCTGCACCATATCTCCTTTTCGCCGCCGAAAATATTATAAAGCAGAAAGACCATAAAGAACGGTATGAGCACAATTCTGAAAATGGTCAATTTGTTTGGAGTGTTAAACTTCATTAATCAAACCTCTTACTTTACAACACGGCCGGTAAGATCGTAATCAAGAACTTCGTTTACCAATACGTCAACGAACTCTCCCTCTCTCAAGCGACGAGGGGAAGAATAATAGATTTTTCCATCTATTTCAGGGGCATCGGCAAAGGAACGTCCGTAATAGCTTTCCGCAACCTGATCGTAGCCTTCGTTAATTACTCTTATGATCTTGCCTACGCTGTTTTTGTTGATAGAATCGTGAATGCGTTTTTGTTCGCGCATAATAGCATCGTGTCTGCGTCTTTTAAGCTTTTCAGGAACCTGATCGGGCATATTGTATGCAGGGGTTCCTTCTTCTCTGGAATAAACAAAAGCGCCGAGACGTTCAAAACGAGCTTCCTTAATAAAGGAGAGGAGCTTATCAAAATCAGCATCGGTTTCGCCGGGGAATCCGGTAATAACTGTAGTTCTGATATAAATACCGGGAACGGCATCTCTCAGTTTTTTAACAACGTTACGTATAGATTCCTCTGTATCTCTGCGGTTCATGCGCTTAAGAACGGGAGAGGAAATATGCTGGATAGGCATATCTATATATTTGACCAGCTTGGGATTGGTGGCAAATTCATTGATGAGACCGTCTGTAATTCTGTCGGGATAGCAATACATAACTCTGATCCACTCAATACCTTCTATTTGAGAAAGCTCGTGAATAAGAGAATCCAAAGAATATACCCCGTAAAGATCTTCGCCATATCTGGTGGTATCCTGCGCGATAAGACACAGTTCTTTCACACCGAGATCTGCAAGATTCTGCGCTTCCTCAAGTATATCGGACATAGGTCTGCTTCTGAAACGTCCTCTTATACTGGGAATTACGCAATATGTACAATGGTTATCGCAGCCTTCGGCGATCTGCAGGTATGCAAAATACTCGGGCGTGGTAATAACACGTTCGCCGCCTATATTGGCGGTATTTTTATCCTCGAAGGAAGAATACTTCTTTCCTTCATAAGCAGCTTTAACAGCTTCACAGATATTTCCGAAAGAGCCGGTACCGAGAATACAATCCACCTCGGGCATTTCGTTAAGAATTTCTTCTCTGTATCTTTCGGGCAGGCATCCTGTTACAACGATTCCCTTAAGGGTGTGGTTTTCCTTGAGCCAAGCTACGTCAAGAATGTTATCTATAGCTTCTTTCTTTGCGCTTTCTATAAAAGCACATGTGTTTATTACAATTACATCCGCTTCAACATCTTCTGCCACTATCTCAAAACCGTTTTGCGCCAATATGGCAAGCATATTTTCGGTATTAACGAGATTCTTAGGGCATCCGAGAGAAACAAAACCTACTTTGATGGGCATTTGGGTTACTCCTGATAAATCATATTTATAATTTCGTATATGTCAGAGGATTCATATCCCTGACGGTAAAGATACGCAGCAGCTTTACGTGCTGTATCTCTGTCTGCTAATTGCGCTTTTGAATATTTGGATTCCAATAACGCTCTGATATTTTCGCTGTGATCGACATTATCAAACTGTTCTACAGCGCTGTTAATATCGGAGGAATTGAATCCGCGGGCGTACAGCTCATTTCTTATACGGGCGGGCCCCCATTTTTTGGAAGCGTAAAAGCTCTCCGCATATCTGCAAGCCAAGGCTTCGTCGTTTAAGTATCCTCTTTCCAAAAGCATTTCGATTACCGTTTCGGCAATATCCTTTTCGTGCTTTTGAAAAAGCTTTCTTTTAAGTTTTCCCGATGACATATCGTTATATGAAAGCATCGAAAAAGCAGATTTGATACACGAAAGCTTTTTGGCAGCGTATTCCAACGCTTCGATTACTTCTTCGGAGAGAAAATCTCCCTCCGCAATTTCCAAAGAATTATAATCGGATTGGGTTATAAGATAATTCTCACCCGAGCATTTTACCGTTACTTCACGCTTCTCTTTATTCTCGAGCACGGAGATGACAAGCATTATTCTTCGCCGTCCTCTTCATCAAATCCGTCTACGGCGGAAGGATCAAATCTTGCACCTACATTCTTTTCGCGGATTTTTTCCTCAATCTCTGCAGCAAGAGATTTATCGGCCGTAAGCATATCACGGACATTATCTTTACCTTGCGCAAGCTTGCTGCCCTCGTAAGAGAACCAGCTGCCGCTCTTCTCGATAACTCCGCAAGCAACACCGAGCTCAATCAACTCGCTCTCTTTAGAGATGCCCTTTCCGTACAGAATATCAAATTCTGCAGTTCTGAAGGGAGGAGCAACTTTATTTTTAACAACTTTACACTTTACGTGGTTACCTACGATTTCCGCACCGGATTTAATAGCTTCTGCTTTTCTGATGTCAATACGCACGGAAGCATAGAACTTAAGAGCGCGTCCGCCGGTGGTGGTTTCGGGATTTCCGTATACCACGCCAACCTTTTCACGAAGCTGGTTAATGAACACAACTATACAGTTGGATTTTGAAATTGCGCCGGAAAGTTTTCTCAAAGCCTGAGACATAAGACGGGCGTGAAGTCCGACGTGAGCGGCCCCCATATCACCGTCGATTTCGCTCTTGGGAACAAGAGCGGCAACAGAGTCAACAACCACAACTTCGATAGCACCGCTACGCACCAAAGCTTCGGTTATTTCCAGAGCCTGCTCGCCGTTGTCGGGCTGAGAAACAAGCAATGAATTTATATCAACACCGAGTGCTTTTGCATATACGGGGTCAAGTGCGTGCTCCGCATCGATAAAAGCTGCTTCGCCGCCCGCTTTCTGTACTTCGGATATTATATGCAAAGCAACCGTGGTCTTACCGGAAGATTCGGGGCCGTAAATTTCTATTATACGTCCCTTGGGAACGCCGCCGATACCGAGCGCCATATCGAGAGAGAGGGAGCCTGTGGGAACGGCTTTTACTTCCATTCCGATATTATCGCCAAGTCTCATAATAGAGCCCTTGCCGCACTGTTTTTCGATCTGTGCGAGCGCAGTTGCCAACGCTTGCTGTTTGTTATCAAGTTTTTTATCGTTTGTAGCCATATTCTCGTCCTCCAAACAAATGTTCTATTCGATTTATAATAACACAACATATACCGTTTGTCAACACCAAACGCCGTATTTTCATACCAATTGTTGATAAGTGTTAAATTTTTTTATCAAAAATAAAGATTTTGTTTATAAATACTATATACAATTGAAAAAAAATATAGTAAAATAATGCTGTATTATGTTGAAAACCTTTATAAATTGTTTTTTGAAAGGAATTGTAAATATGTCTGAAAGAAAACTCGGTTTAATTGTGCTCAGCAACTGCAAAGAACAAGGCAGACTCGTAGACGAAAGAATCAAGCAGCTTCGCGGAGAAGATCCTTCTTCCGAAAGCTACATCATTCCTATTGAGGAAGTTCGTTTTAACAACGGCGAAGGTAAGATCCGTATAAACGATTCCGTACGCAGCAAGGATATTTATATTCTCTCTGACGTCGGCAACTACAGCTGCTGCTACAACATGTTCGGTATGCAGCACAACATGGGTCCCGACGAACATTTCCAAGACATCAAGCGTGTTGTAAGTGCTATCGGCGGAAAAGCAAACCGCATAACCCTCGTAATGCCCCTTCTCTACTCCTCCCGTCAGCATAAGAGAAAGGGACGTGAATCCCTCGACTGTGCTATGGCACTTGAAGAACTCGAAAGACTCGGCATTTCCACCATCATCACCTTTGACGCACACGACCCCACAATTTACAATTCCATTCCCAATACATCTTTTGAAAACGTTTACGCAAGCTACTCTATGCTAAAAGCGTTTATAACAAACGAAGGCAACAGTATTGACAAAGACAATATGGTTGTTATCTCTCCTGATACCGGCGCTATGGACAGAGCTATTTACCACGCAGGTATTCTGGGTGTTGACGTTGGTATGTTCTACAAGAGACGTGACCATACCCGTATCGTAAACGGCAAGAACCCCATCGTACAGCACGAGTACATAGGCGGCGATCTTAACGGTAAAAAGGTACTTATAGTTGACGATATGATCGCTTCCGGCGAATCTATAGTTGACGTTATCCGTCAGACCTCTACCAAAGACGTTACTGCTACTTACGTTGCGGCTACCTTTGCTTTCTTTACCGAAGGACCCGAAAAGTTCGATAAGCTTTACGAGGAAGGCAAGCTTACCAAGATCTACTCCACAAACCTCTCTTACATTCCCGAATCCATAAAGAAGCGTCCTTGGTTTGTTGAAGTTGACCTTTCCAAGTTCATGGCAAAGATCATCAACACCCTCAATCATGACGATTCTATCTCTCCCCTTTTGGATTCCACCCAGAGAATTAAGCGTCTTTTGAAGAAAAATATGTAATTAGCTGTTGACAAGCGGCAAAAAATGTGATAAAATTACTCGGTTTCAGAAAATCGACTATTCGGTTTTCTCCTTGCTCCGATAAAATTTCGGGGCCTTAAAGTCCAAAAGGAGGTGCTAAAATGGAACAGAACAAAACGCTGTACGAAACCGTCTTCATCGTTAACAACACTCTCGGTGAAGAAGCAGTAAAATCTCTCGTAGAAAAGTTCACAGGTCTTATAGCAGAAAACGGTGCTATCGAATCTGTAAACGAATGGGGCGTAAGAAGATTTGCTTACCCTATCGAGGATCTTACCGAAGGTTATTATGTGCTTGTTAAGTTTACATCCGCTCACGATTTCCCCGCAGAGCTTGATCGTATCTACAACATCACAGACGGCATTCTTCGTTCGCTCATTATAAAGTGCGAACAGTAATCGGAGGTCAGTTATGTCTTTTAACAAAGTAATTCTCGTCGGCAACATTACTGCCGACCCCGAATTGAAGCAGACCCCTAACGGAGTCATGGTCTCTACCTTCTCCCTTGCAGTGGCCAGAAAGTTCACTCGTACCGGAGAACAGCCTCAGACCGACTTTATAAACGTTGTCTGCTGGCGCCAGACCGCCGAATTTGTTTCCCGTTATTTTACCAAAGGCATGCCTATGCTTGTTTGCGGTTCTCTTCAGACAAGAACCTGGACCGATAAGGACAATAACAAGCGCTATGCCACCGAAGTCGTCGCTGATGAAGTATCCTTTGTAGAACGCAAGTCTGCTACAGACGGTTCCAGAGATTTTTCAAGAAGCGTACCTTCTTACAGCTCTCACCGTGCGGACTCTTCCTTTGAAGAGCTTTCTGCCGACGATGAGCTGCCGTTCTGAAATCTGAAAAAGGAGGAATTTTTCCATGGATAACGTAAATGTTAACGCTCCTGCAAACACTGCCGCTCCTGCAGAGGCAAGAGAGAGCCAGAAGGCTTTCCGTCCCCGCAGAAAGAAGAAGGTTTGTGTTTTCTGTGCAGAGAAGATAGAAAACATTGATTACAAGGATGTTAGCAAGTTCAGAAAGAACCTTTCCGAAAGAAGCAAGATCCTTCCCAGAAGAGTTACCGGTACTTGTGCAAAGCACCAGAGACAGCTTACTGTTGCTGTTAAGCGCGCAAGAACTCTCGCTCTCATTCCCTACGTATCTGACTAATAGATATTTCAAGCCGCCGTTAAAAAACGGCGGCATATTTTTTAACACAGCAGGTGTATAGTGAAAAAATTATTTGAAAGCAAAAACATAACCGAATACGCTATTATTCCTTTTGACGAAAAGCTTATTATAAATCCCCGTCTTATGCCCAAAGTAGAAATCAACAGCATTGTGGTTTTTTTGGTTCCGTATAAATGCGCAAACACGCCAAAAGATAAATACGGCATCTCCGCTTATGCACGTGTAAAGGATTATCACGGGTATATGAAAACGCTGTTTGCTACGCTGATTCCCGAATTAACTCATAAATTCGGCACGGATTTTTTTGGTTTTGCAGACCATTCTCCCGTAAACGAAAAATTGTGCGCTGCTTACGGCGGTTTAGGCGTCATTGGTAAAAACTCTCTTTTAATCAACAAAAAATACGGCAGTTATGTATTTGTAGGCGTATGCTTGACAGCATTGAAAACCGAAAACATACCGATGTCCATAAAAAGTTGTATAAACTGCGGAAAGTGCGCGGTACACTGCCCCGGATGTGCGATTACCGAGCACGGAATTAAAGCCGATAAATGCCTTTCCGGAATATCACAGAAAAAGAAAATCACAGAAGACGAGCAAAATGCCATTACCGAAGCTGGTATATGCTGGGGCTGCGATATATGCCAGAACGTGTGTCCGATGAACGAAAAAGCGCTATATTCTCCTATAGATTATTTCACAGACACATACCTTGATAACGTTTCTCCGGAGCTGATAGAAAGCATGGACGACGAAGAATATTCAAAATATGCTTTCTCTTGGAGAAAAAAAGAAGTATTATTACGCAACATGCACTCTGCAGACCGAAAAAACAGAAAATAATTCGTCATATAAAACAATACAATATTTTGTATTTTTCTTGACAAATTCACATATATCTGCTATTATTAACTTGCAGATATCTGGAATGTATGTGCGGAGGAAAAACCTATGTCCGATTTTGTTAAAAAGAAAAAATACGGGCAGAATTTTCTTACCTCCGACCGTTTCCCCGCTCGCATAGCAGCGGAAAGCGGTATTACATCCGAATGCGGTGTTATTGAAATAGGTCCCGGCTTAGGTGTGCTTACAAAACAACTCCTTTCCGTTGCGAAAAAAGTTGTAGCCATCGAAATTGACGAAGAGCTTATCCCTATTCTTAACGAAAAATTTGCACAGCACGATAACTTTCTTTTAATAAACAAGGATATACTTGAGATAGACTTGGGTAAACTTATTGAAGAACAGTTTGCCGGTATGCCGGTTTGCGTTTGTGCCAACCTTCCATATTACATTACTACCCCCATCCTTATGAAGCTTCTGGAAGGTAAGCACGGTTTCCGTACAATTACCGTAATGGTGCAAAAAGAGGTTGCGCAAAGATTGTGCAGCAAATGCGGAGACAGCGAATACGGTGCAATCACCGCTTCTGTAAACTATTATTCATCTGTAAAAAGGCTGTTTCCTGTAAAAGCAGGCAGTTTTTCTCCCCCGCCAAAGGTTGATTCGGCTGTTATAAGATTCGATCTTTATGATACTCCCCCTATCACACCTGCAGATGAAAATACATTTTTTGCAGTAATACGCGCCGCCTTTGCTCAACGAAGAAAAACCCTTTTAAACGCTCTGTGTACTGCGTTCGGTGACAGACTCTCCAGAGAACAGCTTGCGGATTTTATTAGCGAAGCAGGGCTTAAACCGGACGTGCGCGGTGAAAAGACAGATAATAAAACGCTGTGTTTTATTTCAGATAAAATATTTTTTAACATAAACGGAGGCAAACAAAATGAGCACTTACACTAAAAATGCAAAACTCAACGCATGGCTCGACGAAATGATCGAACTGTGCAACCCCGACAATGTTGTTATGATCGACGGTTCCGACGAACAGATCGAAGCACTTCGCGCAGAAGCTTGCGCAAACGGCGAAATGTTCAAGCTTAATCAGGAAAAGCTTCCCGGTTGCTATCTCCACAGAACTGCAGTTAACGACGTTGCACGTGTAGAAGGCCGTACCTTCATCTGCACTCCCACCAAGGAAGAAGCAGGTCCCACCAACAACTGGATGGATCCCAACGAAATGTACGCAAAGCTTCTCGCTCTTTACAAGAATTCTTACAAGGGCAGAACCATGTACGTTATCCCCTACTCCATGAGCGTTGTAGGCAGTGATTTCGCAAAGAACGGTATCGAACTTACCGATTCTATTTACGTTGTTCTCAACATGATCATCATGACCAGAGTTGGCACCGCTGTTCTTGAAGCTATGGGCGAAAACGGCGACTTTATCAAGGGTCTCCACGCAAGAGCAGATATGGACGAAAACAACAAGTATATCGTTCACTTCCCTCAGGACAACACCATCATGTCCATCAACTCCGGCTACGGCGGAAACGTTCTTCTCGGCAAAAAGTGCTTCGCACTCAGAATTGCTTCCTACCTCGGCAGAAACGAAGGCTGGATGGCTGAACACATGCTTATCCTCGGTATCGAAACTCCCGAAGGAGAAACCAAGTACGTTGCAGCTGCATTCCCCTCTGCTTGCGGTAAGACCAACTTGGCAATGCTTATTCCTCCCAAGTCCTACACCGATAAGGGCTACAAAGTTACCTGCGTAGGCGACGATATCGCTTGGATCAGAGTAGGCAAAGACGGCAGGCTCTGGGCTTGCAACCCTGAAAACGGCTTCTTCGGCGTTGCACCCGGTACCAACGTTAAGTCCAACCCCAACGCACTCGCTTCTACTATGAGCGGCACCATCTTCACCAACGTTGTTCTTAACAATGCTGACAACACCGTTTGGTGGGAAGGTCTTGATAAGAATCCTCCCGTTGACGCTATCGACTGGAAGGGTCGTCCTTGGAACGGTAAGGAATCCACCGAAAAGGGTGCTCATCCCAACTCCCGTTTCACTGCTCCCGCAAAGAACTGCCCCTGCATCTCTTCTGAATTTGATAATCCCGAAGGCGTTCCCCTTTCCGCTATCATCTTCGGCGGCCGTCGCGCAAAGACCGCTCCTCTGGTATACCAGTCCTTCGATTGGAAGCACGGTACCTTCGTTGGTTCTATCATGGCTTCCGAAACTACCGCTGCAGCTTCCGGCGCAGTTGGCGTAGTAAGAAGAGATCCTATGGCTATGCTTCCCTTCTGCGGCTACAATATGGGCGATTACTGGGCACACTGGCTCAAGATGGGCGAAGTTACCCCCAATCTTCCTAAGATCTTCCACGTTAACTGGTTCAGACTTACCGATGAAGGCAAGTTTATGTGGCCCGGCTTCGGCGACAACTTCCGCGTTCTCGAGTGGATCCTCAAGAGATGCGAAGGCAAGGTTGACGCTGTTGAAACCGCTATCGGTTACGTTCCCAACGCTGAAGACATCAACCTCGAAGGTCTTGATTACGAGATCGAAGCAGGCAGAAAGTTTGATATCAACGAGCTCAAGAACATCCTTACCGTTGAAAAGGATTACTGGCTCGCTGACTTCGAAAACATCAAGGAATTCTATGCAAAAATCGGTGATACCGTTCCCGCAGAACTTCGTAAGCAGTAGGAAGATCAGCTTGCAAGACTTTCCGCAATGTAATTTACGAAAAGTAAATATTTTAAGGCGTCCCAAACGGGACGCCTTTTTGTTATCGTCGGTTCCCCAAAAAGCAGCTGAATTCTTGGGGTGTTTATCGGGATGATTATGCTTCTTTTAGTTTTTCTTTACACCAAGTAAACAGCAAAGAAAACACTTCGTCGAAATTGAATTCGTTACCGTCGGATATCGACATTGCTGTATCAAGAACCGACTTATCGGTACCACAAAGCACTTTTAAAAGCTCTTGCTTGGTTGCTATGAAATTACCGCTTTCCAAGTAATGTATATTTTGCAAAATAAAAAACACAGATTTATACGTAAAAGGAAGACACGAAATATTATTTTCCTTGGAAGTGTGGATATAGCGGTGGCAAAGCTCGTGATACAGATTACCCAGACTCAGTTTAACAAAGGCACGTACATCGAATTCAGAGTATTCGGGCACAAGTTCAGAAAGAGTGCCATAATAATCCTTTGTGGTGTGTAAAAGATGGCATATTTCAAGGGGATTCCAGTTTAATAATTCTTCTTTACCGCAAATAAAACCGCAGGATTTATCGTAATCCGGCAATCTTAAAATTATATTTCTGTACGCTTCAAGATCGGCAACGGTAATATCGCGGATAACGACCATTATATCTATATCACTGTTTTCCGTGGCTTCACCTCTTAAATAACTGCCTTGTAAGCCGATATAAACAAGTCGTTCTTTATATTCGTTTTTTAGGTATTCTGTTAAAGTTTGGATATATGCTTCTGCTTTGAACATTGTTTCACCCCATTATTAAGTGAACGCCTGAAAAAGCATCAGGCGTTCAAATTTTTATCACTGTGCGGTTTTGGCTTCCATTCTTGTGTAAAGCACGGAAAGATTATAATGCATCTCCCCTACCTCACGGTTTAAAGCGTTTTTAAGGTTGCTGTCGGCATTTTCTGCTTCTTCAAGAATTGCTTTGGTTCTTTCGGTAACGTACGCCAGAAGGGCTTTCTGCTCCTCTACGGTGACGTATTCCTGCTTTTCGGCTTCGTTCTTTATCTCGGTAAGCAGTTTCTTAACGTTTGCTATGACCGCGTCCTGACCTTCGGTGCGCTGGGAGTATACTCCGTCACACTTTTCCAAGAGATCGTTTGCGTAAGCAAGAACAGCTCCGTCCACATCGAAAAGCGAAACTGCTTTTGTGCGGTAAGCACGATTGATTATAATATTTTCATATTCCTCAAAGCCGAGAAGAGAGCTGAGAGAGAACAGCGCCTGACCGGTTGCGCCGACTTCACGTGTACCTTTTATCTGGCTGAGCAGTTCTTCGCCGGAGTTACCGGAAAACAGGGTAAGACCGGTGGAATAAAGCGCCTTGTCCTTGCAAGCCTTGATAAAGCTTTGAGCGTTGCTCTTAACGTACTCGGTGCCGTTAGAATAGGTCATAGAGAATACCTGATCGATATAACCAAGCTTAACCCATTCGGTAGTGTACTGATAAATCTGATTGGGCGCATCGGTAAGAGAAGGATAGCAAGCTGCGGTTATCCAAACCTCGGGTCGCACTTCCTTAACAAGATCGTTTACCTCTTTCACAAAAGTAGTAATTACATTTTGTCTGAAGGCGATCCAATCTTTGTACTCTTTGGAGCCGGCTTTATAGTTATGAGGATCGGTCTTATAACCGTATTCTTTTTGGAATGCTTTAATGGTATCCTCATTATATCCAAAATCTGCACTACCGTTATGTTCGGGATAGCGAATATAATCCAGATGCAGACCGTCAAGCTCGTAATTCTCAAGCAGTTCGCGGTAAATGGAAAGAACGAGGTCGCGGCATTCACGGTTCTGGGGATTAAGGAATATAAAATTACCGTAATCTGCGGAAACGTAATAATGCTTTCCGTCCCTATCCAGAAGCAGCCAATCTTCGTTATAATTGCTCAGATGCTCGGAATCGTTCTGTTGTTGATTTGTAGTACCGATAAAGAAATTCTCTACCCAAGCGTGGATCTGAATTCCGTGCTCGTGGGCAATGCGGACAAAGCCTTCCAACGCATCGTAATCGCCGTGCTGTGCGGTATAATGCTGAATAAGAGGATTTTTGGTAGAACCGATAGTCTTTCCGTTATACCAAGTTTCCACGTAAATGGCGTTTATATTGTATTCAACGCACTTTTTGATTACAGCTAATACATCTTCATCGCTCTTCACATTGGAACGGTACCATACGGAGCGCTCTTCTACAGCTTTTTCGGTGATCATTGCTTCCTCAAGGTCTGCAAGCTGAAGAGTGATCTCGTACAAAGCATTAATAGCGTTTACGGGATCTCCGTCTTTTGCAGATGCTTCAACGGAATCTATAAGATTCTTGCAAGTATCGAGCTTTGCGGAAATGAACTGATAATCGATATCGTAAAGAGCGTTTTCCGCAACAGCAAACTTATCTTTTACGTTATCAAGCGCCGCCGTAACGTCACTCTTCATAGAGAGCGGTAAGGAATAGAACACAACCTTATTCTCATCTTTTAAGAGCTTAACTGAACCTCCGTAAATATAGTTAGCGGCGATGGCTTCGTGCATCTTACCGTGACCGGAGATTACGAATCCGCCCTCGGGAACCTTCATATTACCCAAATTGGAAGCAGATATCATAACGCCGTTGGCATCTACGCCTATCTCAAAACCGTATTGGTTTGTACCGGTTCTCGTATTGCTCTTGTCATAAATAACAAGGAAATCCGTATATCTTACTCCGTTAAATGCGCTGATATCCAGATGCTTCAAGGAATACTCACATTTATCCAAAGCTACACGTGCGGTGTCACCAACAGAAACCGTCTTGCAGTTCGCAAGGTTTTCACCCTTTGCAGTGAAAGAAAGAACATAACCGTTTTCGGGTATCTCTGTATTTCCGCCGGAGGTTGTAACAGAAACAACCTTTCCGTCTTTAATAGCGATTTCAGCAACGTTGCCGGAGGTACCTGTAGTTTTACCAAAGCCCGAGGTAAACAATACGGGAACATCTTTTTCAAAAACATCAACATTTGCAAATGAATAACAATAATTATTTATCTTTACAAATTTTTCAGGAGTATTTTCAGGGAAGACAAGCAGCTCTTCAACAGAATCACCCATTGTGTAGCTTTCTGCCAAAGAAATGCTATCACCGCAGAACACCAAAACATAACCTGCGTTGGTGGGAATAACCAAACGCTCGTTCTTTTCTCCGGTATAAACTACTACACCGTTCTTAACTGCGACTGCAACAAACTCCTTTTCGCTCTTGGGGGTAGCACCTGCTGAATATGCGGAATCATAGAGATATACTCCGTCTTTTTCAAGAGAAACATTGGTGTACTCTGCACCGATTTTATAAACGGTATCATTTAATTTTATAGCCGATTCGTGGCAAACAGAATTTGCGGAATCAAGATTGGATAGCATAATATAAGCGCCTTCTTTCAAAACTGTCTCGGCATATTCACAATTGTATTTTCCGTTAAAAATTATGGCGCACGTGCCGGCACTCAAAGTCCCTTCTTTGCGAAAGGCGGAAACAGTGTAACTGTTGGAATTCTTTTTTTCCAGCGTTGCCGCAATCACACCGTTGCCGAGCGTAATATCCTTGCCAAATTCTTCGGAAACGAAATATATAAGGTCTTCAGTAGGAATTTCTACGGGATTCACGTAATAAATACGACGGGAAAAAGTTGATTCGGAAGGAACAAATGACGCAAGATCCATTCGTTCGCATTGTTTTGTATCGTATCCAACAACTGCAACGACTTGCGATTCGCGCACACGCAAACCTTCAAGCAAATTACTGGGTATACTTGCAACAAACCCGTTTACGGGAATAATAGTGTCTGCTTTGTCGCCCTCCGAATTATCAACTGACATAACGGAAAACTCATTATACGAAGGGTTATAGCGTACCGTTACCAAGGTTCTTCCGGAATGATCTCCTCCGACAAAAGCGGTGGGTTCCCCATCGATCTTGTAAAATCGATCAAAAATAGCAATATCCTGATTTGTAAGCGGCAGATTAAGTGTGTTTGCAGAAAACTCTGTTTTATCAAGCGTAAAAATTATACCGCTATCCTCTCCGCTGTAATCTGCAGGAGATTCTTTACAACCGCTCATACCGGCAACCAAGGAAAGCAACATCAGCGAAGCTAAAAACAGTGAAAATATCTTCTTGCCCATACAAATCTCCTTTTTGTAATTAAACATGTTCACGTTTGTATTTTTTAATCTTATTGACAATAAACATTACAAGCAAAAACGTAATAACAACTGCGCAAAAATAATACACGAAATCCGTTGAGCTTTCTTCGGTGGACTCGATCTTCAAGCTGTTCCAAAGAGAGTTCATTGTATTAAGCGTTTCATCGGGCAGATCGCGGAAGTAATATCCTCTTACGTCTATTCCGCTGTAATACTCGCTCATATCCATATAAAGAATATCGTAAGCTTCAGGATGAAGCTCATCCAAATATTCAAGATATTCTTCATTTTCAACAACTGCGGTGTTGGGAGAAGCGTAGCATATCATATACGCATTCTGTAAAGCCACGTTGGGGTCCATCAAGTAATTGATGTAAAGCTCGGCAGCTTCTTTGTTTTTAGTGCTTGCGGGAATGCAAACAGAGTCCACAAATATGTTGGTGCCCTCTTTAGGATATACGAAAGCGAGGTCAGGGTTATTCTCGTACATACTGAAATAATCGCCTGCATAATAGGGCGCCAACGCAGCAGCACCGCTTTCCATCTTATTAAATATCTCGTCCATAACGTATGCCTTTACCAAAGGCTTTTGTTCGGAAAGCTTATTTTTCGCATTTATCCAATCCTGCTCGGACAAGGAATTTATATCGTTTCCTTCTTCTTTCAAAAGAAACTGAGCAATACCGAAAGCATCACGGGGGTTATTGAACATAAGAATCTCGCCGTCATATTTGGGGTCCCACAAAGCACTCCAGCTGTCCAATTCTTCCGTAACGACGGCAATATTATAAATAAGACCAACCATACCTACGGAATAAGGTACGCTATAAGCGTTTTGAGGATCAAAAAACAAATTTTTGTATTCGGGAGCGATATATTTATAGTTGGGAATATTATCGAAATTCAATTCGAGAACAAGCTCTTCCTTGATAAGCTTTTCGATCATATAATCAGAAGGTATGATAATATCGTAGGAAACGCCGCCGTTAACTATCTTGTTATACATATCTTCGTTGCTGGTGAAGTTGGTATAGTTAATTTTGATACCGGTCAATTTGGTGAATTCCGCATTGATATCCACAGATCCGTCGCTTCCGTCGGAAATATATTCACCCCAGTTATATACGTTAAGGGTAACACCTTCGTATTTGGAGTAATCAATGGAAGCCGTGTCCTCAGTTACGAAAAATTCAATCTCTTCTTCACCTTCGGAACATCCGTATATAAACGGACACAAAATTACCGTAAGAACAATAAAAACCGCAAAAAACTTTTTTGACAATTTTGTTACTCCTTTAAAATATCAGTTACGCGCCTTTCTTCTGCTGTTTTTGCCAAGCTGTCTATCTGTAGCAAAGTTACGTACAAGCAGCAGAACAAGGATCGTGATAAAGATGATAGCACACAACGCATTCATATCTGGCGTTACGCGCTTTTTGGTTTGAGAATAAATGAATATAGGCAAAGTCTGGAAGGTGTTACCTGCGCAGAAATAACTTATTACAAAGTCATCCAGCGACAAGGTAAACGCCATGAGTAATCCCGAAAAGATGCCGGGAAGAATTTCGTGAAACTCTACCTTGAAAAACGCCTGAAGAGGTGTACATCCAAGATCCATCGCCGCCTCGGGCAAACGAGGGTCCATCTGCTTAAGTTTGGGCATTACCGAAAGTATTACGTACGGAATATTAAACGTAATATGTGCGATAAGCAATGTCCAAAATCCCAGAATACCAAAGCCGATAAGGGTGCCGCAAAGGGCAAACAACAGCATCATAGAAATACCGGTAACTATATCCGGATTCATCATAGGAATGTTGGTAACGTTTGTAACGACAGACTTAACGTACTTGGAACGCATTTTATGTATTCCCACAGCCGCCACGGTACCTAAAATGGTAGAAATGATCGCGGAAGAAAAAGCGAGAATAAGAGAATTAAGTAATGCGGATATAGCCGCATCGTTATTAAAAAGCTCTTTATACCACTTAAGTGAAAATCCTTCAAAAACCGCCATACTGTTTGAAGAGTTAAAGGAAAACACAATCAAAACAACTATGGGAGAATATAACAAAAGGAAAACAAGAGCCATATAAAGCTTGGATCCTATCTTCATACGATTATACCTCCTGTGGATTCATCATCGGAGAAGTGGTTCATTACCGCCATACAAATAAATATCAGGACCATAAGAACCAAAGAAATGGCAGATCCCAGATGGTATGAGGATGCGGCGGAGGATTTGAAATAGGTTTCGATAACGTCGCCTATCAAAACGAAATCCGTAGGTCCCAACTGCTGGGAAATATAGAAGGTGCTGACAGAGGGAACAAACACCATTGTTATACCCGAAACGATTCCGGGAAGACTGAGCGGCATTATAACTCTGAAAATAACACGTAAACGGTTACAGCCGAGATCCTCAGCCGCTTCGATAACGTTTTTATCTATTTTGGAAATAACGGAATGAATAGGCAGGATCATATACGGCAGGAAATTGTAAACCATACCGAATATAACCGCACCGGGGGTGTTAATAAGCGAAACCCCGTCAATACCGACAGAAGCGAGTATATTATTCAGAAATCCGGTGTCTTCCAACAAAAACGAAAGCGCGTATGTACGAAGCAAAAAGTTCATCCACATAGGAAGCATTGAAAGCATAACCAGAGTGTTTTGAGTTTTTCTGCTGGTTCTTGAAATAAAATACGCCAAAGGATATGCAACTACAAGACAAATGCAGGTAGCACAAAAGGCAAAAGCCAAAGAAAGTGTAAATACCTCTACGGTGCCGTCGTTAAACAGCTTGGAAAAATTGGAAAAAGAAAAGCCAAAGGAAGAATCCGTAAAAGCATAAAAAACAACAATGGCGAGCGGCGCCACTATAAACAGCACCGACCACAAAATGTGGGGCGCCGCCAGCAAACGCTGAGCAAGAGTATTGTTCTTTTTCATTTTATTCCTGCTCCTCGTCATTAATAGACATTTCCTCAATTTCATCGGAGAAAGTACTGTAATCGCCGAACTTGCCGGAATATTCGCTCTTTTTCATAACGTGGATAGCATCGGGATCTATTTTAAGACCGATATGTGCGCCAACGGGCTGATAATCGGTAGTCTGGATCATCCACTTGAAATTACCGATATCCACAATTATTTCGTAGTGAACGCCTTTGAAGGTAAGATTGGTCACGGTACCGCAAACCATTCCCTCTTCAACGGGCACAACATCAACATCCTCGGGACGGACAACTACGTCTACAGGCTCGTTCTTTTCAAAGCCGGTATCAAGACATTTGAACTCCTTACCGGAGAAGAAACAACGGTAATCGTCCAGCATCTTTCCATCAAGTATATTACTTTCGCCGATAAAGTCTGCAACGAAAGCGTTTTTGGGTTCATTATAAATATCGAGAGGAGTGCCGATCTGCTGTATTTCACCGTTATCCATAACCACAACGGTATCGGACATGGAGAGGGCTTCTTCCTGATCGTGGGTAACGTAAATGAAAGTAATTCCCAATCTTTGCTGAATAGACTTAAGCTCATTCTGCATATCCTTACGAAGCTTAAGGTCTAAAGCACCCAAAGGCTCATCCAACAGCAAAACGCGGGGACGAACAGCCAAAGCGCGCGCAATAGCTACTCTCTGCTGCTGACCGCCGGACAGAGAGTTTATGTTTCTTTTGCCAAATCCCTTAAGGTTAACCAGAGAGAGCATTTCCTCTACTGTATTCTTTATCTCTTTTTCGGGCATTTTTTTGAGACGAAGACCGAAGGCTATGTTCTCGTAAACATTAAGATGAGGGAACAAAGCATACTTCTGGAATATGGTGTTTATCTCTCTTTTGTGAGAAGGAATATTATTGATACGCTTGCCTTCAAACAGTACGTCGCCCGTATCGGGATTAACAAATCCCGCTATAATACGAAGGGTGGTGGTCTTGCCGCATCCGGAAGGACCCAAAAGGGTAATAAACTCACCGTCACAAATATAAAGGTTTATATTTTTAAGGATAACCGCATCGTCAAAACAAACCGAAATATTTCTTAAATCAAGCAATTTATTGCTCATTTCAGACCTCCGAAAATACAAATAATTTAACAAGTAAAATATACAGTTTTTTTAAGGTTTTGTCAATAATTACGGCGAAAAATAATAAAAAAAGCAGGCTGTTTTTTGCAGGTTTTGGCAGTTTGTTCAAAACCCTTTTCAAAACTCGCAAATGTTAACATTTTGTTAACCATTTTTGTGTAAAATATTGATAAAATATACATAACAATAAACTTACGAGAGGTTTAAAATGCTTACAAAATCTACCGAGATTCTTGCAAAGGATTTAGGACTTAAAAATATTGCTTTCGGCGGCACGAAGGATGAACGCTCTTTTGGTATTTACAGAGATTATCTGCTTGCAATAAGCGAAAAGGACGGAAAGAAAACTGCGTTTTTCGGATGTCCTTTTGATACGAACGAGGATTCTGTATTTGCTTTTGAATTTTCACAGGCACTTACCGAAACCGTAAACGAATTTGCGGAATGTATATGCACCGTTGAGGCGGATGGAATTACCGTTTCTGCAAGCTGTGAGCTTACCGAATTCAGACAGATTATCGAAGCAACGGTGGATATGCTGGTTGCCAATGAGATTCCCTGCTCCAACAAATGCATTAAATGCGGAACTTCCTTTGCCCACAAGAAAATAATGGTTTTGAACGACGGTGGCGTGCTTTCTCTTATATGCGAAAGCTGTGCGCTTAACGAAAGCCTTAACAACAACAAAAAGAAGGCTGCCGCTAAGGCAACCAAGAGTCAGAATATCAAAAGTGTGCTGGGCGCTTTTATCGGCGCTGTTATCGGCACCGGAGTGCTTTCAGGCATTGCTTTGGGTTTAGGAAAACTGCTTTCCTTCGGCACCGCTTTTACTTACGGTTTTTCTCTGCTTTGCTTTGTTTCCGTGGTAATAACCTTCTTGTTTGCAAAGCTTATCGGCAAAAAGAAGTGCCTCGCTTCCACCGTTTCCGTATGTGCGTTTTCTCTTTTGTTCAACGCAGTAGCCCGCATACTTATCTCCGCTTATCAGGTGCTTACCCAGTACGGATATTCTCTTTCCGTTGCTTTACGCGCCCCTGCATCATTTATACGACTCCCCTTCTCTACACCCGTTGATGGTTTGAACATTTATCAGTCGCTGATAATCGATGCGCTGTTCGGTCTTGTGGCTCTTGCGATCTTCGCATTCGGACTCTTTAATTCCGAAAAGAAATCCGGATTCTCTATCGAACCCTTTGTAAAATAAAATCCCATAAAAACAGTTAAGAGTGGACAATAAGCGTCCACTCTTTTTTGTGGTAATTTTTAAGAGTCCACGAGAAACAGTCGGGTTTCTTGGGATAATTTTACAGTTGTTTTCTTATTTTTTCCAATGCTCCTTTTTCAAGACGGCTTACCTGCGCTTGAGATATCCCTATCTCTGTCGAAACTTCTGTTTGAGTTTTTCCTCTGTAGAAACGTAAAAGAAGTATTCTTTTTTCCCTCTCATTAAGAGTGGATATGGCTTCTGTAAGGGCTATACCCGTAAGCCAGCTTTCATCGGTATTTTTGGTATCCTTGATCTGGTCCATGACGTACAAAGAATCACCACCATCCGAATATATAGGCTCGTACAGGGATACCGGTTCTACTATAGCTTCCAGTGCATTAACAATATCCTCTCTTGAAAAACCGGTCTCCGCAGAAATTTCTTCTATTGTGGGATCGCGGTTAAGCTTATTTGAAAGAGCTTCCTTGGCCTGCAGCGCACGATACGCCATATCACGCACGGAACGGGATACGCGAATAGTGTTGTTATCGCGCAGATACCTTCTTATTTCACCAAGTATCATTGGAACGGCATAGGTGGAAAACTTAACGTCCAAAGTGGTATCGAAATTATCCACCGCTTTTATTAATCCAATACAGCCTACCTGAAACAGATCATCGGGATTCTCTCCCCTGCCTGCAAAGGATTGGATAACACTTAAAACCAACCTTAAATTCCCGTTTATAAGCTCGTCTCTGGCATACGCATCTCCTTGGTGAGCCCGTTTTAAAAGCTCTGCTTTTTTTGCATCTGAAAGCATGGGCAGCTTTGCAGTGTTAACACCGCATATTTCAACTTTATTATACATTTTTATTGCCTCCGTTTTTGCTCAAATATATTTTTGCCAGAAAGAGAGCTTGGAATACCGATAAGGCAAATCATTAATAAAAATGTAATAATGTTAATATTATTTTTGGTGGAGGGATGTTTGTGAAAAAGATAAAGCTAAAGATCATTTTAACGGCAGTCTGCTTATTTACCGCCGCTGGGATAATATTATTTACGTTACGTGTGGAAAAGAACTTCCCTCTCGTCGCTTCCCGGTATTGCGATCAAGTGATTGTAAGAGAGATAAGCAGGCTGATAAATAACCGAATATTACACACCTATGGAGATTACAACAAGGACGATATACTGATAATAGAAAAAGACGAAAACGGTAATATAACCCTTATAGATATAAACACGGGGTACGTTAATCTTATAAAAAGCAGACTTACTCTTGATATTATAGAAAAGCTTACTGAATACAAGGCTCTTGATTTCGGCATACCATTGGGTAATGTATTAAACAGCTACGCATTCTCAGGCTTGGGTCCCGAAATTCCTATAAGAGCGACACCTGTGGGAAACGTGGTCTCAAAAACAAAAAGCTCGCTTGTGTCGGGTGGCGTAAACCAGACAAAGTACGAGCTTTATATCGAATTTATTGCGTGTGTGGAAATATCCGGTCCGTTATTCACGGAAACGAGAGAAATAAAAACCGAATTATGTATTGCCCAGACAGTCATCATCGGCAAGGTTCCCGAAATCATCTGGGGGAGCGATAATTGAGCCTATCTGAAAAGCAATAATATTAGCCGCAGCGGAAGCAGATAAGGAATACTGACAGTTTCTGGGGTACGGTATGCTTAAGGTAATGTCCGCTTTTTCCAAAACGTTTTTGGAAATCCCTCGTTTTTCCCCGCCTAAAATAAGGCAAAGCGGTCTGGAAAGCACAGTATCGTAAACGCTTACGGAGCTTTCGCTTTTTGCAGTAGCGGCAACAGTATATCCTGCGTCGGAAGCCAAGGAAACGGCTGAGCCAAGATCGTCGGTAACCGCTACTTCAAGATATTCGGAAGCACCTGCGGAAGAACGTATTACGATATCCGAAGACACAAAGAAATTTCGCTCCGGCAAAATAACACCGTCTGCCCCTGCGGCGTAAACGGTACGTAAAACGTAGCCGAAATTATATGGATCCTCAATTCCGTCGATAACCAGAATATATCCCTTTTTATTGCACAGCAGTTTTTCGGGACGGCAAAACCTGCGTTCCCCCACCTCTGCTGCAATTCCCCCCGCCGTATCTCCCGAAGTAAGAACCAAAAACTCATCGGGTGAAACGAAATCAAGATGTATGCCGCTTGCTTTTAAAGCGCCGTATTGCTTCTTTTCATTATAGTGGTACTTACTGCGCATAACTTTATTATATCGCTCTGTATCAAGTATAATGCGGTCTATACGACGTTTCCCGCCGCGTATTGCCGCAGAAACGGAAATGTATCCGCAGATAACAGTGGTATCGTTCATTTTTTGTACAGCCTTTCAATGTTTTCGCAAAAGACAGAACTGTTTGCGTTTGTTGCGTAGGATAAAAACAAAACCGTATCGGCATTTAAAATTATATCATCGGTACTTTTAAGCATATTGGGATTATACAAGGTGATCTCTTTAAAATGAGGCAGTAAAAACGGAATAAATGCATGGGCAGAAGTATCCCCTATTATTGCAAGCGTACCGCCTTTGGATCTGGTTTCAAACTTATATACGGGCTTTTCATCGCCGATAAATACACTGTAACCATCCTCTGCCGAAATTTCTGTGCCGATATATTTAAGAGTATGAGTCATATATCCGTCTTCGTATGACGTGATATAACAAGGGTGCTCTTTCTCTATACGATAATAAACTATAGTATCCGCATTGTCAAGAAGCATTTGGCTTTTTGTTGCCGTATAAAACCATCCGAGATAGTTTTCAAGCTCTACGGTCTCGTAATTTTCAAGCGGCACCGGCTGTAAATTTGCAGCTTTACAAAATTCGGTGTATGCATAATACGCCCCTAATGCTGTCCAGTTATAATCAGTACGAAAATAGATATATTCATCCTTATGGGCGTACAAAACGTCGTAAATATCTATATTTTTAACTTTATCCATAGCAAGCGAAGAGGCAAAAACAGCTTCCTTTTGGGAATTGCAGTAGAAATTATCCTCCGCCATTACTGCTACAGGGATATCAAGATATTCGGCTTGGGTAGGCACGGTAATACTGAATATTTTTGCGCAATCAATTTCCCCTGCAAAACTGTTCAAAACATCTGCGTACCGCTGACCGGTATATACCGTTCCGTTAAACTGTTGTAACGCTCTGTCATAATATAAATACGAATACCCCAGTTTATTGATCACCCAGCCTCTTTCCATGGCTTTTTCTGTAAAATCCGAAATATCGCTTGTTTCTTCGTTTTGACCGCTTGGAAGAGTATCCTCCGGTTGATTTTTGAAAATTGCCACGGCGATAAGTATTATAAGAATTATTGCCAAAGCGGTTATAAGGGATACGGTAAGCAAAGTTTTTTTGTTCATAACAATACCTCTTTTCATATATGGTATTGTTTACCGTTTTTGCAAAAATTATCCTTAATAAAAGATAGTGCGTATCCTTTAAAGATACGCACTTTAACTTTGTCATTTAGTGAGGAACTACGTCTTCCTTTTCGTCGGAATCCTTGGGCTCCTCTTTCTTTTCTTCGTTTACCTTAAGCTCTTCACGGCGTTTTTCGTTTGCAACGCGTATACGCTCGGTTTTTTCCTCGCGCATTTTTTCTAAGGTTTCCATATTGCAATTCTCTTCAAAAACAGCGTTGAACTGGTCTTCATCCATAATTTCGTACGCTACAAGATAATCTACAATAAGGTTAAGCTTATCCATATTTTCACTAATAATCTTCTTTGCCTTATTATATGCATCTGTAATTATACGATGAATTTCGGAATCGATCTTTGAAGCTATTTCTTCGGAATAATTACGCTGGGTAGAATAATCTTTTCCAAGGAAAACTTCGTCGTGTCCGGTACCGAATACGATAGGACCGAGCGTATCGCTCATACCGTAGGTAGTAACCATCTTACGTGCGATTTCGGTAGCGCGCTGAATATCGTTGGAAGCGCCACCGGAAATATCATCACAGCACAGCTCTTCTGCAACACGTCCGCCCAAAAGTTCGGATATCTTGTTTTGCAGTTCGCCGCGATAAACGCTCCATCTGTCTTCCTTGGGCAAAGAAAGTGTGTATCCCAAAGCGCTGCCGCTGGGAATAACGGATATCTGACGAACAAATCATCGGGATTAAGAACACGGGAAATAATGGCGTGACCTGCTTCGTGAATAGCGGTCTTGCGTTTTTCCTCGGGCTTAATGATTCTGGAACGCTTCTGAGTACCGACAATAACCTTAATTGAAGCTTCTTCTATATCCTCCATAGAGATAACGGCCTCGCCCTTGCGAGCTGCCAGCAATGCGGCTTCATTAAGAAGGTTGGAAAGATCCGCACCGGTAAAACCGGGTGTGGACTTTGCTATGGTTTCAAGATCAACGTCATCGGAAAGGGGCTTGTTTCTTGCGTGTACGGCGAGTATCTCCGTACGTCCCTTAATGTCGGGATAAGAAACGGTTACCTGTCTGTCAAAACGACCGGGACGAAGTAATGCGGGATCCAGAATATCGGGTCTGTTGGTAGCGGCAATAACTATAACGCCATCGTTAACGCCAAAGCCATCCATTTCTACAAGCAACTGGTTAAGTGTCTGCTCACGTTCATCGTGTCCGCCGCCCCAGCCTGCGCCTCTGTGTCTACCCACAGCATCGATTTCATCAATGAA
>JAFOBR010000094.1 GCA_017381715.1 Clostridia bacterium
ACCGTTTCCTGAGCCTTTTTGGTCGGAGTGACAGGACTTGAACCTGCGGCCTGATGGTCCCAAACCACCCGCTCTACCAGCTGAGCCACACCCCGAAATATTTAGTTTGAAAAAGTAACAAAAAGCACCCGCGAGCGAGTGCTTTTTATTTTGTGGGGTGGATAACCGGGCTCGAACCGGCGACCCCCAGGGCCACAACCTGGTACTCTGACCAACTGAGCTACATCCACCATATTAAAATTGATGCCATAGGGCAGGGGATACCTGCCCCATAGCAAATTGGCGTGCCTTGAGGGACTCGAACCCCCGACCTACTGCTTAGAAGGCAGTTGCTCTATCCGGCTGAGCTAAAAGCACATTTGTCCCGTTATTACGGGAAATGGAGCGGGTGACGGGAATCGAACCCGCACGGCCAGCTTGGAAGGCTGGAATTCTACCATTGAACTACACCCGCGTATCGGCGGAGATTATATTAACATAAATCGCCGCTGTTGTCAAGCACAAATTAACTTTTGCCGGACTATGAAAGGCAGCACTTTTTGCGGCACTGCCCCGTGTTATCTTTAGCCAAGATTGTTGAGCATAAGAGTGAACTGGCTCTTTTTTCTGTTGGCATTATTCTTGTGAATAATTCCCTTAGCAACAGCCTGATCTACCTTTTTAACTGCGTCGAGATAGGTTGCGTTAGCAAGTTCCTTGTCGCCGGCAGCGATAGCAGCCTTGTACTTCTTAACCACGGTCTTCATAGAAGTCTTGAACATCTGGTTCTGAAGTGTCTTAGTCTTGGTAACGAGGACTCTCTTCTTTGCGGATTTAATGTTAGGCAAACAACTCACCTCCTAAATATACTGTCATTTTTTTCGTACCAATGAATAATACCATATTCTTTGCATTTTTGCAAGAGGTAATTACAAATTTTTTTAATATTTTTAAAGAAAAATACAAGTATTTTTTTATGCAAATTGCTTTTTTCGTTCTTAAACCATCAAACCACGCATATATTTAATGTGGAGGGATACCGAATGATAAGGATACGAAAAAAACATAAGCAAATTTTCCTTCGGGTTTGCTGCTGTTTGCTTTGTGCGGCAGTGGTTATTACAGCCGTGCTTTCCGTGCCCGTGATCGCCCGTGTGATACCCGACAACGTGTGCGGAATGATTGCCGCAGGGGTGATGAAAAACGAGTACAAAGAGCTTTTAAGCGGTTTTACGGACAGATACGTGCGTCCGGAGTATTACGCCGAATGCGTTCCCGTTTCACTTTCCGCAGTGCTGGGGTACGATTACGAGGAAGAGACACAGCCGGTGATTCCCGAAGGCGTGGAATTTGTAACGGCACGGGATCTGTGCGGATATACGGAAAGTCCGCAGTTTTTGTTGAGCAACCAGACGAATTTTACCGTGGAAACGCCTGACAATGAGATACCGTTTTCTTTCCCAAAGGGTTCAAGAGAGCCGGTGGTTTTGATAATCCATACCCACGGCACGGAATCCTACCTGCCGGAAGGGGTGAATTACTACACGGACAAGGACACCTTCCGCAGTACGGCTATTAACGAAAACGTGGTGTCTGTGGGGAAGGTGATAGCAGACGAACTGAACAAAGCGGGGATCGTGACCATACACGATACGAATATGTATGATGAAGCGGGATATAATTCCGCTTATACAAGCTCAAGGAATGCCGTAAAAAAGTGGCTGGCGGAGTATCCTTCCATTAAGTGCGTGATAGACGTGCATAGAGACGCTATCGTAACCGCAGAGGGGAAAAACATAAAGCCCCTTGTAAATATAGACGGAACGGACACGGCACAGCTTATGCTGGTGGTTGGCACCAACGAAGCGGGGGCAGCTCATCCCGATTGGCAGGTAAATTATTTCTTTGCCGCTTGCCTGCAACAAAAGGCTAATCAAAGCTTTCCGGGGCTTATGAGGCCGTTAAATCTGCGCAGAGCCAGTTTTAATCAGCAATTGTGCCAAGGCTTCTTTTTGTTGGAAGTCGGCTCCTGCGCCAATACCATAACCGAAGCCCGTACCGCCGCTTTGCTGTTTGCACAGGTATTTGCAGATACTTACTATGAATAAAACTAAATCCCGTAAGGCTTATGCAATCTTACGGGATTTTTTTGCTTTTTATGGGTGGTTTTGTGGGGTGAATTTACCATTCCCACCAAGGAGTATCTTCGCTGGTTTCGGATTCGTCTTCGGAGGGTTCTTCGTCATCGTCATCAACGAATTTCAGGTGCTCAAGACAAATACGGTTGAATGGCAGATCGGTTCCGCTTGTGCCGAAATAATAACGCTTTTCGACCTCTTCTTCCAGATCCTCGTCGTATTCCATATAAGTTCCTGCCAGATTATCATAGAAGGGCATAGTGGGATCGATAGGATACTCATATCCTACGGGAATGTCGCGGTAGGTGAACTGAGCATCGGTAACGGTTACTTGTCTTAAAAAGATACGGGAGGGTACGTGACGGAAGCCCAGCGTAATTACGGAATCGCAATCACAGCCCGGCATACATATCGCCTGCGTTTCGCTGTCCCAATTTACTGCGACGTGGGTAGTACACTCGATAGAGGGAAGCGTGTCAAGAGTAAAGTATCCTGTTGCAACACAGCTTGCTCCGCCGCTTAAAATATGCATAGCATCGTTTTCGCAGGCTTCGGTGACCAAGTGTCCGGACATAGTGCAGTATTCTGCGGTCAAAACGCTGCCGGGACGCTCGAATTCGAGAGCATACTCTATATCGTTTTCATCCATATAGGCATAGATCTTTTCAAAGGTATAATCACAAAGCATGGCGGCGGGATTGTATTTATCTATGGTGATGGTCTTGTTGTTATCATAGCCGTACCAGCAGCATGCAACGAAATCGGGTGTATATCCTGCGAAATAGTAGTCACGCATAGAGGTGGTGGTACCGGTCTTACCGCAAATTTCAAGTCCGGGCACCTTGTTTTTAAGCGTGATAGCAGCGTAACCCGTACCGCCTCTTTCGTGGATGGTGCTCTTGAGCAGACGTCCCATAATATAAGCGGTGTCTTCGCTGTAAACTACCTTTTGGTTTGTGCTTTTTTCTAAAAGTATCTCATCGTTTATATTAAGCACTTTTGTATAAAGTCTTGCTTCCGACCACACGCCTTCGTTGGCAAGCGCCGTATAAGCCTGAGTCATTTCCATAACGGTTACACCGTAAGTGAAACCGCCCAGTGCCAGAGGCGCTTCTGCTTTGTCGGATTGCTCTATAGTAGTAAAGCCAAGATCTTTTGTAAGATGTCTGTATACCTTTTCAATACCCAACTGTGTAAGGGTAGAAACGGCGGTGGTGTTTTTCGATGTCATCAACGCACGCTTTAACGAAACGAGACCTTCGTATTTCATTTCTGCGTTGCTGGGCCAGTATTTATCGGTTACTATCATCTGGGGGACATCGTCGATAGCACTTCCGTAGGTATACAAGCCCTCGTTAACCGCCAACGTATAGACAGAAAGGGGTTTTATGGAAGAACCGGGCTGGCGCTTACTCATAGTGGCACGGTTAAGACCGCGGGAATCCTTCTTTTCGCCTCTACCGCCTACAAGTCCCAAAACGTCGCCTGTATCGGGGTCGATAATTACCATCGCACCCTGAGATTTAACACCGCTGACATTGGGCCAGTACTGGTCATCTTCAAAAACTTCCTCCAGCATGGATTGGATATTGGGATCCATACAGATATATATCTTCAATCCGCCGGAATAGATAAGGTTTGATGCGGTACTGCGGTCATATCCGTACTCTTCGTTAAGATCTACTATAAGCTGTTCGATAACCGCATCAATATAATAGTTGTGTATCTTCGTAGTGGTATCAACACCGTCACCGGAATACAAAACAAGTGGAGCATCGTGGGCTGCGTCAAATTCCTCTTGGGTTATCTTTTCGTGCTTGAGCATTTCTCTGAGCACCAGATTACGTCTTTCCAGATTGTTTTCGGGGTTGAGAATAGGATCGTAAAATATAGGTGATTTACCGATAGCGGCTATAGCTGCGCATTCAACAAGGGTGAGTTCATCAAGCTCTTTGTTGAAGTAGGTTTCCGCCGCAGCACGCACACCGTTTGTGTTCTGGGAAAGGTAAATGGTGTTCAAATACATTTCCAGAATTTCGTATTTCGAATATTTTTCTTCAACGTCCAAAGCGCGGAATATCTCCTGCACTTTTCTTTGAATGGTGGCTTCGTTTTCACCGGATACGTTTTTGATGAGCTGCTGGGTTATCGTACTTCCTCCGCCGTAGTTGGAGCTGGTGGGGATAAAGAAGTTGAATATTGCAGAGAATGTACGCTTTGCATCCACGCCCTTGTGGTTCCAGTATCGCTGGTCTTCGATAGAAACATACGAATCGATCAGTGTCTGGGGAATATCGCTGTAGTTTACCCACAGACGGTTTTCGCTGCCGTAAAGACGATCGTCCTCTAATTCGTGCTCGTTACCTTCTTCATCGACCCATATTATCTGGGTCGCCTGATCGGATGTAAACTTAAGATTATCCAATCCCGTGTATTCAAGGTCTACGAAGTTTCTTATATAGATAAGAAAGGCGCAGGCGACGGCGATACCGGTAACGGCACAAACAAGCATTACGGTAAGCAAGGCGTTAAGAGTGTAGGATAGCGCTTTGCTGATTATAAACCACGCCACACGGAAAGGATACCACTTGGCATTTTTGTTTATGCTGTCAAGTGTCTTCTTACGGTGTATCATACGCTTTTTACCCGCAGGCTTATCCGCCATCTGACGAAGGGTTTGAGTGTCAGCCTCACCGATAATTATCGTCTTTTCGTTTTGTTCGTTTTGTTGGGTGTTGTTTTCGTTCATTTGCTTCACCTTTTAATTTTTTTGGCAACGTTTCCGTTTCCAAGTAAGCTTACCAACTTATCGAATAGCGCGTCAGTTACGTTGCACTTTACTTCTTTAAGCTTAAGCAATTTCTTTTCTTGTTCGTAATACAATATTACTTCGCTTTCGCCGGGGTGTTTTTTAACGGTGTCTATTGCAATATCTGCGTTAATACCGTTTTGTCCGTTTATACGTAAATACAGATCGGGCACAGCCTCCTGCTTTTGGGCGATATTACAAGTGCGGAGCAACAATTGCACCGAATCCTTTTCGTTTTCGTTTTCTGCCTCTCGGTAATCTGCATCACCGGTAAATACCAGCACGCCGCCTTCCTTTAAAAGACTGCGGAATTTTTCGTACACCTTGGGGAAAACGATAACTTCCATGCTTCCTTCGGTATCTTCAACCTGCAAAAAAGCCATTTCGGTGTTGTTTTTGGTTGTCTTGGTGCGTACCTTCATAAGCACCGCAACCAGAGTTACCACTGTTTTGTTGGGCATAACGCCTGTTGACAGCTTTTCTGCAAGCTCTGCCGTCGTTAAGGCATTAAGTCTTTGCATTGTGCCGTGATATGCTTTAAGGGGATGACCGGAAAAATACATTCCGCACAGCTCTCTTTCAAAAGAAAGCTTTTCTGTTTCGGAATATTCTTTTATATCCGGCAGGGAAAGGGTTATGCTTTCGTCCTTTCCGCCTTCTGCCTCAAACAGACCTATCTGCCCGTAGCAATCGCGGTTTTTGATGGTGGATAGCTGCGTGAGGGCAGTGTCCAATGACGCCACAAGCCTGCTTCGGTAATGTCCGAACCAATCCAGCGCACCGCATTTTATAAGGCTTTCAAACATTCTTGAATTGCCAAAGGGCTGTACTCTCTGCAGAAAATCTTCTGCCGTGCAAAAAGAACCGTTTGTTTCACGTTCGGTAATTATCTGCTTCGCAAATCCGTTTCCAACGTTTTTAATAGCAGCCAGACCGTAACGGATGTGACCTTTTGACATAGAGAAAACAGACGTGCTTTCGTTAATATCCGGCTGCAACACGGAAACTCCGTGGTTTCGGCAGTCTTCAATATATTTGCTCATAGAGCCGTCGCCCATAACGGTGTTTAAAAGGGCGCACATATATTCGCCGTAATAATGGCATTTAAGATATGCGGTTCTGTAGGCTACTACCGCATAAGCGGCGGCGTGGCTTTTGTTAAAGGCGTATTTTGCAAATTCGTTCATTTCGTCAAAAATACCGCTGGCATCTTTTGCCGAATAGCCGTTTTTCTCTGCACCTTCAATAAATATAAGCCGTTCCTTTTCCATTACGTCCGCTTTTTTCTTTGCCATAGCGCGGCGGATAATATCTGCGTGTCCGTAGGTGTATCCCGCAACAGATCTGCATATCTGCATTACCTGCTCCTGGTACAGAATACATCCGTTTGTATCGCCCAGAATTCCGTCGGGCACGGGGAGGGAAGAGGATATGACACCGTCCGCACGGTTTTTAAGAAATCTGGGAATAGAATCCATAGGGCCGGGACGGTAAATGGAAATGCAGGTAATAATATCATTAAAGCATCTTGGCTTCATTTTGGTTATAAACTGCCGCATTCCCTCGCTTTCAAGCTGGAAGAGTCCTATGGAATCTCCCTTGGAAAGCATATCAAAGGTTTCTGTATCGCTAAAATCAATTTTTTCTATACTGAATTCGGGGTGCTTTTCTCGTATAAGCCTTTGCGCTCCGTCTATAACGGAAAGGTATCTCAGTCCAAGAAAATCTATCTTTAAAAGTCCCAGATCCGCAACAACGTCCATAGTAAACTGTGTAACGGGCACGGAGCCGTTAACGGAAACGGGAACGTAATCCGATATGGGATTTTCCGTAATCACCACACCTGCCGCGTGGGTAGATGCGTTTCTCGGTCTGCCTTCAAGGGCGCGGGCATAATCCAAAAGCTTTTTAACGGTAGGCTCGTTGTTATACCGTTCACGCAGGTCCTTGCTTCTTTCCAAAGCCTTGTCTACAGTTATGCTGTATTCACGGGGGATAATCGCCGCCACGCTGTCAGTATCGCTGTAAGACATACCCAAAGCACGTCCCACGTCTCTTACTGCGGCACGGCAGGCAAGGGTACCGAAGGTTACTATCTGCGCCACGTGGTCCGAACCGTATTTTTCGGTTACGTATGCGATAACCTCGCCTCTTCGCTCATCGCAAAAGTCTATATCAAAATCCGGCATGGAAACACGCTCGGGGTTTAAAAAACGCTCAAACAGCATGCCGTTTGCAATAGGGTCAAGGTCGGTAATATTAAGCAGATATGAAATCAGACTTCCCACCGCACTTCCTCGGCCGGGCCCTACGGGAATATTTCTGGATTTGGCGTAGTTAACAAAATCCCATACAATGAGGTAGTATTCCACAAAGCCCATGCTTTCTATAACGCCAAGCTCATATTCTACTCTTTTTATATATTCGTTTCCGCCGGGCATTTGGTTTGCGGCAACACGCTTTTTATATCCTTCACGGCAGAGGGAGCGCAAAAATTCACCGGGCGATCTTCCGTCTGCGGGACGGTAAGAGGGAAGCTGGGGTCTGTCGAACTCAATTGTTACGTTACATTCTTCCGCAATGCGCTGAGTGTTCTGCACAGCTTCGGGAAGATCCCAAAACAGTTCTTCCATCTGCTTTGGACTTTTTAAATAATATTCATCAGAGGGAAGCTTTATCTGGCTTTCTCCTATTTTTGCGCCGGTCTGTATCGCCATAAGCAATTCCTGCACCGGGGCGTCTTCTTTTGTAAGGTAATGCACGTCGTTGGTGCATACCAGGGGTATGTCCAACTGCCTTGAAATGGAAGCCAGACCGTGGTTCACCTTGTCCTGATCCGGCGCACCGTTTCTTTGCAGTTCAAGATAAAATCCGTCTTTAAATATATCCTTAAATGTTTCCGCGTATTCTGCGGCACGGGTGTATTCGCCGTTTATAATGTTTTTGGGAATAATTCCGCTTATGCATCCGGAAAGTGCGATTATTCCTTCCGAATATTTTCTTAAAGCTTCAATATCCACTCTGGGCTTTTGATAAAATCCTCTGGTAAACGATTCGGAACAAAGGCGCATAAGGTTTTTGTAGCCCGTATTATTTTTTGCTAAAAGCACCAGGTGGCTGAGGTTTGTATCAACGGGGTAGGTGCGGTCGTCCATTGTTCGGGGAGCGAGATAAACTTCGCAGCCGATAATAGGCTTTATCCCCTCCGCAAGACAAGCGCGGTAAAACAAGGCGGCTCCGTACAAAACACCGTGGTCCGTAATGGCAAGGGAAGTCATACCAAGGGCTTTTGCTTGCTTGGCAACACGGCTTATACGGCATTCGCCGTCAAGAAGACTGTATTCGGTATGAAGATGAAGATGGGTAAATCCCATTTATCCGACTTCCTTTCAGTCTTTCAGATTTCTTGCTTCGCTTATCAGCTTGTTCAATCTGTGGTACAGACCGGATTTGCTTATAGGCTTTGAATGTACTTGTCTTAACTGTTCCAGATTATATTCAGGGTATTCAAGGCGCAGTCTTGCGGTTTCCTGTACGGAAGGTGACATATGTGAAAGTCTGCCCTTTTTTTCAAGAAACTTTATAGCGTCGGAAGCCTCTGCGGAAGCCTCTGCAGTACGTGCCATATTGGCGATCTCTGCGTTGTTAAGGCGGTTAAGATTATTTCTCGTCTCCTTAAGAAGCTTTGCCTCCATAAGCTCAAGGGTAAACTTTCCTGCGCCGATAGCGGTAAGAAAATCTTCTATTCTTTCGCTTTCCTTGTAGTAAAGTATATACTCGTCATTACGCTTTAATGCTTTCGGTTCAAGATCCATAGAGCACAGCAAAGCGTATATATAGTCCATATATTCGTTTGTAAAGGAGAGGGTGAGGTAATACCCCTTGTTTGGGTCTATTATATTTCCGCTGGAAACGAACAGCCCGCGGAGCATTACTTTAAGGTCTTTTTCGCACTTGGGCTCAAAAACCTTGTGCTCAAATCCGTGGACGAAAGCCTCCGTACAGCAATCCTTTTTTTCTTTTATAACAGAAAGATAATCTTTTATATCAGATGAAAACGACATTATTTTATTATCCTTATTTCGGGAGTAAGCTCAACACCCGTTTTTTCGTAAACTGTTTTTTGAATGAAGACTATAAGGTCTTCAACATCCTTTGCTGTTGCGGTACCGGTGTTAACGATAAAGCCTGCGTGCTTTTCGGAAACCTGCGCACCTCCTATGGAATATCCCTTCAAGCCGCACTGTTCTATGAGTGCGCCTGCAAAATGCCCCTCGGGTCGCTTGAAAGCACTGCCGCAGGAGGGCATATCCAAAGGCTGTTTATCGCTTCTTTTGGACATATTCAATTCGTTAAGACGCTTTATCTCGTCCTTATCGCCTCTGGCAAGATCAAATGTGGCTTCAAGTACAAACATATTTTTGTTCATGAAAACGCTGTGTCTGTAACCAAGCTCCAATTCTTCTGCAGGAAGCACGGAAAGTTCACCGTTAAGATCCAGAACCTTAACCGTTGTCAGACAATCCTTGATCTCACCGCCGTATGCGCCTGCGTTCATAAACACGCCGCCGCCAACGGTACCGGGGATTCCGTATGCGAACTCAAGACCGGAAAGGGATTCTTCTGCCGCTGCTTTGGAAACAGCAGTGAGCTTTTCTCCGCACAAAGCGGTAAGTCTTGTTCCGTCTATATTGATTCCTTTAAGCTTGTATGTGAAAATTACTGTTCCGTCATAACCCTCATCGGGGAAGACAATATTGGAGCAGTTGCCCACAATAATAAATCTACTGTTTTCTACACTGCATTCCCAAACCGCTTTGCACATATCTTCAACCGTATCGGGAAAGCAGGCGCGCTTTGCAACGCCGCCCACACGCATGGTGGAATGGTCTTTCAGTAGTAAATTCTCTACAATGTTCTGCATTCGTTTCCTCCGAACATTTAATTCCAAAATGATTATACAATAAAATGGAATAAATTACAATAAAAATAAAGAAGTTTTTTTAAAGATACCTTGACTGAACGGGGTAAAATATGTTAAAATTTTAGAAACAAACGGTATATTACCGTAATATTAAAGGAGAATACTTATGAAAAGAATTATTTCTGTTTTCGCTGTAGCACTTCTTCTCGTTACAGCGTTTGCTTCTTTTGCGGTTTCTGCAGAAGAAAGCACCTTCCACGTTACCCATTATAATGATTCTGCCGCAGAAGGCGCTTGCGTTATCTTTACCGAAACCTATACCGGCGGCGGATGGTGGATCCACGTTGCTTTTGCTCCCGTAGAGGGCAAAGAGAACACTTACGAGATCGTTGAAACAGTTAATGGTACCGGCGACGGTTCTGCGGCTCCTCTTGAAGTTCCCGAAGGCGGTTTTGTATACGGTCTTAACACCGGTAACAACTGGGGCGATCTTACTCAGGCTGCTATCGACGCAGGTAACTTTGAATCCCAGTGGTGGTATGGAAATTACCAGCAGGATCAGGAATACTACACCACCAACTTTGTTAACGAAGCAACCAAGGCTATGATCGCTACCGCAACTACTTGGATGGTAGGCGATATCTTTGTTATCAACGGTCTTGATCTTGAAGGCCTTACCGTTCCCACTTCTACTCCTGATACAAAGTGGTATGACGAAGGTTACGTTTGCACCGCTACCTTTGCTGCCGAAACCGATGATTCTCAGCTTCCCGCAGAATCTGATCCTGAGGCAGAATCCAAGCCCGCAGATGAATCCAAGCCTGCAGATGAATCCAAGCCCGCAGACACCTCTGCCCCCGCAAACAATTCCGCAGACAATTCCGCAGACGCACCCTCAGAGGGCGGAAACACCACTTTGTGGATCGTTCTCGGAGTTGTAGGCGCAGTAGTTGTTGTTGCTGTTATAGTTATTGTTTCCAAAAAGAAGAAATAAACATCATAAAGGAAAATAACGAAAATGAAAAAAATAATAGTTTTAATTTCTTGTCTTGTACTGGTATTTTCTCTGGCGGTTCTTCCCGTTTCCGCTGCGGCTGACGGATATGATTTCTTAAGTACCGCTTCTGAATTTTTTGTTAACGGCTCTATCGTAGGTGAAGGCGTTGTTCTCATTACAAATAACGATTCTCTTGCCAACGCAAACCTTAAATGGGCTATTTCCGTTATGCTTGCCCCTACGGAAACCGAGGGCGTTTATACTGTTGTTTTTGTTCACACCGGTGATGGAAACACTCCTGCTATAACTCTCGAAGAGGGTCAGGTGCTTCTCGGCGTGCACTCTTCCTCCAGCGATCCTACACAGATCGGTGAATATCAGAACGTAAACGGCAAGCTGGCTGCAATGGCGCTTGAAATAGGCGAAGTTGTTACCATTACCGGTATTGATATTGAAGCAGGCACCGTTGCAGATGATGCTTCCATCATCGCAGGCGCAAGTGCTTCTACCGATGAATCTACTCCTGCAGACGAATCTACCCCTGCAGATGAATCCGCTCCCGCAAACGAATCTGCACCCGCAGATACTTCTGCTCCCGCAGATGCATCCGATAATTCCGTTGCAGAAGCTCCCGCAGGCGGAAACAACACATGGATATACATCGCTTGCGGTGTTGCCGCTGTTATCATTGTAGCAGTTGTTGTTGTAATGGTTAAAAAGAAGTAATAAAACACCATAAATGAACAAATCACCCCAAAAGGTTTTACTTTGGGGTGATTATTTTTTTTTTAGAAATTTATTTTCCTGTTCTGTTTGAAATGCGTTCTCTGAAGAAAAGGTGCTCGTGGTCGTAACAACCTACGTTTTCGTCGGGCTCATCAAGATAATATATTACCTCTGCGGCAAGATACAATTCGCCGTCTTCTCTCGTTTCAAGATAAAAATGGGGAAAATCACTGTATTTTGCGGCGTCTTGCAGTATTTTCTGCTCTGCCGCTTCAACCAGACTATCGCAAATATAATTAACAAAATTATCCTCAGAATCGTCTAATTTAAGCGTTTTTTGACTTTCCGGCAGGGTAAGGGTATACTCGCCGTTTTCCTCGGTAATATATTTCGAAATCCCCGTCTGCACGTATTCGCTTTCGGATGGAATTCCCGACGCCACGCATCCTGCCAGGAATATCAAAACAGCTGTAAGAAAAACAACAGATTTTCGCTTCATATTCCCACCGCCTTTTTATGGATTTATTTCAATTCTTGCCATTGTATAGTCTACTTGTATATATATCCAATAGCAAAAATCCGACCAACCGATGAATGAAAGCTCCACCGTAACGGGAACGTCCTTTTTCAGCTGTACGGTTTTGAAGTCGCCCAATCCCAGGTTGTCTTCGCTTTGCCGACAATCAAGATCAATCTGTACTTCCTGATCTATATCCGAAATCAGCTCTACTGTGATTCTGTTTTCCGCACCGTCGTGAAAATCGTGTTCACTTGAAATATCTATATCTTTAATGCTCAACTTAACCGATGACGGAGATTCGAAAATATGTTTGTACTCAAACGAATCGTCGCTTTTGTTGTATGTACCGATATAATAATTGAAAGGTACATAGTACCAAGCGTTGTTGACGTCGGTTATAAACTCTTCGGTTATTTCCAGAGCTTTTCCTTTACCAAAGTGGGTATCCACCAGGCAAAGCAGAGATCGATCGTGGGATAACCGATAAATTTTATTTCCCCATTCTATCCACATAGTTCCGCGCTCAACGGGATATTCGCCTCCGCCAAGCTCAAGCACATCATCGGATATTTTTTCGGTGGTTTTACCGGTTTCTTTCGCGTTTTTCAAGTAATCAATAATGTTATACAGCGTGTCGCAATCTTCAATGGTTTTATAAGATATTCCCCAACCGTCCCAAGTGTATTGAAGAATACGGATTTTTTCCTCATCGACCGACACGGAAATTTCTTCGGAATTTTCGACGGATTCGCCATCAACAGATTCATCGATACCGCCTGGAGACGTTATACAACCGGTTAAAGATGCAAGTACTGTAACGAGCATCAGCATTATTGCGAGTAATCGCTTCATACGCACACTCCTTGCTTAATTTAAGTTTACCTTGATGTTATCATCGTAATCTATTCCGCAATCCCTGTTAAGCTCGATAATGATGTGCCATTCAGCCATATCATCGGTACATACTTCGGGGATATTAACTTCTATATCGATTTCCACGTTGCTGCCGCTTGTTTTTACGGATTTCACCTCGTGGTGTATTGAGCCGCTTCCTTCTTCAAGCAATACGAGTATAAGGAGCTTTTTGTTAAAGAACTCATCGTCATATTTTTCGCAGGCTTCCTTAAATGTGGGAGGATTACCCAATCCGCCGCCGTCCAAAAGAAAATAATCTTTATATTCCTCATAATGAGCGTTCAGATCTTCAACGGAGCGTATTACCTTCACAATTGGATATTCGAACTCACTGTGATACCCGTCGGCACGGATGTATTGCGCCTCAAAGGTATGCTCCGTTATTTCTGTTTCGGGGACTTCGTCAATGCTCATAAGCGTTCCCATAAAGAAGGGGATATTGGTTTCGCAGTCGATAAGCATATACACAAAGGGGCGGTCGAGAATAATAGTTTTGTCTATATGAGGTGCACTTTCATCTTCCATTTCAACCGCCGTTACTGCGCCTGCTTTCGTACCTTCTTCCGCTACGGAAATAAACGTTTTGTGCAAAACACGGCTTATAAAAATATTTTTCCCTTTTTCGGTGCTTATTCCCGAAAAATCGGCAACATCAGGGTCAAAAGCATCGGTCATACCCATTGCTTTAAGAATATCCGACATTTCCACATCAAATTCCGTTTCAAACTTGGGAAGTCCCGCGTAAACGGAAAGATTTTGGGGAGAAGACAATGTATTGTTAAGGGTATCTCCCTCCAGCGTTTTCAAGTAATCCGCCACACGCATGCCTTCCTTGGGAAGCAGTACCGCAAAGGCATATTTGCCGTCCTTGTAGTACTTTATAAATCCTTCTGCGTTTTCATCGGAAATATATTTGCCTTCCATGCTGCGCATCATTTCTATGGTTTGCACAGTTCCGTCCTCTTTGGTAAAGGTACCCTCCCCAACGCTGTATTCGCTGTATTTTTCCGCCCATTCTGCTTCAAAAGCAAGAGCGTTTATAAGGTACATTATTACATCTTCGGGTATTTCCTTAAGTATTTCGGGTATCATTTCTTCCGTTTTTTCGTTTACCCAATCGTTTATCTCTTTTACGGTGCTGTCATCAAAGGGCTTTTGGTAAACGCCTGCGCCGTAGTAAGATTCGTTTATCTGCAAAAATTCATCGTTTACGGGGAAACCGTCCTTAAACCATATTGAATTTGCCAAATTAAGCTTGTATTTTTCCCCTTGGGGCAGGGAAGCGGAATAAGTCTTTATAAAATCATTCAGCTCGTTTACAGGCATTCCCAGCACGTTTTCCATTTGTATAAGGGTGTCGTTTTCGGCACCGTTTGCCGTCATAGAAAGCGCTATTAAAACGGATAAGGGAGATATAAGTGTGTTTTCTCCGTCTTTACCGCTTGCTTTAAACAGGTTCACCGCAAAATCGGTCACGGCAACACTGTCGGGAGAGGAAACGGGCAGTTTTTCTGCGGGAGCCTTGCTCTCGGCATCGGGTACGGATACTGCGTTTTCGGGAACGTCATTACATCCGCAAATAAGCATACATACAACAATAATAATTGCAAACAACCGTAAAAAACACTTTTTCATTTTCTTTTACTCCTTTACAACAAATATTCGCTCTGCATATACGGTGTATCCGTCATATTCATAAAAATATACGTCAACCATGCCGCCTATTTCAGGTTTTTCCCGTTCATTACTTATAACCGTAACATATTCGTTTATACCGTAAATATTGTTTTCGTTTCTTACATACCCTTTAAACCCGTCCTCGGTTATATGAGTCACCTTTACAACGAGCTTGTGTATTCTCCATTCGGGTTCATCCTTTTCATCAGACGAGGAGTCCTCTGTCGGAGGAGCTTCTTCTGCCGGCGGATCTTCCTCCAAAGGAGGCATTTCTTCTGCAGGGGCAGATTCTTCATCCGGCACCCATTCATCTGCAGGGGCCGATTCCTCTGCAGATTCGGAATTTTCATCCTGTTCCGGGTCCTTTTCGGGCGCACTTTCATCTGTGGGGGGAGCCGGATTATAGCTCGGGTCGCTGTTATCCGGTGCGGGAGGCTGATTTTCGGTTGACTGGCTATTCTCCGGTGCGGGAGGGATATCGCCGTTGTTTTGAGAAGTTTCGAAGTTTTCATCAAGAGGGGAATTTTCTTTTATGCTTCTCATGTGTCCGATTCCGAACACAGTAGTTGCCACGATGCAAATACACGCCGCTACCGAAACAAACCTGCGGAATATCACCGTTTTTTTCTTTTTATGTCTTAATCTGTCCGTTTCCAGTATCATGCTGTCGTCCAAATAATTCAAAGCATCGTGCAGCTTTTCCGCATTCATATCTCAAACCCCTCCTTTTGCAAATATTCTTTAAGCATACATCTGGTTCTGTATAAAATGCTTTTTGCTTTCCCTTCGCTCATTCCGCAGTATCTTGCGGCTTCTTTTAACGGGTCAAGGAAATAGTATCTGCCGATAAACAGATTTCGCACTTCCTTGGGCTGGTCTGATAAAAATCTGTTTATAGCCTCACCCAAAAGCTTTGCCTGCACCTGCTCTTCGGTCAAATCTCCTGCAGACAAGATATCGTTAAGCTCATCGTAAGAAACGGCAAATTCACTGCCTTTTCTTTTTTCTCGGTTTCTTTTTCTGAAGATATCTATGGATATCTGTCTCGTTATCTTTCCCAGATATGCCGAAAGCGCCGTGGGTCTTTGGGGAGGCATACTGTTCCACGCGGCAAGATATGTATCGTTCACACTTTCATTACTGTCCTCCTTGTCCGCAAGGATATTGTAGGCTATCTTGGAAAGATATTTACCGTATTTTTCGTCGGTGTGCTTTATCGCCTGCTCGTTTCTTTCCCAA
The DNA here is from genome assembly GCA_017381715.1 of Clostridia bacterium. Taxonomy (GTDB): domain Bacteria; phylum Bacillota; class Clostridia; order Oscillospirales; family CAG-382; genus SFLA01. The sequence goes on from JAFOBR010000094.1 coordinate 15,925, forward strand.
TAAAGGTCAATAATCTTTTCGTCCCGCATAAAACTTTCCCCCTTTCACTTATATATACCGTCAAAAAAACGATTTGGTTTCAAGAAAATTGAATTTTTTTAAATTATAACACAAAAGACCGATTTTTTAAAGAAATCGGTCTTAAAAATATGTGTTTATTCAAAATCTACGGGCATACCTGTCTCGTCAGACTTAGCGCAAGCTTCCATAAGCTTCATTACGCGCATAAGCTGGGGATGGGTAATAAGCTGGCTTTCAATTCCGTCAACCGCTTTTGCAACATTGCGGTAGAAATCGTGAACGTCGGAAGTGATCTGGGGAATTTCGTGTGTCTTAATGGTGTCATCCTTACGGGGAGCCATAGTCTTGGTAAGACCTGCGGCAGTACGTACGGGAACAACGTCCTTTTCGTCCCAGTTTTCAACACAAACGATCTTTCCTTCGCAAGAGAAATCGTTAATAACAGCAGTACCGTTTTCGCCCTGCATATACCCACGGGGCAGGTTGATAAAGTTGCTTGTACCAACCTCAAGGTAAGCGCGTACGCCGTTTTCAAAATTGAGAGTGAGTCTGAATCCGTCATCAACCTCGTAGTTGGTAACGTGGTCAAACTGGCAGTAAACCTTCTTGATCTTGGAAGGAACCATAAGAAGCATCTGGTCAATAATATGTACGCCCCAGTCAAGCATCATGCCGCCGCCGTACTGCTTCATACCGCGCCAATCGCCGGGGATACCTCTGGAACCGTGAACACGGGATTCTATGTTAAATACTTCACCCAAAATGCCGCTTTCGTATACCTGCTTCATAGCCAGAAAATCGCAGTCCCATCTGCGGTTCTGGTGAACGGTAAACAGCTTTCCGGTGCGGTTGCTTGCGTCAAACATTTCCTGCAGATCTTCACTGCAAAGAGTAACGGGCTTTTCGCTTATAGCGTTTTTGCCGCTTTCAAGCACCTTAATGATAAGCTCCTTGTGAATGTCATTGGGTGTTGCAACGGTAACGATATCCAATCTATCGTCACCAAGCAATTCCTCAAGGGAAGAGTAGGTGTTTATACCCTGGTTGCGTGCTATTACAAGTCTATCGGGATTAATATCCCATACGCCAAGCAAATTGCACACGTCGCTTTTCTTAAGGTAATCGCCGTGCCACCAACCCATACCGCCGTATCCGATAATAGCAATGTTCTTTTTCATTTTCAAATACCTCTTAAACTCAAAGCATAAAGCTATGTAATGTTTAGAGTATTATAAACGAAATGGAATAAAAGTCAATAGTTTTTATAGATTTTCTTCTATAACTTTAACCCCTGTTTTTGGTATTATCAGGCTTATTTCAATAGATTCGGAATTTTCTCTTCGGGTGCTTCCAACGTTTATTCCCGCCTTGCGTATAAGGCTCACGGCATTGTCTATGGAATTAACGAAAAATCGCACGTCCACGGTGCCGATTACCCGTCTGGAGCCGGTTTTTTCGTTCTCTGCTTTGTGCTTCAAAAACTCTGCCACCGCTTTTTCCGTATCCGGTGCGTTTAACTGTCTTTCCCCAATTCGTTTTATCATAAACAGTCTGTCACCCTTGCTGTCCAGTCTTAACAGCGCCCGCGCCTGCCGTTCCGAAAGACCGCTACGTATAATTTCTTCTTTTTCCTCTGCGGAAAACCTTAACAGTCTTACCTTGTTCGCCACGGCGCTTTGGCTTATTCCCAGAGTCTGCGCCAGTTCGCTTTGGGTAGATTCTGTCATAAACATCAGCCGTTGCATAGCGTAGGCTTCTTCAAAGAAATTCAAATCCTTTCTCTGCAGATTTTCCGTAAGGGCAATTACCGCACTTCCGTTATCGTCGGTTTGGGATAAAATGCATGGAACCTTTTTCAGTCCCGCCCTTTTTGCCGCCCGTAACCTGCGCTCCCCTGCAATCAGCTCGTATTGCTCGGGTGTAAGCAATTCTCCCGCTATACTGAATGTGGCCTTGTTGTCTCTTTTCCGTATTAAAAGCGGGGATATAATTCCTACCTGCTTAATGCTTTCCGCCAGCTTTTCTATTTCGTCTTTATCAAAATATTTTCTCGGCTGGGCGGAATTCGGTTTTATACTGCTTATTGGTACGTGCATTATCCTTGAGGATTTTAATTTGGATCTAAATTCCATATTTTTTCCACTTCCTTTAGATAAAAAATAAAAACTGCGGTACCTATAAAGTACCACAGTTATATTGTCATATTTTGTTAAATTAGGTTCGGGAAAAAGATTTTTTTGCTTTTTAACGTCTTTTCGCCGTCTTTTTCTGCAATTTCGCCGATAGCGTAAAATCCGTTTGGACCGAACACCTTGAAGTTTGTGCCTGCCTCTGCTTTAAGTCCAAGCTTTTTTATTTGTATAGCCTGACCGTTTGAAAAAAGACGGTCATAGAATTCGGGAAGTGTTAATTCGGGGAAGGGGAATATGCTTTCTACGGGCGTTAAAACGTATCTGCCGTCCTTTATATCCTCTTCGGTAAAAGAGTCTTCCTTGCAAAAAGAACCCACCACAGCCCTTTCAAGAAAGCTCATGGTTGCGCCGCAACCCAAAGCCGCACCTATATCTTCGCAAAGAGTGCGTATATAGGTACCGCGGGAGCAGGATACGGTCATAAAAAACTCGTTTTCCTTTTGGAACGGGGTAAGAGAATAAACGGTAATCTTTCTCACTTCTCTTTCAACGGTTATGCCCTGCCTTGCAAGGTCTACCAGCTTTTTTCCGTCCCGTTTCAATGCGGAATACATAGGGGGGACCTGCATCAGCTCGCCTTCAAAGTTTTTTGCAATCTTTGAAAATTCCTCAAAAGAAGGTAAACTTCCGTCATATTCGGAGATAACGTTTCCCGTAATATCGCCGCTGTCGGTGGTTATCCCCAGCTTTATGCCCGCTATATAGGTCTTGTCGTGGTCGGTAAGATATTCGCTTGCCTTTACGGCGTTATCCAGCATTATGGGGAGTACGCCGCACGCCAAAGGGTCTAAAGTACCGCAGTGTCCTGCTTTTTTCGCTCCCGTAAGACGCTTGACTATGTTCACTGCCGTTTGGGATGTCATTCCCGTAGGCTTATAAAAATTTATAATTCCCGCTTTCATAGTCTGCCTTCCAAAGCCTTTATAAGCATAGCTTTAGCCTGCTCGGGTGTGCCTTCCGTGCGGAAAGCTGCCGCTTTCGTGTGGCCTCCGCCTCCCATTTCACGGCAGAACGCCGCCACATCAAAATACTCGTTGGAGCGCAGGGAAATCTGGGCTTTATCTCCCTTGGGACGGATCATAGCGGAAACCTCAACACCATCAATGCGGCGGGGTATGCTTTTTATCTCGTCAAGGTCGGTATCCAAAGCACCGCTTTGCTCGTATTCCTCTTTTGAAATGGTGACGATCGCCAATTTACCGCCGTAATACAGCTCGACCGAGCCATATGCCGCTTTCATAAGCGCCAGTACAGACGGTGTCATTTTATCAAAAAGCTGTCTGTTAATGGCGGCAAAATCAATTCCGGTCTCCATGAGCCGTGCGGCAAGACGCATTGTCTGGGGACGGGTGTTGGAATATCTGAACCCGCCGCTGTCGGAGCTTATGCCTGCGTAAAGGCAGACCGCCGCATCCTTGTCTATGCCTACGGAAAGCTCATCGTAAAGGTCGGCAATTATTTCAGCGTTGGAAATAAAGTTATCCCGTATAAGCAGTCTTTCGCAGGGGATAGAGTTTATCTTGTGATGATCTATGGAAAGATCGAATACACCAAACGCTTCCTGCTTATCTCCCAGCATAGCGGGAGTAGCCACGTCAACGCTTATTTTTACGGTGTCTTGGGGTATATCGTTTGTGAAAACGCCGTTTCCCGCAAAGGGAACAAGCTTTTCGGGAATAGGATCCGGGCAGTATGCCCACGCGTTTTTTCCCTTTTTACGGAGCAGCATAACCAAAGCGGCAGAGCTGCCTATAGTATCTCCGTCGGGGCAAGCGTGGCATACCACCAAAAAATTATCCTTTTCCAAAAGAAATTGGGAAGCCGATTCGTAATCGATTCTCAACATTATTCGTTGTCCTCGCTGTACTTGATGTTTTTAAGCATCTCGGATATATGCAATGCGTTTTCTGCGGAATGGTCGGGAATAAACACAAGCTTGGGAGTTATGCGCAAATTAAGCCGTGCTGCCAGCTCCTTGCGGATATATCCTGCGGCGGAAGCCAAGCCTTTGTTAACGCCTTCGTCCTTGCCCAACACACTGTAATATACCTTTGCATAGGAAAGGTCCTTGGTAACCTCACAGCCGGTAATACTTACAAAAGCCTGAGATATTCTGGGGTCCTTTACCGTGCGCAGTATTTCGGTTATTTCCCTTGAGGTTTCTTCGTTTATTTTATCCTGTCTGAAAGAACCCATCAGCGTTCTATTTCCTCCATGGTATAAGCTTCAAGAACGTCGCCTATTTTAATATCATTGAACTTTTCAAGTCCGATACCGCATTCGAAGGACTGAAGTACTTCTCTTGCATCGTCCTTGAAACGCTTAAGAGAGGCTATCTTATCCTCGTATATGATTTCGCCGGAGCGGAGTACGCGGATGCTTGCGTTTCTGGTAACCTTACCGTCGGTAACGTAAGAGCCTGCAATGGTACCTACGTTGGGCACGCGGATAGTCTGTCTTACCTCTGCTCTGCCGAGTATTACTTCGCGGAACTTAGGTGCCAGCATACCCTTCATAGCGGCGGTAACTTCGTCTATACATTCGTAAATTACGCGGTAGGTACGAACATCAACCTTATCTCTGCTTGCCATATCCAGCGCCACTCTGTCTGGACGGATGTTAAAGCCGATAATGATTGCGTTGGAGGCGGAAGCCAGCATAACGTCGGATTCGTTTATTGCACCGGTTGCGGCGTGAATTACGCTTACCTTGACTTCTTCGTTGGAAAGTCTTGCAAGAGATGCTTTTACAGCCTCTGCGGTACCCTGAACGTCTGCTTTTACGATCAGATTGAGAGTCTTGACACCGGAGCCGATCTGGTTGAACAGATCTTCAAGGTTTGCTTTTGCTTCTGCCTTGAACTGCTCTTCCTTTTCCTTGGTCTTACGCTGTTCAACAAGTTCTTTTGCAAGACGTTCGTCGGATACTGCGCGGAAGGAATCACCTGCGGCGGGAACTTCGGAAAGACCCATTATTTCTACGGGAGTGGAAGGTCCTGCTTCTTTTACCTTTTCGCCCTTATCGTTGGTCATGGAACGGATACGTCCCACGGTGGAACCTGCTATAATATAATCGCCGATACGGAGAGTACCGTTTTGTACAAGCACGGTAGCAACGGGGCCTCTGCCCTTATCCAGTTTTGCTTCTATAACGGCGCCCTGTGCCGCACGGGCGGGGTTAGCCTTAAGCTCCATCATATCGGCAGAAAGGGTTATCATTTCAAGCAGTTCGTCAATACCCTGACGCTTAAGCGCGGAAACGGGAACAACAATGGTATCTCCGCCCCATTCTTCGGGAAGCAGATCGTAGTTGGTAAGCTCCTGCTTAACTCTGTCGGGGTCAGCGGCAGGACGGTCCATCTTGTTGATAGCAACGATAATGCTTACGCCTGCGGCTTTTGCGTGGTTTATAGCTTCTATGGTCTGGGGCATTATACCGTCATCTGCGGCAACAACCAGAACAGCAATATCTGTAAGGTTTGCACCTCTTGCACGCATAGAGGTAAATGCTTCGTGACCGGGAGTGTCAAGGAATGTTATGGGCTTGTCGTTAATCGTAACGCTGTAAGCACCGATATGCTGGGTAATACCGCCTGCTTCGCCTGCGGTAACGTGGGTATCACGTATAGCGTCCAGAAGGGAAGTCTTACCGTGGTCAACGTGACCCATAACAACGATAACGGGTGCACGGGGTACGAGATCTTCTTCCTTGTCTTCGTCTTCGGTAAACAGCTTTTCTTCTATGGTAACAACAACTTCCTTGGTTACCTTAATACCGAATTCATCTGCAATAAGATATGCGGTATCATAATCTATAGCTTCGTTAACGGTAGCCATTACGCCCATAAGCATAAGCTTTTTAATAACCTCGCCTGCTGCGGTCTTCATTCTGGAAGCAAGCTCGCCAACGGTGATTTCATCGGGCACGGTTATGGAAAGCTGAACGGGCTTGGGCTTAGCCTGCTGCTTTTGCTGTTGCTTGTTGTTTTTATCGCCCGGACGGCGGGTCTGCTCCTGCTGCTGGTTGCGGTTGTTCTTTTTCTTAAGCTTTTGCTTTCCGCCTGCGGCAGCTGCGGCACCGCCTGCAAGGTTATCGTATTTTTCATCGTACTTGGAAAGGTCTACGTTTGCAGTACCTCTGGTATCTACAACGCGAACTTCTCCGCGCACCTTTTGCTTCTGGGGCTGCTGTTGGGGAATAGGCTTGCCTTGCTTGATAGCCTGCTCCTGAAGTTTCTTTTGTTTTTCGGCTTTTGCGGCGGCTTTTTCGTCTGCCTTGCGTTTGTCTTCCGCATCACGCTTTGCCTGTTCTTCTGCCTTCTTTGCATCTATCTTGTCCTGATAAGATTTGAAAAATGCAGTTATATCGATCTGGTTTTGCTGTGTGTAATATTCGAATATGATGCTGAGCTCCGCACCTTCAAGTGCGGTCATATGGCTTTTGTTGCCCATACCGTGAGCCGCAAGCAGATCTATAATGTCCTTGCTCTTCACGTTAAGGTCTTTTGCCAGCGCGTTAACTCTGTATTTGTTATCTCCTGTCGTCGCCATATCAGTTACCTCCCAATAGTTTTCTTACGGCGTCTGCAAACCCTTTGTCGTTTATCGAAACACAAGCCGTTGCGGTCTTGCCGAATGCTTTTCCAAAGGTTACGGTATCCACGGGGATGAATACCGCATGTGTTTTATAAAACGCCGTTTTATCGCTTATTATCTTTTTTGTTCCGTCGGATACGCTTTCGGAAGCTACAACCAAAAACGATTTTCCTTTGCGTACCGATTCAATAGTGTTTTCTGTTCCTACTGCAAGCCGTCCTGCCTTTTTTGCAAGACCTAACAGGGTTAAAAGTTTTGTCATTTTTCCTCCGCCAAAAGAGAGATGCTGTCGTAAAAATCTGCGGGCAAGGATATTTCCAATGCTCTTTCTATTCTGCGCGCCTTTTTGGCGTTTTTAATGCAGATTTCGTTTTTGCACAGATAACAGCCTCTTCCGTTTGCCTTTCCGGTAGGGTCGATCTCTGCGGTGCCGTCCTTACGGACGATTCTCAAAAGTTCGTTTTTTAACTTTTTCTCTCCGCAAGAAACGCATTTTCTAACGGGATAAACCTTTTCTGTCAAGCGTTATCAACCTCTGCTTCGGTAATTTCGTTTGCATTTTTCACGCTCTTAATATCGATCTTGCATCCGGTAAGCTTTGCGGCAAGACGAGCGTTCTGACCTTCCTTACCGATAGCAAGAGAAAGCTGATCATCGTTAACGATAACACGGAACGCTTTATCGCCTTCATCCATCTTGCTTACGGATAAAACGGAAGCGGGAGCGAGTGCTGCTGCAACGAATGCGGCATAATCATCGCTGTAGGGGATAATATCTATTTTTTCGTTTGCCAGCTCTTTGGTAATGCTGTTCTTTCTTGCGCCTCTGGAGCCTATGCATGCGCCGATAGGATCAACGTTGGGATCGTTGGAAGCAACTGCAATCTTGGTTCTGCTGCCCGCTTCTCTTGCAACGCCCTTTATCTCTACGGTTCCGTCTGCTATTTCGGGAACCTCAAGCTCAAACAGTCTGCGTACCAGACCGGGATGGGTTCTGGATATAACTACGGAAGGACCTCTGCCTTCACGCTTGATCTCTGTAACGTAAACCTTAATTCTGTCGCCTACATTAAGGGTTTCTCCGTTTATCTGCTCGTGGCGGAAGAGAGCCATTTCGTTGCTGCCCAATTCAAGGGTAGCGTGTCCGGAAGTGGGATCAACTCTTACAACTACGCCGGTAATGATCTTATCCTGTTTGTCTTCGTATTCCTTTACCATCATTCCGTGCTCTGCTTCGCGGATAGACTGAACTATAACCTGCTTTGCGGTCTGAGCGGCAATACGGCAAAATTCTTTTGTCTTTATCTCTATCTGATATTCATCGCCCAGCTTGTACTTTTTGTTCTTTTCGCGGGCTTGTTCAAGAGAAATTTCGGTACGGGGGTCTTCAACTGTTTCAACTACGGTGAGAAGCTTATACAGACGAAGATCGTGTTTAGCCTCGTCAAGCTTTACTCTTGCGTTTGTAAGTCCGCCGGAATCCTTTTTGAATGCAGCCAGAAGGGCGGCTTCGGTGCGTTCGATCATATAGTCCTTGGGGATGCCCTTTTCTCTCTCAAGGGCAGCGAGGGATTCAAAAAATTCCTTGTTCATTTTTTAGTTTTTACCTCCGTTTATTCCAGTATCGAAGTCATCTTCGAAATCATTTTTCTTTCTATTTTTGTTTCGCCAACCGTAACCGTGTCTTTATCAAAAGCGGTTATAACGCCGGCAAGCTCTTTTGTACCGTTTACAGCGGCAAACAATTTAAGCTCTGTGTTCCAGCCTTCCTTTACCGCACGGGCGATATGCTCATCGGAACGAAGCACACGGGTAAGTCCTGCGCCTGAAACTATCAAAGCATAAGCCTGCTCGATAGGATCCGCTTCGTCAAGGATGGGGTTTATTACGTGAGAAGCCTTCTGGCAATCCTCAATGGAGAAAACGTCATCGTTTTCAAGCTCTACTTCAAGTATTTGCTCCTGACCTTCCTTGTAAAAGGTTACGTCCCAAACGCTGTAGCCCATTTCTGTCATTGCAGGTTCTACCAACGTGCGGACTGCTGCGGCGATATTTTGCTTCATATTTTTTGCCTGCCTCCGTATTTTTGTATTCTTGTTAAAAACAGTGTGTTCCGGAAATATTGCAAAAATCAAGAGTGGGCTTTGACCCACTCTTGCTTGCTCACATTCATCTGAACACAGTATATCACAGTATTTTGCGTTTTGCAATAGTTTTATGCAAATTATTGTGCCAAAAATCCGCTTTTTTCAACTTTTTCCCAATCTGTGAACAAACCTGTAACCTTTTTGGTCTTCTTTTTGTCCGAATAGCTTACTACCGTGCGTGTGGATATATATCCTTTGTCTATAAGGTTGTTCAAAGCTTCGGTTACCTTTTGGTTTGTTGCGGTCTTGCTGAGGGCACAAACTGTCTTTACGGTCTTTTCCTGCGTCGGAATATCTTTTGAATTACTCTCGGATGCTTTTTTGAGGACTTCGAAAATTAAGCGATAATAAGACCCGTGCACGTCTTCCTCTGTGGGAAGGGTTATACACCAGCTTGCGGTCTGCTGAAGCTGACGGGAAAATGAATCCTCAATACCGTAGATACCGACTTCTTTTTTGCAAAAATTCTTTAAGAATGAAACTACCGAACTGAAGTGCCCGTCTCCCGAAAAAATGATGAACGTTTCTATATCCTCGGATGAGAGGGCTTTCTGGTAAATGTTATCCAGAATAATAAAATCGGTAAAATCCTTTTTAACACCGGTGGTGTTACGTGTATCGATAATGCGGTTGGAATAGGGGCGGATGCGGGATATCTGATCAGCTAATGATTTATGAGAGAAATCTGCGAAAAAGGTAACCTCTACCAGATTGACCTTTGTGTTAAGCTCCTCGAACCACCCTTTAATATTTGGTTGTATGCCGAAATTCTTTTTCAAAGAAATGTACCAATGCTCGTAATCAACAAAAGCCACCGCTTTCGGTAATCCGTTGTTAAGGCTTATGGTACGAGTCTGTTCTTCCTTCGGCTTTCTCGTAAACAGCGAAATACTCTTCTTTCCTCCTTTCTTTTCTTCGTTCACCGATACTGATTATACTACCTGTGCAAAAAAATGTCAAGGCTTCATACGCCCAACGCCTCTTTAAGATTGGTTATTATCCGCTTTTCCAGACGGGATATATATGATTGGGAAATGCCCAATTCATCCGCCACCTCTTTTTGCGTTTTTTCTCTGCCGTTTGTGCCTGCGCCTATGCCGAACCGCATTTCTATTATTCGTCTGTCTCTTTCGGGAAGCTTGCTTATTGCCCGTCTTACCGTCCGTTTTTCCTCGCTTTCTTCAAGAATACGGTATACAAAATCACTGTCCGTTCCCAAAAGGTCGGAAAGAAGCAACTCGTTTCCGTCCCAATCCACGTTCAAGGGCTCATCCAAAGACATTTCGCACCCGCGGGCGGAATTTTTGCGTATGTACATCAGTATTTCGTTTTCTATACAACGGGATGCGTATGTGGCAAGCTTTATCTGTTTGTCCTGCTTAAAGGTGTTTACCGCCTTCATAAGACCGATCGTGCCTATGGATATCAGGTCTTCAATACCTATATTCGTGCTTTCGAACTTTTTTGCAATATATACCACCAGCCGCAGATTATGCTCAATAAGCTTTTTCTTTGCTTTTTCGTCGTGGGGAAGCTTTTCCGTAAGCGCCGCTTCCTCCTCTCTGGATAAGGGCGGGGGAAGAGTCTGGGGACCGTTTATATAAAACAATTCCTTGCTCTCTCCCAAAAACTGACGTATCCACTCCAACGCAATTGTAACCTTTTTAAAATACATTTCGTTCACCTCTATATAGGGGGCATAAGCCCTTCGTATGTCTTTGCAAATCTGCTTCCATCGGTAACGGCGATTATTACTTTTACTTCCCGTTTTTTGCTTTTTCCAAATTCCCGCACCACACATTTTTCCGGGCGGAAACCGTACATTATATCGCTTCCCGTCGCCGTGCGCACGGGTATGGCTCTGATGGGAAGGGGCGGGGAGGTTTCTATATTTTCAAAATCCTTACCAAACACACTTTTGGAAATCACCATAACCGGATCAAGGGAGATAGGATCTGTAAGCAGGTTTCCCGTGTCCTTCATCAAAAACGCCTTGTAGCTTTTACCCAAAACGGATATATAGGCGTATGCCGCACCGGATGCGCTGTTCTTTTTGCATACGTAAAGATATCCTGCGGTGAGCGCTAAAGCGGAAAGCAGACATATCAAAACAGATCCTACACCCAGATCGCGTATATATCCTTCGTTTTTCCCTGCCATATAAAAAAGCCCGTATACCGCGCCTCCGGAAAGGGCGGACGAAAGCAAAAACACTGCTGTGTTCAGAAAAGGACGCTTTTTTCCGAAAGCAAAAAAGCATATAAAAAAGGCGGATATCAGGTGAAGCGGCAACATATTCACCCACCACAGACACAAAAAAGCATATACGCTTCCCAAAAAAGCGGAGCATATCAAGCGCCACAGCTTAAAAGGAGTGTTCGTAATTCTTGCGGTTATATACAAAAGCAGGGTATCAAACAAAAAGTTTATCAAAAAGTACACGTCGCCGTATACCGTAACTGTCATAAAAGCATCATCTCTTTTTTAATAAAGTATACCTCCGCGTTATTGTAAATGTTGTCATTTTATGGAGGGAAGCGGCATATTTTTTACGGGTGATGAATTATGAAAAAAAGACCTTTTGCAGTTCGGGGGAAATTTGTATATTGCCTTCTTCCTCTGATTTTACTTCTGACAGCCATGTATCTGTATGCTACCGCCTCCGTTCCCGTGGCTTCGGGCGGGGAAATGAAGGCTCAAAGCGTTTTTGAAATTATTGAAAAGCTTACGGAGGGATGAAAAATTTTTATTCTTTTTCCCCGTATAAAATTGAGAATACATATTCTTACGCCGTTGTGCCTCGGGGTATTGGCATATATAGAGGGCGCGTATCCGTTTTTGCTGTTTATATCCTGCGCTGTTCTGCACGAATCGGGGCATTTGCTTGCCATAAGGATGGTAGGCGGTAAAATCGGGCGTGTTGACATAATGCCATTGGGAGCCCGTATTATAACCGTGGGGATAACCTCCCATATAAATGATGTCAAGGTGTATTTAAGCGGTCCTCTGGCAAATATTTTGTTTTTTGTTTTGTCTTTTCCCTTGGCGTTAACGGTAAATTCGCCGTATGTTTTGTATTTTTCTCTTTGTAATATGTTCTTGGCGTTTGTAAACCTGCTTCCGATTTCGGGCAACGACGGGTACTGTGCGGTAATAGCTTTGGTATCCCAAAAAGCGCAGGAAGAAAAATTGTTTTCGGTAATGGAAAAAACACGCAAAATCTCGGAAGCGGTATTTGTTTTGCTTTCATTTCTGGCGGTTTTGGCGTCTCGTTTCAATCCGGGAGTGATCGGACTTACCGTTGCCGCCAATATTTATAAAAAAGATTGAAAAAAGGAATATTTTGTGTTAAAATATAAAAAGATCAACCGAAAGGATAAAAAATAATGAAAGTTAAAGTATTGGTTTTGCTGTTGGCGGCTTTACTGCTGCTTTCCGCATGCGCAGACGGCAATAACACCGTAAGCAATAATTCGTCCGAAGCACCTTCTGCGGAAGACAGCTCATCTGTTTCCGAAACGGAACCCTCCGAAGCTCCGGATGAATCCGAAAACAGTAAAGATACCGTTTCAAAAGAGCCCGAAAATTCTTTCCCCGAGTATGAACCCAACGAGCCCGACGTACCTGACGTACCCGATGAATCTTTGGATGTAGATAATGTTACCGATGAGGAATGCCGTGTTACCGTAAAATATGCAAGCTTTTCCGAAAAGCCCAATGCTGTTGTTATCGGTCAGTGTGATATCGGCGCCACTGTTACCCTGAAGTGCGGAAACAAAACCTATACTTCCGAAAGCTGGTACGGCTGGTATTCGGTACGCTTTTTGTGCACCGGCAGCAGCGCTGAGGTGGAAATTACCCAAAAAGTTGACGGCAAGCAGGTAGGCGCTGCCCTCGAGACCACTGTAAAACCCGGAAAAGCGGGCACGGCTGAGGGCGTTGTGGCAGGAAGCAACTACCAGTTCTTCTACCAGAAGTGCCTAAAGGATTTTCAGCACACCAATCTGTACAGCCAGGGTGTTCTCGATAATCTTAAAAAGAGAATAGAAGGCAGAATTGCTAATCTCGAAAAGACAAACACCGATATGGAAATAATATATATGGTGGTTCCCGCTGCAATGACAATGTATCCCGAACTTGTACCCGAAGACTATAAGCAGGGCGAGGGAGAGAGCCGTCTGGATCAGGTATTTAACACCTTATCTTCCGCAGGTGCTACCGTTATTGATCTGCGCACCGCTTTTGAAGAGAATAAAAACGATGAATATCCCTTGTATTTCAAGTGTGACAGCCATTGGACGGATTACGGAGCATTTATAGCATACCAAGAGCTATTCAACTATATTGCCCAAGAATTTCCCGATGCCGCACCCCGCGGATTTGATGAATTTGTTTGGCACGGCGGTTATTACAAGACCGGAGATATGCCTGTGTATCTTAATATGGTGACCGGTTCCGTTTACGAAAACGGCTATATCGGAGATAAGGACGTGCTCGAATACGGATGGTACAGAACCTTTGCTCCCGGAACTCCCGTTTCCGAAAAGATAACCGAAGTTCCCCGTTACCGTGCAGACGCACAGATGGTATACAGCACCAACGTTACCTGGGGCAAGACTATACGCACCAAGCGTGATAACCTGCCTTCTTGTATGGTATTGCGTGATTCCTTCGGAACCCAGATGTTTGATATCCTTGCGGAACGTATGAATAAGACCATATACAAGGGCATGTGGGATTACTCTTATTACGGTGCAGAAATCGTTTCTCAAAAGCCTGATTACCTCATATACATAATTGCTGAATGGAATCTCGATTCCGTAGTTTATAATTAATATACCTTGTAAGGAGCTACGTATGAAAAAACGTCTTTTGTCCTTAATTCTTTTGGCATTTGTTTTGTGCGGTGCGTTTGCCGCTTGTACTCCTTCTGAAGATGCTTCTCAAGCCGAATCCGTTCCCGATATATCAGCAGAGGACGTTTCGGAGGATATAAAAACCGAAAAAGATTATCCCGTTCTGTGCGGCAGCTTTATGCAGCCCGGCACTTTTAAGAACCATTCTCTTTCCCGTATGAAAGAACATCTCGGCTATATGCTGGATGTGGGAATAGATATTCTTATTCTTCAATGGTCTTTCGTTACGGAAGGGGACAAGGTTTCCTCCGTATTCTACGAATCCTCCTTTGGCGCAGATAAAAAAGCCGCTTCCTATGACGAAAGCGGAAAAATGCTTTTGGATACCATTCTTGCTGCTGCAGAGGAAATGGGTGTAAAGGTATTTATCGGTCTTAACGAAAATCCCGAATGGTGGAACAAATACGTAACCGATAAAAATTGGCTTACACAGCAATCTGAGCTGGGTATCGAAGGCGCAAAGCAAATGTACGATACCTATAAAAGCAAATATCCCAATGCTTTCCACGGCTGGTATTTCGTGTTTGAATTCAGCAATATGAACGCTACCGATGCACAGCTGGATAACGCCTCTTATCTGCTCAGAACATACAGAAACGGCTTGTATGATATCGACCCCGAAATGCCGATCATGCTTTCGCCTTTCGTAACCGCTTCCGGTCCTTCTCCCGAAAAAACAGGGGAAATGTGGGAAAAGATATTTGCAAAAGCGGAATTCCGTCCAGGCGATATTTTCTGCTGTCAGGATTCTGTTGGCGCAGGACATATTACCATAGATTTGCTGGATGATTTCTACCGCGAGATAAAGGAAGCGGTAGACACTGTGGAAGGCTTCAGATTCTGGGCAAACAACGAGGATTTCACACAAGCAGATTGGACTACCGCTCCTTTAAACAGATTTGTGGAGCAAATGAACATCTCCTCCAAATACGTAGAAGCCCACGTTACTTTTGCTTACTCCCATTATCAGAATCCCGATATGGGTAAGGTGGGTCAGCATCAGGCGTATAAGACCTATTACGAAACAGGCAAGATTCCCGCAAGCACTATGACCAAACCCGAAATTACCATAGATTCTTCCGCAGATGGTTCGAGCGTACATATAAGCGGAAAAATTGCAAATGATGACGGAACCGTGGCGGGAATTCGTATTTTCAAAAACGGAAGTCTTTTAAGATATCTTGATTTTTCTTCCGATTACGGAAAAAAAGTATTTAATTTCGAATATGATGATGGCAACCTTTCCGGCAGCGGTGTTGCGGAATATGTGTTGTACGGCGTGGATTTTTATGGAAATGAAGGTCCCGAAGAAAAAGCAGAGGTGGAATTCACCGGCAAAGAGGGAGTAAACGTAGCTTTAAAAAAGCCTTACACCCTTGCAAATCCTCCTGCGGATAATTATCCGGATGAACAAGGGATCGGACTTACCGACGGAGTTTTGGGTAACCCCACCTACGGAGATGCTGCTTGGCTTGGATTTTTGGCAAAAGCAGAGGTAGTTATCGACCTTGGTTCGACTACAGAACAGCTTTACGCTGTAGAGGTAAACTCTCTCGGCGGAGGCGGTGCGGGAATATACGCAACGGCTTCTGTTGTGGTATACGTTTCGGAAGACGGTGTAAACTTTACACAGGTAGCTTCCAAGACCTACGCACCTGATGACGGTGTTGACGGGTTGTATACCTTCACCCGCGCGGTATTTCTTCCCGAAAACACCAAAGCAAGATATGTCAAGGTGGAGATCGTTCCCTTAAAGAGCTGGATGTTTATCGACGAAGTTAGCGTTTACGCTACCCAAGAATAACAAAAATACAAACGCCGTTGGCTATTTAAAAGCCAACGGTGTTTTTGTATATGCGGATTAAGTGCTGTGACACTTATCGGTTGACAATTCTTCTGTTTATGTGTATAATACGTAAGATATTTTTTACGGAGTAATAGTATGATTGACAGATTTGAGCGATTCTCCATCGGTATAATGGAGGTTTTCAGATATTGGCACAAGATCACCTCGGATGAAATGGAAAAGTTGGGGCTTAAAGGCTCTTACTGCACCTATTTTTCCGTGCTTTCCCGCTTTGAAGAAGGCATAACAGCTACACAGCTTTGCGAGCTTTGCTGTAAAGACAAAGCCGACGTTTCCCGTGCGGTTTCCGATCTGGAGAAAAAGGGATATGTTGTAAAAGAAACTAATGGCGCAAACCTTTACCGCGCAAAGATATGCTTAACCGAAGAGGGAAGACGTGCGGCGGAATACGTCCAGAACCGTGCAAACCTTGCGGTTTCTCTTGCGGGTGAGGGAATTTCCGAACATGACAGAGAGATATTTTATTCCGCATTTCAGTCTATTGCCGAAAAGCTTGAACAGATATCCGAAAAAGGTCTTCCGGAGGATAAGTAATGAAAAAGCTTGTTATACTTTTAAATGCTTTATTTGTTGTTTTTACAGCGGTTATGTGCGTGGTGTATAAAAACAATTATCAGCTTTGGCTAAAAGCGTTAACGGCAGCAGGCTTTGTCGCTATAGGTGCGGTTAATTTTGTCCACACACTGCTTTCAAAGAAAAAGAAAAGCTTTCCTTTGCTTGCTTTTTTGGGGCTCGCCTTATGTATGGCGGGGGATATAATACTTTTTAAAAACTTTATTTTTGGCGCCGCCGTGTTCGTGCTCGGTCACATTGCGTATATATGCGCATATTGTATGCTTAAAAAAATAAGCGTTACGGATATTACCGTAACCGCCGTTACCGCCGCCGCATCTCTTGCGTTTATTTTTCTTTGCCCCGCGTTTAATTTCGGAGGAGCGGTTATGACAGGAGTCGCCGCTGTATATGCGCTGGTTATTTCTGTAATGCTGGGAAAAGCTATTTCTAACTTTATAACAGAGAGAAGTCTTTTACACGCCGTCCTTCTTTTGGGCAGTTTAATGTTTTTTGTTTCGGATATCGCCTTGGCGTTCAATGTTTTCGGCGGTTCTCCCGCGTGGTCAAACACGCTGTGCCTGTTCACTTATTTCCCGGGTCAGTGCGTTATCGCTATTTCACTTTATTTTTATAATACCGCGGATAAAGCGTAAAAAAAGCTCCCAAACGGGAGCTTTTCTTTTATTGTTATTAGTTCTCAGCAGCGTTAGAAGCTTCGTCTTCTGCTGCGTTGATCTTTCTCCAGTTCTTAAGAGAGAGGTCGGAGAAATCTCTGTAGCCGAAGTAGTAAGTATCGCCGATACCGGAAAGCTTGGAGGACTTAACGTAGCAGTTGGTGTACTGGAAGAGTGCGGTTGCGGGGCACTCGTCAGCAAGGATCTGTTCTGCTGCGTGGAGCTTTTCTGCTCTTACTTCTCTGTCGCTTTCGTAGCAAACTTCGTCGATAAGCTTATCAAACTCATCGTTTTCCCAGTTGGTCTGGTGAGCGGTGTAAACGTCTTCTCCGGTGAGGGAAGGCTCAACAGCGCATCCGCTGTAGCGGGTAGCGAAGGAAGAGAGCCAAGCGTATGCATCGGTAGAGTTAACAACATTGGTAACACCGATAACGTCGAAATCACGGGTAGAGAGAGCGAGTCTGTATTCGTCCTCGTGGAGACCTACAAGCTCAACCTTGAAGCCAAGCTCTTTCCAAACCTTTGCAGCGTATTCTGCAATATCTTCGTATACGTTTTCGTACTTAACCTTACGCTTGTTGTTGTTCATAAGGTCTTCAGTTTCGGGAATGAGGTATGCAATAGAAATGGTGCCGGTCTTTTTACCCTTCATCAGTTCCTTTGCCTTGTTCATATCGCCGTTTGCAGAGAAAAGGTCGCCGCCTTCTTCACGGAAATCATTCTTTCTGCCGGTGTTGAATACACCTTCGGGTACGTATCCGGTAACAGCCTTTTCACCGGTGCCGGTTACGGAAGAAACCAGGTCTTCTCTGTTAAGAGCAAGAGAAAGAGCCTTACGAACTTCCTTGGAAGAAAGGAGCTCGTTTTCGGTATTGAAGTAGTAAACGTAAGTGGACATCAAGGAAACTTCGTCTTTTGCCTTGCCGGAATACTGTGCGTATGCTTCTTTATCGAAATTGCTCATAAAGAAGATGTTTTCGTTTGCAAAGCGGTCTGCCTGGAAAGCGCTGTCTGTAATACGCAATTCTTCGTCAACGCTCTTTTCAATGGTGTTTTCCTGATATGTAATGGTAATTCTGTAGGGCTTAACTGCCTTGTCAAGTGCCTGCTCGGGTTCTCTGTTGTAAGAAGCGTTTCTTTCAAGAACAAGGCGGATACCTTCTTCAAGGTTCTTAACGCCGTAGGGGCCGTTACAAACTATAGAAGCCGCACTTGCATCCCAGATAGCGCCGTCCTTCTCTGCGTCGGTAATTACGTCTTCACGGAGAGGAACAAGACCGGTACAAGCGATCTGCTCTGCGAACAGGTCGATATCGTATTCTTTTTCAAAGGTGATGCAAAGCAAGGTGTCATCGGTTGCGGCAATACCCAGATCGTCACTGGACATAGCACCGGACTTAACAGCCTTTGCGTTCTTGATGGGGAAGAGAAGAGAAGCGTAAGGGCTTTCGAAAGCGGGGTCGAGAATTCTCTTCCAAGCGTATATAACGTCATCTGCGGAAACCTTACGGCCGTCGTTCCAGTAGCTGTCTCTGAGTACGAAGAACATCTGGTATTCGTCGTAAACAGCATCATAATAGCTGTACCAATCCTCAGCCAGTGCGCCTACGACCTTACCGTTTTCGTTAATAGCGGTAAGTCCCTCGTAAACGAGACCGAGTACCTGGATCACGTCAGCATCAAGCTGAACCAAAGCAGGGTCAAGACAATAGGGGAAAGAAGACATGTAAACGGAAATGTTTGCGCCTTTTTCCTCTTCTTTAAGTGATGAACAGCCTGCAAGAGCAACAAGTGCCATAATTGTAACAAGCGTCAGTGCGATAAATTTTTTCATTATCTGTTCCTCCCGGATATTTTGCGAAGGTACTTCACAACAATTCATAATATTATAGCATTGATGTAAAAAATAATCAATAGGTAAAAACCGAAAATCTTATTTTTATTACTTTTGACGAATGTTATGTTTACTTTTCCTTGACAAAATTGCTTTTATATGGTACATTTTAACTAAAGCAAGGTTTTGCTTTAATAAAATTTATGCCGAAAGGGGCGATGTATCGTGAAAAGCTTATATTTGCCGGAGAATACGTACATCCGCCTTGCCCTTTTATAAGCAATCGGTACATAGTATGTTAACATCCGGTTTCGGGTGTTTTTTGTTTTTTTATGCTGTCAAAGCACCCGAAGGGGTGCTTTTTTTAATGCCGAAAAGAAAACTCCGAATATAAGTAAAAGGCAAATACTTTTTTGCAGGAGGTACTGTTTTGTCTTACTTATCTTTAATTTTTCGGAGGAATAATATTTGAAACGGTTAAAAGCATTTTTACTTTCTATGGATAACAACACCACGACCTACAAAGAGATGTACGAGGGAAAGATAATCGTCCCGCCGGGGTCTTACGGCAACCCCTCTTCCGAGCCCATTGTTGAATCCGACCCTACCTATTGGTACGGAGATATTTCCGTGCTTATAGAAACCACCCATAAAAACGCAAAGGATATGCCTACTCTTACCTTTGCCATTCCCGCTTGCAGGCTGGGAATAACAGAGCCTTCCGTTGCGGCGGCTGACTGCTGCTTAAGAGCCCTTGCTCCCTATATAGATGAGCTTAACAGTGAAATATACAACCGCTCCCGCCCCGATAAGGAAAACGGCAGGTATTATCTTTACAAGCCGGGCGGGGAAGTACTGCTCCGTAATACAGCGTATTTTTCGGTATGTCCCCAAAAGGATTACGAAAACGGCGGAGGAGCTACTATATATTTATTGCACGATGACGTTGATCGTCCACCGATTTTGTGTCTGTGTATCAAAATGCAGGTTCAGCTACCCGCAAGGAAGATACGCAAAACAATTCAGATGCTGTGCAGAGACCTGCCGGATGCCATAGAACGGTTTTCTTTTGAATTTGATAAAGCAGTGTTGGAGAAAGCCATTTCTCTCGGAGAAAAACAAAAGGCGATAAGAGCATTTCTTAAAAACAGCCCGTACTGCGCCTTTATTGCCGACGGAAGTATTTTGCCCCGTTCCAAGGGCACGGAATATCCTATGGAGGGTGCTGTGCCCTTTGTGTCCCCGTCCGATGACCGTATAGAAATTTGCGGTGTGTACGGTATGGGCATAAAAAGGGGAGTCACCGTTATTACGGGCGGGGGATATTCGGGTAAATCCACATTGCTTGATGGGATTTCCGCAGGTATTTACGACCACGTTTACGGGGACGGAAGAGAGCTTTGTATTACCGATGATACCGCAGTCACCGTATCTGCAGAGGACGGGCGGTGCGTACAGCACGTCAATATATCGCCCTTTATAAAATGGATACCCGGCGGCGATACTATGGATTTTTCTACCCAGAGCGCTTCAGGCTCCACGTCTCAGGCGGCTAACATTATGGAAGCTGTGGACGGCGGTTCGAGACTTATTCTAATAGACGAAGACCGAAGTGCCACCAACTTTATGATACGGGACGGAATGATGAAGGAGCTTATCGCCAAAGAGCCCATTACTCCTTTTACCGATAGGGTCTGCCAGCTTTATGCGGAAAAAGGAGTTTCCACCATACTCGTTATCGGGGGAAGCGGGGAATATCTTTCGGTAGCCCATAGAGTCTATATGCTGGAGGATTATACGGTTTTTGACGTAACCGAAAAAGCAAAAAACGTCAGTGTGGCTCTTCCTGCGGCATGTCCGGATACGGCAGATTGGTCCCAAACACGCACTCTTCTTTCTCGCGGCTTTTCTTCATATCCCGTAGGTACGGGTACCGAAACCTTGTCTGTTTCGGATATGGGAATTATCTTTATGGGGGATGAAAAGATAGATATACGCGCTCTTCACAACATTGTAAGCGTAGCTCAGATGGACGCTTTGGGATTTATGCTCAGACGTATTGCGGTAACGGGAAATTCTCCGTATATAGATCTGGAAAAGGTTATAAACGAGCTTTATTACACTATCGGTGCGGAAGGATTGGATAGTATATATACTGCCTTTTTCACTACCTGCCGCCGCTTTCTTGACCTGCCCCGCAAGCAGGAGCTTATGGCGGCAATAAACCGAATGAGGCATATCTGCTTTTCCAAAGGTTAAAAATATGTTTGAAAAGAGCACGGCGAAAACCGTGCTCTTATTCTTTTTCGTTTAAAAAATATCGAAAAACGATAAAATACTATTGACAAACGAGATGCAATGTGGTATTCTCAAAATGAAAAATACATATTTTGGAGGAAATACATATGCCAAAAATACCTTCCAAGGCTTCGGTCACAATTTCAATAATACTTTCCGTAATGTTCAGCATCATCGTTGTGGGGTTAGGTATAATTTTACCATTTGAGATTTCCCGCCCGGGTCCCACCGAGGAATTTATAAAGGTTCTGTTGGCGGATAAGCTGGGAGAAAGCTATCTGTTATGGTTTATGCTGTGGTGTTATGCAATACTTGCAGTTGCACTGGCTTGCTGTATTGCCGTAACTCTGCTTTTGCTCCGTGTGCGCAAGGGACTTGTATTTACCGCGAAAAGCGTTTCTTATATCCGCTTTATTTCCTGGATGTGTGTTCTTTTGGCGGCGGTAATTCTTGTTGCCCAGTACTTTCACGCAGCGGCGTTTATTATCGCTCTTGCCATGTCCTTTCTCGGTCTTTCTTTGCGGGTGGTAAAAAACGTAATCGAAGCCGCAACCGAGATAAAAAACGAAAACGACCTTACTGTTTAACGGGAGGGGAGTAATATGATAATCATTAATCTGGACGTTATGATGGCAAAAAGAAAAATGTCCCTTAACGAGCTTTCCGAAAAAGTGGGAATAACTCTTGCCAATCTGTCCATTCTCAAAAACAACAAAGCAAAAGCTATTCGTTTTTCCACCCTCGATGCTATCTGCCGCGCACTGGATTGCTCGGTGGAGGATATCATCGAGTACAAGCCCGATGACTTAACGGAGGTATAACTATGGATAACGGTACCGAAAACACCGCTTTTGAACCTTTAACGCCGCCTTTTTCGGGATTTGAGAGCGTTTTTGCCTGGCTGTGCCTGCTTTTCGGCTATTTGTTCTGCCGTGCGTTTCCTTTGCCCGATAACCCTCTCGGAATGTTTATAATAATTCTCGTTGCTTTGTGCGTAACCTCCGCGGTATTGTTTAAAAAAGGCGTGAAAATTTGCGCTTCTGCCCTAACCTCCGCCGCCCTTTGCGTAGTGTTCGGCGCGGGAATGTTTATATCTGCAGATGCTTTTGCACAGTTTTTTGCATTCCTCGGCTCGGTGCTGGGCTATAGCTATTTCGTTTATACCGCAACGGGAAACAAAATAGAAAAAGGATTTTCCGATCTGTTGCCTGCAGATTTTGTAAAAGCTCTGTTTATAATGCCTTTCAGACGCTCGGTCAATCTGTGGGTTGCAATGTTCTCGGGAAAGAAAAGCGGTAAGCTTATATGGAAGATACTGTTGGGCGCGGCGGTTGCCGTTGTTCCCACCTTTGCCGTAGCCACCCTGCTTTCTTATGACGAGGGCTTTACAAAACTGTTGGAAAAAGCTTTTTATTTCCTTAAGGATTTCAGCTTGATCTCCCATCTGTTTTCGCTGTCTGTGGGCGGAATAATTGCGATGTACGTGTTCGGAATGTACTTTGCCTGCACGGAAAAGGATTGTGAAAGCATCATCACCGCCGAGAAATGGAAGCTCCTTGAAAAAATACGTTTTCTTCCCGCGCTTACAACGGCGGTTGCGCTTATACCTCTTATCGTCGTGTATGTATTCTTTTTCGTTTCCCAATGGCAGTATTACGTTTCGGGATTTTCCGGCACTTTACCCGAAGGCTTAAGCTATGCAACCTATGCCCGCAACGGATTTTTTGAGCTTTGCACCGTTTCCGCCATAAACTTTTTCATACTCTTCGCGGTATCCTTGGTAATGAAGCGCCAAAGCAAAGGGGAGGGTATACTTCTCAAAGCCGCAAACGTGGTTATATCCCTTATGACGCTGGTCCTCATCGCCACGGCGATGTCCAAAATGGCTTTGTATATTCAAAGCTACGGGCTTACACAAAAACGCGTGGTATCATCTTGGTTTATGATATTACTTGCCCTTATATTCGTTATAATGATCGTTAAGCAGTTTGTTAAACGAATGAAGCTCATACCCGCATCGGGAATTGCGGTTGCATTGATGCTGGCGCTCCTCACTCTTTCAAATTATAACGGCATTATCGCAGATTACAATGTGGACAGATATATAGCCGGTGACCTTGATTCCGTTGATCTGTATGAATTCTACGACCTCGGCACTCCTGCGTTGCCCGCACTTCTTCGCTATGTCGAATACTATGAGCAGAAGAATGATGTGGACATAAAGAAATACATAACCGATGATTCCGCCGACCGTTCGGAGATAAAGGACGACGGTGTTGCATATTTCAGCTCCTTATATGTCCGCATTTTTAAATCGGAGCTTGAAAGCAAAAAGCCTTTCACCGCCTTTTCCGTGCCGGATATGAAGGCTAAAAAAGCACTTGAAGCATATTTAAATGAATAAAATCAGCTAAACAAAAACAAAGGAGAGCAAATTTGCTCTCCTTTAAATTTTTGATAGCTTGAAGTCAGTATATTACTTATACTTGCGCTTTCTTGCAGCCTCAGACTTCTTCTTGCGCTTTACGCTGGGCTTCTCGTAATGCTCTCTCTTACGGAGTTCTGCCTGAACACCGCTTCTGAGGTAGCTTCTCTTGAATCTGCGAAGGGCGCTGTCTATGCTCTCATTTTCTTTAACCTTGATTTCAGCCATTTTTGTCCCTCCCTCCGTACCTGACGGGATTTTTGTCGTAATATGGTTATTATACCAAAAACTTTCTGTTATGTCAATACTTTACAGAGCAGCCTTTGCGGTTTCAACAAGCTTTGCGAAAGCAGCCTTGTCGGAAACTGCGAGCTCTGCAAGCATTTTACGGTTGAGGGTGATACCGCTCTTCTTAAGACCGTTCATGAAACGAGAGTAGTTGATACCTTCAACTTTGCACTGAGCGGAAATTCTGGTGATCCACAGAGCACGGAAATCTCTCTTCTTCTGCTTTCTGCCAATGTAAGCGTAGTTACCGCTCTTGAGAACGGCCTGCTTAGCCATCTTAAAATGCTTACTTTTTGCGCCCCAATAGCCCTTAGCGAGCTTTAAGGTTTTATTTCTTCTCTTTCTGGTAGAAAGAGCGCCTTTTACTCTTGCCATTTCGATTTATCCTCCGTTAATGATATTACCTTATTTGGAATAAGGGATGAGCCTGTTGAGATCGTTCATTCTGGTAGTGCTTACATAAGAAGCCTTACGGAGCGCTCTCTTGCGTTTTGCGGTCTTGAGACCGGTCTTATGACGGTGGCCGGGGTGACCCATTTTTACTTTGCCGCCGGCAGTCCAGGTAAGTCTTTTAGCTGTTGCCTTGTGTGTCTTAATTTTGCCCATTGTTATCTTCCTTTCGTTTATTTGCCGTTCTTTTCGGTGCAAGTATCATTATCATGTTACGTCCGTCAAGCTTGGCAGGTTTTTCAACCACACCTTGTTCCTCACAAGCATCTGCAAACTTTTGCAAAAGCGTAAGTCCGTTTTCGGTGTGCGCCATTTCTCTGCCGAAGAACTTAACCAGAACTTTAACGCGGTTTCCTTTTGTAAGGAATTCGTGCGCTTTGTTAAGCTTGGTGTTGAAATCGTGAGTGTCGATACGGCATCTCAGCTGAAGCTCTTTAAGCTCTACTGTCTGCTGTTTCTTCTTCATTTCTTTTTCCCGCTTTTCTTTTTCGAAGCGGTACTTACCGAAATCCATTACCTTGCAAACGGGGGGCTTTGCTTCGGGAGCGATCTCGACCAGGTCGAGTCCGGATTCCTCCGCAAGGCGTCTTGCCTGAGCGATGGTAACAATACCGATCTGATTACCCTCCGCATCTATAAGGCGGACTTCACTTGCTTTGATTTCATCGTTGATGAACGATTTAGTGCTGATAACTGATACACCTCCGTGTTAAATACGCTTTTTTCGAATAAAAAAAGCTGTGCAAAACAAAAAAGCACAGCAACGTAAACCCATATCGTTAACCGGGATACGAAAACTATTTACCGCGCCTGACACCTTGTCGGCGGGTGAGGAGAAAAACTCCAACTTCTTTGTCCAAAGCATAATACCATGCCACACAGCTTTTGTCAATAGGTTTTATCAACTTTTTTAATGATTTTTATAAAATATTTCTCCTTGGCGGCATATACATATATTAAGATAAAAGGAGGTTTTTGAAATGCCAAATTTATTTTTAAGCCCTTCCACCCAGGAATATAATCTGTATTACGATGGGGAAGGGAACGAAGAGTATTACATGAATATACTTGCCGACCTGATGGAGCCTTATCTTTCGGCAAGCGGAATTTCTTTTACACGGAACGACCCCGAAGGCTCGGTAGGTGCTTCGGTGCGTAAATCAAATTCGGGTAACTACGGTCTGCATCTCGCTTTGCATTCCAACGCTTCGGGCAGCGCAAACCCGGGCGGACAGCGGGGAAGCGATTTTTATTATTTCCCCGGCAGCACCGAGGGAAAGCGGGCGGCGGATATTTTTGTTTCTCTTTTTAAAAATATCTATCCCTTGCCGGAGCGTGTCCGCGCTATTCCCACAACCACTCTTTACGAGGTACGCAACGCCGTTGCTCCCACGGTGCTTGCGGAAATAGCCTACCACGATAACCCCGAGGATGCGGAATGGTTACGGAGCAACCTCAACGTAATAGCCCGCACGCTGTCACAGGGCGTGGCGCAGTATTTCGGCGTGCCCTTCGTTCAGCCGGGAATAACCCAAACAGCCACCGTGCGCACTGCAGGGGGAAGACTTAACTTACGCTCTTCACCTTCGTTAAACGGTACGATCATCGGCGCTATCCCCAACGGTACCACCGTTTCTGTAACGGGCAGGGAAGGTAATTGGTATGCGGTAATTTATAACGGACAAAACGGCTACGTTTCCGGTGATTATTTGGTCATAAACGGATAAAAAGTATATTATTTGCGCAAAATGACTCCGAAAGGAGTCGTTTTTTATGCTTTCTTATGTCAGACGTTATTCGTTTTTGTTTCTCCTGGGCGGCGGGATATACGTGCTCATAGAGCTTCTTTACCGCGGCAGAAGCCATTTTTCCATGTTTCTTGCAGGGGGGCTTTCGGTAGTGCTAATACGTATTATCTGCGGCAGAATAAAGGGATTTTTACTTCGCTGTCTTGTGGGCGGTATCATCATTACTTCGGTGGAGCTTGTGTTTGGTATAATCTTCAATCTCTGGCTGGGCATGGACGTGTGGGATTATTCCCATTTGCCATATAATATCCTCGGTCAGGTCTGCCCGTATTTCACCCTTGCCTGGGCGGCTTTGTCCGTCCCCGCTTTGTGGCTGGGAAACCTCATCTGCGGCAGACATAAACGGGTTTAACCCCCGAAAATACAAAAAGACAAGCCGTTGCCAAAAAACAACGGCTTGCGGCATAATTATGTTGAATTAATCGGTTGGAAGTTCTTCCATCACAAAAGTAAGGTCGCCTTCATAGTCCCAGATTGGAGGAACTACGGGGATGGGGGGAAATCTTGCTGTCATGACACCATCTCTTCCGCTAAAATAAAGGGGTGCCGCTATGCAATCTCTACCATCTTCTCCTTTACAAATCTCAAAAACATTAGTCCAACCATGTTCGTATTCATGAAAATAAAAGAATATTTTTTGTGTTTCTCCGTTGATAGTTATAGCACCTTCAAATTCATAGACATCCCCCTCAATATGGTCGAAATACATATCCACTTCCTGACACACCCATCTGGTGTTGGGATGTGCTGTGGGGTTGTCTCTGTAAGCTCCATCTTTTGCGTTTCTATAGTTTTCATATAACCACAATTCGTCTTTTATCTTTAACGAGAAGTTGCTTTCAGGGAAACAAAAATATATAGCAACCAATAATACGAATATGGTAACTAACGGAATTACGACAAAAAGAACGGTTTTTTTGATTATTTTGGTTGCTTTTGTGTTTTGGTCAGACATAGAGCACTCCTTTCCATATTATGAAAAAACAAAATCCACCCTGCAAAAAGCAGGGCGGAAAACACTCGTAATATACAGAACACCTTGCTTTTTCGCAGATGTTATTCACTGTATATGTATTTTATCACAAAGCGTTGTTTTTGTCAACACTTTTTTGTATCAAGGCTTGCAGATGCCGCAGGGGGAATAGCCGTCTTCGATCAGCTCTTCCCTGGTGCCTTCGAAGACCTGCTTGTTGTTTTCGCTTATCTTGCTTACCGAAGAGCAATCGGGATTGTGAAACTTCTTTGAATTGGTATTGAGAACGTAGGTATTCGTCTGCTCCGTACGGGATACTTCGCTGTCCGATTCATTCAGTCGGCTTTCACCGGTGGCGTAATCGATTTCGATATTCGGCTGTGCGTTGTAAACGAATACGTTAAAGCAGATTCCCTCGCCCTCGTCCTCCACGGAATAGGCTTCCATAAGAACACCGCGGCAAAGCAGGTCGTCGCCATCAAAAATTGGGGTAACGCGGTACATAACGTGGTTGCCCGTTTCCTTTACATAGTCCGCAACCATATTTTCAAAAGGGAGCATTCCCGTTACGTTCATATATCTGGTGCCCGTAACAAGATTATTTACGTTTGCGTTTTCACCCGTAAGCTGGTATCCGATAAGATGACAGCGGTTGTAAAGATACTTTCCGTCAACACAATCGTATTTAACGGTGTGCCAGCCCGTGGGCTTTACCTGACCAATATTGCCTCTGTCCTCGGTGGGCATAAGCTCCTTGCCGATACAGGCTATGGTAACACCGCATCTGCCCAGAGAGTCAAGCTCGCTGTAAAATTCGTAAGGATCCGCCACTATCTCGTTTTCGGTAAAATAAGGAGTATTATCGTTAACGGCAACATACGGCTTGTCGGAAAAAGCGGGGATATCCTTTAAAGAAAATCCCTCTTTGCCTATATCGGGCTTGGGTTCTTCAACAGATACTTCTTCTGTAAAAGAGCTTTCCTGCGCAGGCAAGGAATTATCCTTGGGCGGTTCGGGGCTTACGCAAGCGGAAACAAGGAGAGAAAATACAAGAAGTAAAGATAAAACAAATAATCCCTTTTTTATCATCTTTCGTAAACCTCTTTTGTGATCTTTTCGTGGGAGGTTCCCTCAAAATCAACCGTTTGGGTAATTTGGAACCCTTCTGCGGAAAGCACAATATCTAAGCTCATATCCGCAGGATAAACTCTGTTCCAGCGGTAAACGGTTATTTTGTTGGTTACAGGTAAAAATTCCTTTATTCCTCTGTCTTCAACAAACAAAACTGTGTTTTCGCTTGCTGAGCCGGACATTATCTCATAAGGAATTTCCGCGCTTGATACAAGCTTTTCGGAAAAAGGGAAGATGGTAAGACTGTTTTGAAGATTATTCTTTATATCCCAAAGCACCTTGCTGTCACGGCTTTGGCGGCGGTTGTTAAACAGCATTCCGTTATTATCGTCAAGACAAATAATAATTTCCATAAAACCTCTTTTTTTATTTCAATCTTACGGAAATTTCGCCTGTGCGAAGCACTTCCGTTTTGCTTCCGTAATCTACAATAAGTCCGCACTCATCGTCAATATCCTTGGCAAATCCATATGTTTTTTCGCTTCCGCGGATAACGAATATCTCTTTGCCGATAACGACGCTTTTTTCTCTGTATTCATTAACAAAGCTTTCGGGGCGGGGATACAGACTTAATATTCGGTTTGTAATCTCTGCGGCAAGATCTATCTTTTCGTCTGCCGTAAGGCATATTCCAAGATGGGTGGCGATATCTTTTATCTCTTTCTCAAAACCGCCTTCGGGAGCTACAAGGTTTATACCTATTCCCAATATTACGGCTGCGGGCTTTTCGCTGCCGTCAAAAACAGCTTCCGCCAGAATTCCGCAAACCTTTTTGCCGTCTTTTATAATATCGTTAACCCATTTAATACCGCATTTTACGCCGTATTTTTCGTATATCACCTGCGTTACCGCAACTGCGGCGGCAGAGGTTATAAGCGAAAAACTGTCTTTTTCCGGCTTTAAAACCAAGCTCATATACAGCCCGCCTGCAGGGGAAATAAAGCTTCTGCCCATTCTCCCTCTGCCTGCTGTCTGTCTGCCTGCAACTATTGTAAAGCCTTCTCGGGCAACGTGCAGATATTCCCGCAGTGCTTTGTTGGTGGAATCAACTTCGGGGTAGTATAAAATATCAGATCTGTTCATAGTAATCGTCTGTAAGCATACAGCCCTTTTTCTCTTTGCGGGTATATTTGGATATAACCAGATATACGCCGAGAATAAGCGCACCGCAAACGGTAACTATTGCGCCGGTGGAAAAACCGGGAGTGTTGTAGGTGAATTCGATCACATTTTCACCCGCTTCACATTCAACAGCCACAAAGCCGTAGGTTACGGTGTTAACATCCACAGCCTTGCCGTTTACTGTTGCAGACCAGCCCTTATCCGCAGGAACGGAGAAGAATACCACGTTGGGTTTATCCAGAGAAATGCTTGCTTTAAAGCCCTTGGAAT
This sequence comes from Clostridia bacterium, assembly GCA_017381715.1. Lineage (GTDB taxonomy): Bacteria > Bacillota > Clostridia > Oscillospirales > CAG-382 > SFLA01. The sequence continues at coordinate 45,490 of JAFOBR010000094.1, forward strand.
TGTACTCGAAATTATCGCAGGTGTTTTCTTGTCTTTCCAGCACGCTGTCCTTGTAGGTCTGTTCGCCGGATTTAGCTCCGTTAACGAACTTTACTTCTTTCATAAACTGTGAGTAATAATCCGCCATATTGTCGGGAACTACAAGATAGGTGCAAAGCAGGGAATGGCGTACGGATTTTGTGCATTTTTCGAATTCGCTTTCTGTCATGAACTCGTTATAGGTAAAGCCCATGTTCAGATAATATTCGTTTTCGTAAATGGCAAAACCGTTCTGGGTATCCTTGTAAACGAAGCCAACGGTATTGTGTTTATCCTTTTTACCTTCCACGATAAAGGAATATTTAACGGAAAGGAAGGCTTTGAGTCCGTATTTGCTTGCTTCCGCACGGCTTCCCACGGAACGGGAAACGCCAACCATGGGGTAGAATGTCATTATGGAAGCGGGTACGATGGTATTGAAGCATTCAACACCGGGGTATCCCCAGTAAAGACTAAGGTTATCAAGGGTGGATATATTGCCCGAACGGTAAAAATCGGTTCTGTAAAATTCTTCTTCGGGGTCTTCCAATTCAACCTCTCCGGTTATCGCCTGACCGATAAGAAAATCCGAAGAATATGAGTGGCATTTACCGTAAATAATGTGGTTTATGCCGTATACGCATATAATTATTCCCGTCATTATCAAGGCTATCTTGCCTTCTTTTGATGTGCCGCGTACGTATTTGATGAAATACCATACAAGTCCCAAAGAAATAGCGGTTATAAGGATGGTTACCCAATATCTGTCAAAAAACTGGGTGGAGGACATGGTGGTTTTTCCGTCCTTGGTGGTCCAGCAAAATCCTACGGGAATAGCAATGGCGGCGCACAGCACGGAGTGTAGCCATACGCTTCCGTTCCAGTTGGTCTTCAGATCATCCAAAGCTACAATGGTGGCAACCACAAACATCAACACAAGCATATATACCCAGCGGGCGTAATATGAGGTGTTGAAAAGGAAGAACATAGAGTTAAGCACGGGTACAAGACAGCATACCGCAAGGAACGCGCACAGCACCTTAAGCCAAGTGCCCTGCTTTTTCCGTCTGAAGAATGCAAATACGCCGGTAAGACCGAACATAGGTATCCAAGCCGCGTTGGAAGCCCAACGGGTCTCGTGTCCGTAATAGAAATTGGTACGGGATGCTATATCGGGAGGAAAGAAAAGGCTTTGCAGAATGTGTCCGTATCTCTTGGTGTAAAGAGTAATTTCTTTTCCGAAGAATCCAAAGGTTATGCCGCCGTCGGATTTTTGCCAGAAGAGTGCATCCGCAAGGTTATCATATCCCACTCTGTCAAGTCTGGGGTTGTCCATAACGCCCACAGCCGCAGGCAAAAACAGGATTGCGGAAAGCAGTACGCCCACAACCGATTCAAACGCCATAAGCAGGAACTTTTTAAAGGTTATATTAAAGTTTTTATCAAATATTCTTATAAGGAAATATATTATGCAGAATACGACCTGTCCCGCAAACATAAAGTAATTGCACATTGCGTTAACTGCTACAGCCAGCGCAAAAATACCCCGTCTGTCGTTTTGTACAAGCTCTTCCATACCGATAAGCAGGAGAGGGAAGAGTACAACTACTTCATGGAACTGGTTAAAGAAGGTGTTGTATATCTGAAAACCGCAGAATGCGTACAGCAATCCGCCCAGAACGGCGTAATCCTGCTTTTTAACAAATCTCTTTAAATAGGTGTATGCAACCAGAGAAGCACATCCGTATTTAAGAATATATATAGGAGCCATAAGGTAGGGCGCCCAAGTGGAAGGGAACAGACACATGAGCCAGAAGAAAGGCGAGCCTAAAAGATAATAGGAATATGTGCCCGTAAAGTTTGCGCCAAGGTCGGTAAGCCAGTCCCAACGCAAAGAGCCGCTCCGCACCATTTCAACGCAGTGCTCGTAAAAAGGTATCTGCTGTGCGTTGTAATCGCCGAAGAACAAAAAGATAGGGTGTCCTGTTCCAACCCATTCATAGATAACGAAAGGAAGCATAATAATACTTCCCAGTATGATGGCGTAAAAGAACGCCTTTTTATAATATAGATAATTTCCGCCCTTTTTGGGGGTGGGAATATCTACGGTGTTTTGTGTTTTGATTGCGTTGTCCATAATCATTTACCTCCGCCGGGTTCATTTTACAACACAGTGTAAAAATTGTCAATAAAAAATAAAAAAACCTCTTGACAAGAACAGACAACGTGTGTTATAATTACGCCCGTCGCAAACAGTTGCATTTGCTGGTGTGGCTCAACGGTAGAGCAGCTGATTTGTAATCAGCAGGTTGGGGGTTCGATTCCCTTCACCAGCTCCATTTTAATATGGGGGAATTCCCGAGCGGCCAAAGGGGGCAGACTGTAAATCTGTTGTCAGTGACTTCGGTGGTCCGAATCCACCTTCCCCCACCAATAGTAAAAGGACATCCAATTGGATGTCCTTTTACTATTGGTGGAATGAAGCGTTCCCTTGCAGAAACATTAAGCAGCCTTCGGCTATGAAGACGCTTACGCTAATGAAGTGTGCCTACGGCACGATAAAGAACGCTTCGCTTCATACGAGCTATGCTCGTGCTTCGTAGGGCGTAAGCCCTGCTTCATATTTGCGTAAGCAAATGCTTCATTTACAAAACTTCGTTTTGATGATATGCAATTCCTTACGGAATTGATGATATACAATGCTTCGCATCGATTATACGATCTCCGTGTGTGCCATACACGTCTTCGCCGTGATAAACGTCCCCGAAATGTCACATTGATCTCAAGAGAATCTCTTGCGTTTTTTGCGTTTTTGTGGTATTATTATCAAAAGGCGGTGGATATATGAAGGCAAAGGAAATATTTGAAAAGCTTTTGAGCGATTCTTACGAGCTGCTCGAGAACACCTGCGACGGTCTTATCGCGGGCGATGAGAATAAAGAGGTAAAAAAGATCGGTGTCTGCTTCAAATTGACTGCGGAGCTTATTTGTGTCGCCAAAGAGGGGGGCGTGGATATGATCATCACCCACGAGCCTACCTTTTCTCACGGCGACCGCCGCGAGGACGCCTGTCCCTTTGACCTTAAAAAATGGGCTTTGCTTGATGAAAGCGGAATAACCCTGTACCGCTTCCACGATCACGCCCACCATCGGGAAAAGGATTATATCCACGCAGGATTTATAAAAGCGCTGGGTCTTAAGATAAAGCGTAAATATCCGCCGGAAAGCCTTGGTGTGCGCCGTTACGAGCTTGCGGAAGAGATCACCGCGGCGCAGTTGGCGGAAAGAATAAAGGAAATTCTCGGCATCGAATTTCTCCGTGTCGTCGGAAAGGCTGATTTTCCGTTAAAAACGATATGTCTCGGTCTGGGCGGGGTTGGTTTTAACCAGATAAACAAGCTGTTTGACCCCGGTTGCGATCTGTTTGTTACGGGTGAAACGGGGGAGGTCTGCGTTGCGGAATACCTGCGTGACGCCTGCTTTTTCGGCGAGAACAAAGCGCTTTTCATTCTGGGGCATTACGGCTCCGAATTTTCGGGAATGAAGCTTTTGGCGGAGGATATGAACAAAACCTTCGGCAACACCGTGTTTTTGGACGGTAAGGAAGTGTATTACGGTATATAACAGGAGAAAAGAACAATATGCAAAAAGATATTTTCGGAAACGACCGTTACAAGGTCGGGCTTCACATACACACAAATTTATCCGACGGAAGATATCCTCCGAAGGAAGTTGCAAGAATATATAAAGCCGCAGGATTTGACGCTGTCGCTTTTACCGACCATTGGGTGTACGGTGAGGGCGGGGAGATAGACGGGCTTACCGTCCTTTCCGGCTGTGAATATAATCTTGGCAGATACGATACTATAGAGGGCGTTATACATATCGTGGGAGTGGGTATGAACAAGGATCCCCGGATCCCCCGCGATACCGCAACGCGTCAGGGTGTGGTTGATGCCATCAAAGAAAACGGCGGTATCGCTATCTGGGCGCATCCCGCCTGGTCGCTTAATTCCTTTGACGATACGAAAACCGTAGACGGGTTTGACGGGGTGGAGATATACAACTCCGTTTCAAATGCGTTGCAGAGCTGCCGTCCTTATTCAGGTTATTTCGTTGATGTTCTTGCAAACAAAGGCGTAATATATCCCATTATGGCTACCGACGATACCCATTTTTATAACGGCGAGGACGAAACCCGTTCGTATATAATGGTAAAAGCAAGATCAAACAGCGCAGAGGATATAAAGGAAGCCATACTTAATAAGGATTTTTACGCCACCCAGGGACCCGAGCTTCATTTCAGACGGGACGGGGACGTTATCAGGCTGGATTGCTCCGAATGCGTTAAGATAAATATAGTATCCAATATAACCTGGGTGCCCGACAGAGTGTTCAAGGGCGAAACACTTACCCGCGCGGAATACCGCATCAAGCAGGACGAAAAATGGGTAAGAGCCGAGGTCACGGATAAAGACGGCAACTGCGCCTGGAGCAACGTTATTGATTTAACGGTGGAATGTTGATGAAAAAAAGACGTATAATCTATGCATTGTTGTTTTTGTCGGTACTGCTTGCGGAGATATTAATAGCTTTGTTTGCAAAGGATGCTTTTGTCCGTCCCTACGTGGGGGATATGCTGGTGACAGTTCTTATCTGCTGCTTTTTGCGTATCTTTTTCCCGACCGGCGTAAAGCTGCTGCCGGTGTACGTGTTTTTGTTTGCCGCGGCGGTGGAATTCGGGCAATATTTGGATATGGTAAAGCTTTTGGGGCTTGAGGGAAACAGATTAATTTCGGTCTTGCTGGGCAGAACCTTCTCCTTTCCCGATATTCTGTGTTATGCTGTAGGGTGTATTCTGTTTTTCGGTGCAGAGCTTTACGTAAGAAAACGAATATAATAAAAAATCCAGGTCCGCAGACTTGGATTTTTTCGCATATACTTTTACCACAGCTTTAATGTCTTCTTTGATGTTATCACATTTATTATCGAGCCTGTAATGCCGATGCATATAAATATTATACCGCTTGCTTTGGGAATCGCCAGCATACATATTCCCATTATCAGCCACACCGTGCTTACGGGATTTGGGATGAGCATTCCCGATGCCAGACACAGACATACGATTGCTATGGCAGTGGTTATTGTTACTGCTTTTGGTAAAAACGGCAAAACCGCTCCGCAAAGCAGCAAGAGACAGAATGTTCCTCCGATAACGTACGCTGCCAATTTTCTTTTATCCATAATTTACCTCCTTATTAATCGAACACTTGACTATTTAATACAACTTTATTATAATGGTGAATGGACATAAAAACAATCATCAATTTGTGAACGAGTGTTCAATTAATGGAGAATATATGAATACAAAGAACAACAAACGAAGGCAGGAAACGGTAAGAAAAATCGAATCTGTTTTTTTGGATTTTTTGAGAGAACAGGAATTATCGCAAATAAAGGTTTCCGATATTTGCAAAGCGGCGGAAATAAACAGGGGTACATTTTACGCAAACTTTGTGGATATTTACGATCTCGCCGATAAGCTGCACGAGCGTTTGAAAAGCGAAGTAAACCTTCTATTTGAGCAGAATATTGGATTACAGAATATGGGAGCGGACTTTTTACGGCTTTTCAGGCATATATATGAAAACCGTGATATGTATTCTTTCTATTTCGGCTTGGGGTACGATGACAGCGAGGAGCTTAAATTGTACGATGTTTTTCTTAACGCGGATAACATTCCCGCCGAGCATTTGCATTATCATGTGTCATTTTTCAAAAGCGGATTTAACGGTATCGTAAAAAAGTGGCTTAAAGGCGGCTGCAAGGAAACGCCCGAGCAAATGACTGATATTCTGTTTTACGAATACCGCGGACGTCTGCAATAAAAAAACGTTTCGATGATATTTTATAATCAAATACAGATATAGCAAAGGTGTGTAAAAATGACAGAATACCTTTATCACGGAACCGTTGTTCCAAATATTAAAGTTTTAAACGCAGTTTCTTCTCTTCACGATGGGGGAGAACAAAAAATAGTTTATCTTACGGATAACCGCGCATATTCTCTTTTTTATATTTGGGACAGCGTTCATAATCTTAAAAAAGGAAAACACGTTACCGCATGGATAAAAGAAGGAACCGTTTATTACGAGGAGCAGTTTCCCGATCAATTAAAAGTATTTTACGATGGTGTTTCGGGTTACCTGTACCGTGTTGAGAAAGACACTTCTTTTTGTCCCGTTCAAAACAGAGAATCTATGTGGTACAGCACCGAAAATGCAATCGTGGAACGTGCCGAGCATATCGAAAACGTGTATGATGAGCTTTTGAAATATCAAAAAGCGGGAAAATTGAAAATCATACATTTCGAAGAAGTGGAAAAATCCAGAATAGACGATTTGTATTCCCGTATGGCAGACAGCGTGGCGTCCGGACGGCTTACCGAAACGCCAAATGATCCCGACGCTTTGTTTTATCAAAAATACTTTCCCCGCGTGTGGGAATCCGCAAAAGCCAAAAGCGAATAAACACAAAAAGATGGGCTATAGCACCCATCTTTTTTTGATTTATTTATCTTTTTGCGCCGTAGCCGCATTTTTTACACAGCTCTTCGCACACGTGCCTGGTTATAAAAGAATTTTTTAAATTCACGGCGCGCTTTGATGAAAGAATTTCTTCAAGCGTGTTTTCAAATATATTCCCCAGAGGTATAGCGCCGTCCGCATCAAGACAGCAGGGTACGACGGTTCCGTCGCACAGCACACCCACTTGGTCCCGCAGACCGTAGCAGGAATGGTTTTCGCTTACATATTCTCCGTCTTTATCGGGCCAATCAAATTTTTCGCCCCATTCAAGGAACACTTTTTCTTTTATTCGATAACCCGAATACGTTTCTTTCCACTCGTCCGTGAAGTGGGCTTTCATTTTACTTATAATATATTCGTTCAAGTCTTCCTTGCCGCCTATATTCCAAAGGCGCATTACGGCAATTATCCCATTGTGCGACGCTTTTTTGCAAAAATCAAAGCAGCTTTGCAAAGATTCGTCAATGCTTATTCCCATCTTATTCGCCTCATAGCAGTGCAGGGAAATACTCACCTTGTGCAAAGCGGGGGAGAAAAGCAAAATTTTTTCTTTTTCTTTTAAAAGAGTGCCGTTTGTGGTAATAATAACCTTGTAGCCCATTTCATTTGCGATCTCAAAAAAAGTCTTGAGCTCGGGGTGTAAAAGAGGCTCGCCCATAAGATGAAAATATAAAAAGTCCGCAAAGGGGCGCAAACGCAAAGCGGCGGTGCGGAAGCGTTCTTCCGATATAAATGCCTTTTCCCGCTTTGTTCCGTGGCAAAAATCGCAGGATAAATTGCACACGTTTGTTATTTCCAGATACGCCTTCTTGGGCACAGCCTTCACCTCTTTCCTGCATATATAATAGACTGAACGCTTTTCGTTGTCAATAGCGGTTAATGCTTAATTTTGGTTCACACTGCCACAGTTCGCCCAAGGGAAATGTTGCGCGTAAATTATATATACTATATATAGGTAATTTCTTGACAAAAACAACAAAGTGTGGTATAATACCATTGTAAGGAAAAGTTAATACTTGAAAGGAGCATCTGACAATGAAAATTAAGATCAATGCCAAGAAGTTTACTGTTGACGACAGAACCCGCGAGTTTATTGATAAAAAGCTCGCCAAGCTCGACAAGTTCTTTCCTACGGACACGGAGGCTACCGTCTCACTCTTCGGAAAGCGTGGTGAGGAGCGCGTAGAACTCACCATCCAGAAAAACGGAACCCTTTTCCGCGCAGAGGTTGCCGAAAATGAATACGAATCCGCTTTGATAAAAGCTATCGACCGCATAGAGCGTCAGATCCGCAAAAACCGCACCCGTCTTGAGAAAAAGATACACATTCCCAAGGATACTTTTGTAGAGTCGGAACCCCTTGAAGCGGAAGACGAGATAAAGGTTACCAAAACCAAAAAGTTTGAGATAGTCCCTATGACAGTGGAAGAGGCTATCCTCCAGATGAATCTTTTGTCCCACGAATTTTACTTGTTCAGAAACGCCGAAAGCGGAATGTTGAACGTGGTTTACAAACGCAAAGAAAACGATTACGGCGTTATAGAGCCTATCGAATAATCACAAATTCAAAATCCCTTTGGCTCCTGTGCTTTTGCGCAGGAGCCTTGATATGTAAAGATTACGGAGTGTTTACCTATGCTTTTAACTGCAACCTGCCTTTTCGGGCTTGAAAAATTGGTCGGTGAGGAAATTGATGCTCTCGGCTATAAACGTGTTGAGACTATCGACGGCCGCGTTACCTTTGAAGCACCGCCGGAAGCCGTTGCCGTGTGCAACGTAAACTTCCGCTTTGCGGAGCGGCTGTATATAAATATGGGCTCTTTTTACGCAAATACCTTTGAACAGCTTTTTCAGGGGGTAAAAAACATCCCTTGGGAACAGTATATCGGAGAATACGATGCTTTCCCCGTAAAAGGTCACAGCATAAAGAGCAAGCTGTTTTCTATTCCCGATTGCCAGAAGATAATCAAAAAAGCAGTTGTTACAAGATTTGAAGGAGTTTACGGCAGAAAGCAGTTTCCCGAAACGGGTGTTACATATAAAATAGAGTTTTTTATACTTAACGATAAAGCATCTCTTATGATCGACACTTCGGGGGAAGGACTCCACAAAAGAGGCTATCGCACCGAAGCAAACCTTGCGCCCATAAGAGAAACTCTTGCCGCCGCTATGGTGTCCTTGTCCCGTCCCAGAGACGAGGTCATTCTGGTGGACCCTTGCTGCGGATCCGGTACCATTCCCATAGAAGCGGCGCTTATGGATATGAATATAGCTCCCGGTATAAACCGTTCCTTTGCCGCAGAGGAGTTTCCCGCTTTTCCCAAAACGATGTGGGAAGATGCTAGAGCACAAGCCCGCTTGCGCCAAAGAGCACCTGTAAGAAAGATATTCGGCTTTGATATCGACCCAGAATCCTTAAAAATCGCCCGCAACAATGCACGTAGGGCAGGGGCAGAGCATATAGTGTTTGAGGAAAGGGATGTTCGCAATTTTGTTTCCCCCATCGAGGAAGCAAGGGGAACTATCGTTTGCAACCCGCCTTACGGAGAAAGGCTTATGGATAAAGAATCCGCGTTTAAGCTGTACGAGGATATGGGAAAAGCTTTTTCCAAAAACGTGCCTAACTGGCAGCTTTATATTATCAGTTCGGATGAAAACTTTCAAAAGCATTTCGGCAGACGTGCCGATAAAGCACGGAAAATGTATAATGGTATGATAAAATGTGAACTTTTTCAGTTTTTCCGCAAAACGCTTGACAAACCGAAGGGTAAGTGTTAATATACCACTTGGTAAAAATTTACTAACATTCAGGAGGAAATGAAATGAAGCTTAAGCCTTTATCCGACAGAGTAGTTATCAAGATGTGCGAAGCCGAAGAAACCACCAAGAGCGGTATTATTCTTACCGGCGCCGCTAAAGAAAAGCCTTCTATTGCGGAGGTTATAGAAGTAGGCCCCGGCGCACGTGACGATAACGGCGCACTTATCCCCATGGAAGTTTCCGTTGGCGATAAAGTTATCACAAGCAAGTATTCCGGCACCGAGATCAAGTTCGAGGGCGAGGAATATATAGTAGTAAGACAGGGCGATATTCTCGCTGTTGTTGAGTAAGGAGGAACAAAACTCATGGCAAAAGAACTTCTTCACGGTATCGAAGCAAGAGAAGCGCTTCCCCGCGGTATAGATATATTGGCGGATACCGTTAAAATAACTCTCGGTCCCAAGGGCAGAAACGTAGTGCTTGATAAAAAGTACGGTTCTCCCCTCATCACCAATGACGGTGTTACTATCGCAAAAGAGATCGAGCTTGAAAATTCCTTTGAGAATATGGGCGCATCTCTCGTAAGAGAAGTTGCTACCAAGACTAATGACGCTGCAGGCGACGGTACTACCACCGCAACTCTTCTTGCACAGGCTTTCGTGCGTGAAGGTATGAAGAATATCGCAGCAGGCGCAAATCCCATGGTTGTAAGAAAGGGTATCGCAAAGGCAGTTGACGCTGCAGTTGCTTCTCTTGAGGCATCCGCAAAGGCTGTTAACGGCTCCGATGATATCGCACGTGTCGGCACTATCTCCGCAGGAGATGAGCATATCGGCAGACTTATCGCAGACGCTATGGAAAAGGTTACCGCAGACGGTGTTATTACCGTTGAGGAATCCAAGACCGCAGAAACCTACTGCGAAGTTGTTGAAGGTATGCAGTTTGACCGCGGCTATATCACTCCCTATATGGTTACCGATACCGATAAGATGGAAGCTGTTATTGACGACGCACTTATTCTTATCACCGATAAAAAGATATCCAACGTTCAGGAGATCCTTCCTCTTCTCGAGCAGATCGTTCAGGCAGGCAAAAAGCTGGTTATCGTTGCAGAGGACGTAGAGGGCGAAGCTCTTTCCACTCTTATCGTTAATAAGCTTCGCGGCACCTTCACCTGCGTTGCAGTAAAGGCTCCCGGCTTTGGCGACAGACGTAAGGATATGCTCAAGGATATTGCTATCCTCACCGGCGGCGAAGTTATCTCTTCCGAGCTTGGCTATGAGCTTAAGGAAGCAGGCGTTCATATGCTGGGCAGAGCAAGACAGGTTAAGATCAGCAAAGAAAACACCATTATCGTTGGCGGCGCAGGCGATGTAAACGCTATCAAGGCTCGTATCGGTCAGATCAAGTCCGCTATCGAGGTTTCCACCAGCGAATTTGATAAAGAAAAGCTTCACGAACGTCTCGCAAAGCTTTCCGGCGGTGTTGCGGTTATTAAGGTAGGCGCTGCTACCGAAACCGAAATGAAGGAAATGAAGCTTCGTATCGAGGACGCTCTCAACGCAACCAAGGCTGCTGTTGAAGAGGGTATCGTTCCCGGCGGCGGAGTTGCACTTATAGATTGTATCCCCGCAGTACAAAAGCTGGTTGATGAAACCGAGGGCGACGAAAAGACCGGTGCGCGCATCGTTCTCCGCGCTCTTGAAGAGCCTGTTCGCCAGATCGCCGCAAACGCAGGCTTCGAAGGAAGCGTTGTTGTTGAGCGCGTAAAGAGCGAAGCTCCCGGCGTCGGCTTTGATGCATATAACGAAGTTTACTGCGATATGGTTGCAAACGGTATCGTAGACCCCACCAAGGTTACCAGAAGCGCACTCCAGAATGCGGCTTCCGTAGCTTCTATGGTTCTCACCACCGAAGCTCTCGTAACCGATAAGAAAGACCCCGCTGCAGAAGCGGCTGCAAACGCAGCAATGGCCGGCGGCATGGGCGGCGGAATGTATTAATTTTAAAAAAGCAAAACACGGAACCAAGAGGTTCCGTGTTTTTGTTATAATGACTTTTGGCTTATGGGTTACTTGTTTCGTCAATTGAAGCGGATTCGTCTGAAGGAAGTTCGTGTGTGTAGTACTTTCCGATAAACGCTTCGAATTGTTCCTTATCCAGAATGAAATATCCGTTATGTGACATCGCCGAATCCTTATAACATTTGCATTGAGCAATATAATCTATATATTCATAATCGCCATTGGAATATTCCACTTTTATAACAATTGTATTTGGGTTTACCGTTTCTGGGTCGTTAAAAATTTCTCTGCAATGAATCTCAGAAAATTCTTGCAAGAATACATCTGTGTTTTCAATAGTGACCAAAACATTTTCTTCGTTATAAAGTTTTTCGTAATTAAAATCTAAAACCTCAACAATTTTTATAGAAGTAATCTCGGAAACATCGTGCCAGAACTCGTATTCCACATCAAGATAACATCCCGATAACATTAAAATGATACAAATTAAAAATAAAGATATAATTGTTTTTTTCATAATAAGTCTCCTTTCACAAAACAAAGATCACCCTGCGTTCAAAGCAGGGTGAAAACTATCGGAATATATGGGCACACCTGCTTTTTAAGTAGATGTCATTAACTGTATATGAATTTTAACATAAAGCACACGGTTTGTCAAGAAAAACCAAAACGCACACGTTCCGCAAAATGCTGCTTTTGCTTTTTAAAGATATATTTTTTATGTTTTTCGCATATATTCTCTAAGCGAAGGGAGAATACATATGGGAAAAGTTTTTTATATACGTTATAAAAAAAGGGGAAGCGGCGTTTTTGCACTCTTTGTAAGCCTGCTTGTAATAGCTACTGTGGTATGCGTTGCTTTGGATGGCGTTTCAACCGAAAATACATTTTTGGAGCAGACTCCCGCCATACGGGGCGTCAGCACGGACAGCGGTATATACGCAGTTACGGTTATTGTGGATTCTCAAAAATGGGATGATATTCGTCTTGTACTGGAAGCCTGCGAAGGCTACGGTATAACCGCGGTGTGCTTTATGGATATAGCGTGGATAACCGCAAACAAATCCCACGCCGCCGAAATCTGCGAAAAACATATTCCTGCATTGTTGGTAAGCACTGATTTTTCGGATGCGCCCCGCTCCGACGTAATGACATATATGGCGGTGATGAACGATAAGTTTATGTCACTCACGGGAAATTATCCCAAATATGTTCGCTATGATGGCACCGATGCAGGCTGTCTTTCCTCGGTACTTTCGGCATACGGTCAATTTTACATATCGGCGGAAACGATCCTTTCGGAAACCGCCGTGCAGATACGCGCTGGCGGAATAACGGAAATCTATCCAAGCGGTAAAGAAACGGTATATGCCTTTGCAAAGACCGTGGCAACCGCGGTGGTCAACTCTTTGGCTCCGGTTCCCTTAAGCGAAATGCTGTATCCGCAGGGGAGTGAAGTGAACGCAAATGGATATCAACAAAAATAAATGTCTTGCTTTAGGCTTTTCGGATGAATTTTATAAAGTTTTAAAAGCAGACAGGTTTCCCACAGAAGACGAATATTACCTATTATTAATAAACGAAGATAAAACTGCGGATATACCTCTCAGGTTTGCAAACACGGTAATCTGTCCCGAAAAGGTGAATATTACCTTTCCTATTAATTGCAATAACGTGGTGACCTGCGGAATGGGCGTGCGGTGCAGCGTGTCCTTTTCGTCGGTAGGGGAGGACAGTGCGGTTTTGTCGGTTTCAAGAAAGATAGAAAAACTGCTTCCCTGCGAAGTGCGGGTGGATCTTAAAAACAATTTATCTCTTTATGAAAATATAGTATACAATACCGTCAGGTTGTTAAACACATAGGCAAAAAATACCTCGTTTATTTATTCGGGCAAAGCGCACAATATATTACGAGGAAACACCTCGGTAAAAATCGTAAATTAAATGAAGTCAATCTAAAAGGAGAAAATATTATGTCCAACAAGAATCTTGTTCCCGAAGCTAAGGAAGGTCTTAACCGTTTCAAGATGGAAGCTGCAAATGAAGTAGGCGTTAACCTCAAGCAGGGTTACAACGGCGATCTTACTGCAAAGCAGGCAGGTAGCGTAGGCGGCCAGATGGTTAAAAAGATGATCGAAAGCTACGAGAACGGTATGAAATCCGGTAACTAATTGGGCAAAATACCCGATTAACAGCAAAAAAACAGGCGTCGCCGTTGCGTTTTTCACAACGGCGATATTTTTTTTAATTTTTTTAAAAAAAGGTGTTGACAAAGGGGAAAAGATGTGGTAGAATAGCCAAGCTGTCGGCGAGAGCGAGACAGCGACGGACATTGAAAATCGAACAAC
>JAFOBR010000095.1 GCA_017381715.1 Clostridia bacterium
AAACAAATTCCATTTTATTTGCGTTTCTAAATGTTTTTACTCGGGGGGCAGTAGAATACTACAGCTCCCCGCTCGTAAAAAGCATTTTCTGCTTTGTTTATACAGTTCCTCGCTTCAATCAGACTTTTAGTTCTACAGACGTTGCTTTTCGAAAACAATTACACGGTTTTTTGCTCCGCAAAAAACTTCCGAAATTTTTCATTCTTCATTCTTCATTTCTCCTTTAAAAAGCCTCCGGTTTATCGGAGGCTTTTGTAACATTATTCAAAGTATGCATCCAGCAGCTCTTCAAGATTTTTATTGAAGGTTGCTTCTTTGGACTGCCAGTTGGAAGCGAAATCGGTAGAGCCGTTGTTAATGCAGATATTGAACTGGTGTGCGGGCCAATCAAGTGCATAGGAATGGATATAACCGAAGTTACAGAGGATACCTTTACGGATGATTTCGATCATTTCGATAGAATCTTCATCCTTGGTGTATCTGTTCTGAAGGATCACGGTGTACCATTCGGGAACAACTGCACGGTAGCTCTGTGCGCAGAGCGCTTCGGTGATCATACCGATAAATTCAAGGTTATCCTTGCTGGTTATGGGAACCGCCATAAGAGAATATGCATCCTCGCAGGTGGAGTGGTAGTTTTCCTGCTCTTCATTAAACTTGGGCATGGGAAGAATACCGAAATCGCAATCGTAAGTATTTATAATACTGCCGTTGCCCAGCATGGTGGGAAGGAAGAGTGCTCTGTTTTCGCCGAACATCTTTACGCTTTCTGCCTTGTCTGCAGCCTTATAGAAATAAGTGCTGCCGCAAACCAGATCATATACCATCTGAAGGGCGGTATATGTCTTTTCCTGATTAATGGTGAAATAAGGTCTGCCGTCTGCATCCTTGGTGGTTACGGGGATATCGAATGCATCCTGATATACGTCAACCTGAGTGGTAAGGCAGGAGGTGTAGCCGTATATCTTGGTTTCGGGGTTATCGTCTTCAACGTTTGCGGTGCGGATAACCTCCATCATTTTGTCGAAGGTCCATTCACCGTCACGAACAACGTCATAAAGGTTTTCTATACCTGCGTTCTGCGCAAGAGTCTTGTTAAAGAACATACCCTGCATACTCTCCCAGAAAAGAAGAGAGATATCGCCGGAAAGGAGATAAAGGTTACCGTCTATGGTAAGCTCGTCTACAAGGTCCTGAGACCACCATTCTCTCTCAAGATCAACGTAGGGGATATCGTACCAATCTATAAAGATACCCTCTGCGATAAGAGTGGGGATGATAGCGGCATAGCCTGCGATAATATCGTAATCAACCATACCGGTTGCAACGGTATCGCGTACGTAATCTATAAAATCCTCGTGAACGCCCCAGCCGCCGTTTATGGGCTTGGAAACTATATTTACGTTAAAGCGCTCTTCTACAACAGCGTCTCTTTCATATATAAGGTCTTTAACTGTGGAAAATCCCATTTCCTCTACGCCGAATTCGTAATCGTTTTCTGTACGCTGAAGAATGGTATAGGTCTTTTTACCCCAGTCTTTTTCGGGCAGGCTGTCTTTTACGTTTGCGCGGTCGTTAAAATCTACCTCGCCGTAAGAAACGTCGCTTGTGTTGCCGGAAGAAACGTCAGACGAAACTTCGTTACACGCGCAGAAAACGGAAACAACCATAAGCACTACGAGAAGAGCAGCAAAAATCTTTTTCATAATGTGTTTTTCCCTTTCTTGTTTTATGTTAGTACATTATATAACTTTAGGTTTAAAAAATCAAGTTTTTTTAATAAATCTATTGCCATTCTTTACATCTTGTGGTAAAATCCTTCTATAACCACTATATAAAAGCGGAGGAAACATTTATAATGAAAATAGCAATTATCGGTTGCGGTACTATCGCAAACAGCGCACACATCCCTTCTTATATGAACAACCCCGAAGCAGAGATAGTTTATTTCTGTGACATTCTGCTTCACAAAGCAGAAGCTTGCGTAGCTAAATACGGCTGCGGTAAAGCTGTTCTTGATTACAAAGAAGTTCTTGCTGACCCTGAAATCGAAGCAGTTTCTATCTGCACTCCCAACAGAGAGCACTCCAAGATAGCTATCGACGCACTCCACGCAGGCAAGCACGTTCTGTGCGAAAAGCCCGCTGCAAGAACCTATGCAGAAGCTCTTGAAATGCAGAAGGCTCAGCACGAAACCGGCAAGGTTCTCAACATCGGCGTTGTTAACCGTTTTAACTCCGCTGTAAATAAAGTTCGCGAGCTTATTCAGCGCGGCGATCTGGGCGAAGTTTACCACGTTTACGTAAGCTTCCGTTCTCACCGTTCCATCCCCGGCTTGGGCGGCGCTTTCACCACCAAGGCTATCTCCGGCGGCGGCGTACTTATCGACTGGGGCGTACATTACCTCGATATCGTTATGTACTGCACCGGCGACCCCACTCCCAAGACCGTTACCTGCAACGCATACTCCAAGCTGGGTGTTGATATGCCCAACTACGTATACGAAGGCATGTGGGCTGAAGACACCAAGGACGTTAACGGCACTTATGACGTAGACGATATGGTTTCCGGCTTTGTTCGTACCTCCGGTCCTTCCATCTCCTTCAACGGCGCATGGGCACAGAATATCGGTATCGGCGAAAGCTATATCGATTTCATCGGCACCAAGGCTGGTATCCGTCTTACCTACGGCGGCGACTTCACTGTATTCACCACCTCCTGCGGCTCTCTCTGCTCCTTCAAGCCCAAGTACAAGGATGAGCCCCACTTCCAGAAGGAAATCGACCGCTTTATCGAATGCATCCACACCGGCGAAAA
>JAFOBR010000096.1 GCA_017381715.1 Clostridia bacterium
AAACAAATTCCATTTTATTTGCGTTTCTAAATGTTTTTACTCGGGGGGCAGTAGAATACTACAGCTCCCCGCTCGTAAAAAGCATTTTCTGCTTTGTTTATACAGTTCCTCGCTTCAATCAGACTTTTAGTTCTACAGACGGCAGTTTGTGCAAAATTTGCACATAGTTACGTCAGCATTTCGCGAAAGCAACGTCTTGAAGGGAGCGATGGCAGAATGATGCAGAAGGCGTTTTCAGGTGTGTGGAGCTGTACAAAGGTACTGCCCACCGCCTGAAAACGCCTAAAAAACGCAAATAAAAACAAAAGAACTTCCGTAGATGTTTTCTACGGAAGTTTACCTTTAAATATTGGTGTTCGGCGGGGGCAAGCTGCCCGCCCTACGAATGGAAACTTACTAAACTGAACTTTTCACATTCGGTTTGCGTTTTTGTTCTGCGTTATTCTGCCGAGCGACTACCACACGGGTTTTTCGTCTTTGGAGTGCTTAACAGGCTGCAGCTCTTTGGGCTGAATATCTCCTGCTTTGGTAAGGGCGATCTTGGTCATAAGAGGACCGAGCAGTTCGTATACGAGAACTGCAAACAGAACTATATTTCTTATTATTGCACCGTCTGCGCCCAGTTCTGCGGCAACGGTAACGGACATACCCAAAGCAACGCCTGCCTGGGGAAGAAGGGTGATACCCAGATATTTCTGAATACTGGGAACACATTTCATAAACTTGGAGCTTACGCTTGCACCGAATATCTTGCCTGCGCTTCTGAATGCGATATAAATTACGCCGATAACGATAACCGCCCAATCCGCAAATACGCTCAGATCAAGCTCTGCACCGGAGATAACGAAGAACAGTACGAAGAGGGGTGCGGTCCATCTGTCAACCTTTGCCATAAGCTCTTCAGAGAATACGCACAGGTTGCAGAATACGGTGCCTAGCATCATACAAACGAGAAGGGGAGAGAAGCCGATCTCCAATTCCGTACCGGGGATGTGGAAATGAAGCATGGATATTGCCACCGCCACGAACACGTAAGTAATGGAAATACACATACGCTTGGAACGGGAAAAGAAGAACTTTTCCGAAAAATTAAACAGAATACCGATAACAGCACCCAAAAGCAGAGAACCGATGATCTCGATAAGGGGATTTATTGCAACGGTGAATATGCTCAGTGCCGCACCGGAATTAAGCGCCTTTGCAATACCGAAGGATACGGCAAAGATTATAAGGCCGATAGCATCGTCCAAAGCAACTATGGGAAGCAAAATATCTGTAAGCTTGCCTTTTGCTTTATACTGGTTAACAACCATCAAGGTGGCGGCAGGGGCGGTAGCGGTTGCTATTGCACCCAGAGTAATAGCTGTAGCGATAGAAAGCTTTTCAGGCATAAGGAAGTGAAGTCCTATAAGCGCCGCATCAACAAAAATGGTTGCGGTAACCGCCTGAAAAATTGCAATAACGGTAGCTTGCTTGCCTATCTGCTTAAGCTGGGAAACACGGAATTCATTACCGATAGCAAAAGCAATAAAGCCCAAAGCCACGTCGGAAATGATGCTCAAAGCCTCAACGTGTTCGCTTGAAGTAAAGCCCAAGCCTTCCACACCCAGTCTGCCCAAAACAAAGGGACCGATAAGCAGACCTGCGATAAGATAACCCGTTACGGCAGGCAGACCAAGCTTCTTTGCGGGACGGGACATTAAAAGTCCTGCAAAAAGGGCAACTGCTATTTCAAACAAAATGATCATAGTATATTTTCTCTCTTTTCTTTCATAATTTCAACCAAGCAATTATACTCCAAAAAAACAGAGATTTCAACGGTAAAATACATAATAAAAATAAAGAATTAACAGATTTCTTGTCTGTTTTTGTGTTTTTTCGCCTGCACTTGACAATTTGTTATGTGGGGAGTATAATACTATGTAAATCCGCTTGGAAAAATATGTGTTTTCGTTTTTAAAAAACGGAGGAATTTTTAATGGAATATTACAGCTTAGAAACCCAAAAGGTTCTTGAAACCTTGCAGACAGACAGTGTAAACGGTCTTTCTTCAAAAGAGGTGGCTTCCCGTCAGGCACAGTACGGAGCAAACGTTTTAAAAGGTAAAAAGAAAAAAGGCTTGTTTTTAAAATTCCTTGATCAGTTCAAGGATGTTATGATACTTATCCTTCTTGCGGCGGCGGCAGTATCTCTTGTTGTTGCCATACTTGAAGGTGAAGCAAAAGGATTTTTCGAACCTGCCCTTATCCTCGTTATCGTTGTGGTAAACGCCATTTTGGGCGTTATGCAGGAAAGCAAGGCGGAAAAAGCCTTGGAGGCGCTCAAAAATATGTCCGCCCCCCATTCCCGCGTTATCCGTGACGGAAAAGAACAGATCGTAATGGCGTCCGCTTTGGTGCCCGGCGATATAATCAAGCTGGAAGCAGGAGATTTCGTTCCCGCAGACGCCCGCCTTATCAGCGGTGCATCCGTAAAGAGCGAAGAATCCGCCCTCACCGGCGAATCCGTTCCTTCGGAAAAGGACGCTTCGGCTATCATAGACGAAAACGCACCTATCGGCGACAGAAGCAATATGGTCTATTCCGGCTGCAGCATTACCTACGGTACCGCTTTGGCAGTTGTTACTGCAATCGGTATGGATACGGAAATGGGCAAAATAGCAGTCCTGCTCAGCGGTGAAGGGGATACACAGACTCCTCTTCAGAAAAAGCTTGCAAAACTTGGCAAATACCTTGGACTCCTTGCCATTGGTATATGCGTGGTAATATTTGTTGTAGGTCTTATTAACGATCTTAAGCCCTTGGAAATCTTTATGACAGCGGTTTCCCTTGCGGTATCCGCTATCCCCGAAGGCTTGCCTGCCATAGTAACTATCGTGCTTTCCATCGGCGTACAGCGCCTTGCAAAGAAAAACGCGGTTATCCGCAGTCTTCCCGCAGTAGAAACTCTTGGCGGCGCTTCTATTATCTGTTCGGATAAAACCGGTACTCTCACCCAAAACCGTATGACCTTGGTAAAAGGCTGGGTAGAAGGAAAAGAGAATTCCGAGGATATATCTCTTAACAACAGCGAGGAGATGAAAAAGCTTCTTGCGTACGCTACCCTCTGTTCCGATGGTTCTGTCCTTGTGGAAGCTGATAAGGTTACCCATATCGGCGACCCTACGGAAACTTCCATAGTCCTTGCGGCGTATAATAACGGTATGTCCAAGGAAGAGCTTAACTCCGCTTATCCCCGCTTGGCGACAATTCCCTTCGATTCAGACAGAAAGTTAATGACTTCCGTTAACAATATAGACGGAAAGATAACCGTTATCGTAAAAGGCGCTTTTGACGTAATGGCATCCCGTTGCGTAAGCGGCAATATTGACGAAGCAAAACGGTTTACAGAACTGCTCAGCGCAGACGCTTTGCGTGTTTTGGCGGTGGGATATAAGGTTATAGACGAGCTTCCTTCGGAAATAACCACCGAAACCTTGGAAAACGGACTCACCTTTATGGGTATTCTGGGTATGATCGACCCGCCCCGTCCCGAAGCAAAAGCGGCGGTTGCAACCTGCCTCCGTGCAGGCATACGCCCCGTTATGATCACCGGTGACCATATTATCACCGCATCCGCCATAGCAAGAGAACTGGGCATACTCCGCCCCGGTCAGCGCGCCATTACCGGCACCGAGCTGGACGAAATGACAGAAGCACAGCTTGACGCCTGCGTAGAGGATATTTCGGTTTACGCCCGCGTTTCCCCCGAAAACAAGATACGTATCGTAAAGGCTTGGCAAAAGAAGGGCCACGTTGTTTCTATGACGGGCGACGGCGTAAACGACGCTCCCGCACTCAAAGCCGCCGATATCGGCTGCGCTATGGGTATTACGGGCACGGACGTTGCAAAGGGCGCTTCGGATATGACTCTTTCCGACGATAACTTTGCCACTATTGTTGACGCAGTAAAAGAGGGCAGAGGCATATACACAAACATCAAAAAGGTAGTTGGCTTCCTTTTGGGAACCAATTTCGGCGAAGTTGTGGCAGTATTCACAGCAATGCTTATCTGGCACAAATCCCCCTTTATGTCTATGCAGCTCCTCTGGATAAACCTTATCACAGACGGACTTCCTGCTATCGCTCTGGGTATGGAGCCTACGGAAAAGGATATTATGGACGTACCTCCCAGACCCAAAAACGAAGGTCTGTTTGCCCACGGCTACGGCGTGCGTATCGTGCTTCAGGGTATAATGTTCGGTATTCTCGCTTTGGTTGCATACGCTATCGGTAATCACTACGTTGGTGAAACTGCAGGTCAGACCATGGCGTTTATGGTGCTTGCATTCTCTCAGATCGTTCAGGCATTCAATATGCGGTCCGATCGTTCTCTGTTCCGTATCGGATTCTTCGGCAACAAAAAGCTTAATCAGGCGGCGGCAGTTGCTATCGTTTTAATGGCAATAGTGCTGTTCACCCCCGTTTCCGTTGCATTTAATCTGGTTATGCTTCCCTGGTATCTGTATGCGGTATCTCTGGGACTCATTCTCGTGCCTTTAGTGGTAATGGAATTTGTAAAAGCACTGGGACTTCTTAAAAACCACAAATAAAAAAACAAAGGCTCTGCGATATGCAGAGCCTTGCTTTTATTTAAGCGCTTCAAATATCTTTTCCCAGACCTTTTGGTCCTGCTCGGTGATCTTATCCCAGTCA
>JAFOBR010000097.1 GCA_017381715.1 Clostridia bacterium
CTGACGGATATTTCCACGAAGATTTTATTACCTACGTAAACACATATGGTGCTTATATTCACAAAATTGCACCGGGCACCAAAACTCTTATCGCCCCTTACGGTACGCGCAAGATAATTGCGGACGAAAAATATATAGACCAGCTTATGCGTATGGACGTAGATTTTATCGCTTATCAGGACGAGGTAGGCGTACGCAAATCCATCCCCGAGGAAACGGGTGCATACTTTAAAGCGCTGCGTGAGGCCCACGATAAAGTCGGAAAAAGCGCTATTTGGGCAGATGTAGAGCTGTTCGATTTTGAAGGGGACGTATACCGAAGCGCACTTATCCCTTCGGATATGGAAAGGGTGGAAAAACAGCTTAAAGCCGTTTCACCTTACGTTGACGTTATACTTTGCTATCAATATTTAGGTATGCTTAACGAGCCCTCAACAAATGCATATTGCGGACATCCCGATTCTTTGAAATTTTACGAGGACTACAAAGCCTTTAAAGAAAAATACGCATAATTTTGCTCATTTATCTCTTGCAAATTTTTACTTAATTTGCTATATTTAATCCAAATATGAAAGGCGGTAATATAATATATGAAAACAATTAAAGGCACTTGGTTTGAATTCAAGCATCACAATATACCCGAAGGCAAATATTGGAACCCTATCTGCCGTAAGTTTACGGACGAACAGTGGCGCGCAAAGGTAAGAGAAATGCACCACATGGGTATGGAATACGTTGTTCTTATGTGCTCCTCTCTCGTTTACGAGGACGAAGCCGAAGCGTATTTCAACACCGACATTTTCCCCTTCCCCGAAGATATGGTTTGCAAAGATCCTATCGGCGTCCTTCTTGACGAATGCGATAAATGCGATATGAAGGTGTTTGTTTCCTGCGGCTTCTACGGCGTATGGACCCACACCTATGATAATATGACCTCTCCCGAAGTAACCGCACGTGCTTTCAAGGCAATGGATGAGCTTTGGGCGCAGTACGGAAATCACAAGAGCTTCTACGGCTGGTATTTCCCCGATGAAACCTGCATCAACGGTCACTTCCTTGAAGAATTTATTACATACGTAAACGCTTACAGCGCTCACGCACATAAAATCTCCCCCAATGCAAAGACTATGATTGCTCCTTACGGCACTAACATTCTCGTTGCAGACGAGCAGTATGTTGATCAGCTTAAGCGTATGGACGTTGATATCGTTGCATATCAGGACGAGATCGGTGTTCGCAAGTCTACTCCCGACCAGACCGGCGCATATTACAAGGCTCTCCGTGCCGCACACGATGCAGCAGGCAGAAGCGCACTCTGGGCAGATATGGAAGTATTTGAATTTGAAGCAGACGTATACCGCAGCGCACTTATTCCCGCCGCTATGGAGCGTGTAGAAAAGCAGCTTGAGGCTATCTCTCCTTACGTTGACGTTGTGCTTTGCTATCAGTATCTCGGTATGTTTAACGAGCCCTCTACCATCGCATACTGCGGACATCCCGATTCCATAAGATATTTTGAAGAATATCAGGCATTCAGAAAGAAGTATGAAAACAATGAAGACTAAAATATTTGCGCTCCTCCTCGCCGCAGTTCTTTTGCTTTCGGCGTGTGTTTCCGGCGGCGGAGAGGAAAGCACTGTTCCCAATAATTCGGTTCCTCCGGTTGAAAACAGCACCCCCGGAGTTGAAAACAGCACTCCCGTAGAGGACAACAGCACCCCTGCAGAGAACAGCACTCCCGTAGAGGAAAACAGTACTCCTGCGGAAAACAGTTCTCCCGCAGAGGAAAACAGTAAACCCTCCGAAGAAACCAGCAAGCCTGCCGAAGAAAGCAAGCCCGATAACGGCGGTTCAAGTGACGGTATATACTCCGGTCAGAGTATGGATACCCACGGTATGGACAGAAAGAAGCTGGAAGAATTCCTTGAAGATTCTCTGTTCGTTGGCGATTCCGTAACCGACGGCTTTAAGCTTTACGTAAACAACTACGGCAATATGCCTTACGTAAACTTCTTCTCTGCCGCATCTTACGGCTATATCAACGCTTGTAAGGATAAAGCAACCTCTTCTATTCACCCCAAGATAGGCGGTGAACGCAAATATATCTGGGAAGCGGTTGAATATTACGAAGCAGAGCGTGTGTTTATAAACTTCGGACTTAACGATTTCGGTTATATAACCGATACCAAGCTTGTTGAGTGTATGGATACTATCTGCAATAATATAAAGGAAGTTTCTCCCGAAACAGAGATAGTATTCCTTTCCTGCGGATTCTTTACAAAGAGTGCCCGCGATCAGGGTAAGGGCGTGGATAACGACCGTGTGCGCAACAAGAACGAAGTTGTGCTTAACTACTGCAAAGAAAACGGATACGATTTTATCGATGTTTCCTGGGTATATGCAGATTCAAACGGATATCTTAAGAGTGAATATTCTTACGATAACTACTGCCATATGAAGTACGATAAATACGATTTCTGGGAAGAGATCCTTATGGCGTATGCCGCAGATAAGCTGCTTAACCAGTACGAAAATATCGACACGATGTTAAAATGATAAGACTTTACGATATATCCCTGCCGCAAGGCAGGGATTTGCCCTCATATATACAAAATAAATACGGTAAGGTTCCTTTTTCCATTTACCGCCGCAGTATAGACGCCCGCAGAGGACGCCCCCTGCGCACCGTGTATACGGTTGACATAATGACAGAACACCAGGAAGAGCTTGTTTCACGGTTTAAAGGCGAAAAATACGAGCTTCTCTCCGAAGAAGGCTACGTCTGCCCTCAGAAAAGCGATTTTTCCTGCCGTCCCGTTGTGGTGGGCTTTGGTCCTGCGGGAATGTTTGCCGCTTTGTTGCTTGCAAAAGCAGGGGCAAGACCCATTGTGCTTGAACGTGGCAAGGTTGTGGACGAGCGTGTTAAAAGCGTAGAGCTTTTGTGGAACACGGGAATACTTGATCCCGAAAGCAACGTACAGTTCGGGGAAGGGGGAGCAGGCAGCTTTTCCGACGGGAAGTTGAACACTCTGGTAAAGGATAAAAACTATCGGGGAAGATTTGTGCTTTCCACCTTCGTTTCCCACGGCGCACCCGAGGATATTATGTACGATGCAAAGCCCCATATCGGCACCGACCTGCTTCGAGGCTGTGTAAAGGGCATACGGGAAGAGATAATCTCTTTGGGCGGTGAAGTTATATTCGGCGCCAGAATGACAGATATTCTGGTTTCGGATAACCGTGTGTCTGCCGTTAAATATGTTAAAAACAGTGAAGAGAATGTTATAAAAACCGATTCTCTGTTTTTGGGCATAGGCCACTCCGCCAGAGATACATTCCGTATGCTTGCGGAAAAACATATTAATATGGAAGCAAAGCCTTTTCCGTGGGTGTTCGTATCGAGCATCCCAGAAAAATGATCGACGATTCCCAGTACCGTGAGCATGCGCCCTTTCTGCCTGCCGCTTCTTATAAATTATCCCATCATACCGCCTCGGGCAGGGGAGTATATACCTTTTGTATGTGCCCCGGCGGGTACGTGGTCAACGCTTCAAGCGAAGAAGGCGGACTCGTTACAAACGGTATGAGCTATCGGGCAAGAGACGGTGTTAATTCGAACTCCGCCATTCTGGTGGGGCTCACTCCCGCAGATTACGGAAACGGTCTGTTTGACGGAATGTACTTCCAGAAACATTTGGAGGAAAAGGCGTTTACTCTCGGAGGCGGGGATTTTAAAGCTCCTTGCCAATCGGTTACGGAATTTCTCGGCAAGAAAAAAGATACCGTAGCTGTTTTGCCCACCTTTTCAAACGGTGTGCGGGAAGCGGATATAAGTAAGGTTTTTCCCGAATATATAACCGAATCTCTTAAAGAGGGTATAACCGACTTCGGTAAAAAAATACACGGGTTTGATACCTGCGGTGTTATTACCGCAGTGGAAAGCCGTTCCACCTGCCCCGTGCGTATTGTGCGCAACGAAAACGGAGTAGCCTCCATTGGAGGCTTGTATCCTATCGGCGAAGGCGCAGGCTATGCGGGCGGTATAATGTCCGCCGCTATGGACGGTATGAAAGCCGTGGAGAATTATTGTAAATAAGTATTAAAAAGCACCGCCGAGAATGGCGGTGTTTTTGCGGTGAAGTTTGGGCTTGTGCCCAAGTGAAGTTATGCTGTGCATAGTGAAGTTTTGTGCTGTCGCACAAAGTGAAGTTAAGTTTGCCGCTTCGCCGTAAGGCGAAACTTCACTGCCGCAGGCAACTTCACTGCCATAGGTAACTTCACTTGTCCGTAAGGGCAAACTTAGTTCCGCCAAACAAAAACACCCCACATAAAGTGGAGTGTTTTGTTTGGCGGAAAGAGAGGGATTCGCTCTCGCCTGCGGGCTCGGTCAGGGTTGGCTCTGACAGCCCACCGGGCTGTCATTCACTACCAACCCGTTCGAATCCCTCCACCCACAAAAAAACAAAAACACCCCACATAAAGTGGAGTGTTTTGTTTGGCGGAAAGAGAGGGATTCGAACCCTCGGAACGGTATTAGCGTTCACACGATTTCCAGTCGTGCGCCTTAGACCAGCTCAGCCATCTTTCCATATTAAATTCAAGCGGTTCTCGCTCGTGCTTTGCAATTATATCACACCTGACTGCACTTGTCAACAGTTATTTTTCTTATTTTTAAATATAAATTTACATAATTTTTGCCGGAAAATCAAAAACACTCTTGATTTTTTGGGTTCTTTATTTTATAATGTATCCAGCAAAACATGAAGTTTTGAAAGAAAAAAGGAGAAAATTATGAAAAAGTCCATTATTGCAGCTCTTTTGAGCATCGCACTTGTGCTTGTAATGGTTTTCGCTCTCGTTCCCGCTACTGTTTCCGCAAAAAGCGCTAACGCAGAATACGAACTCCCTTACAACAGCATTGCACCCAAGGTCGACGGTGTTGTAGGAACCGGTGAATATTCCACCCTTCCTTTCCATAAGGTTGATTACAACAGCGACGAATTTATTGACGAATTTGATACCAACCATTCTATCAATGCAGAATTCTACGCTTGCTGGGACAGCGAAGCTATGTACCTTGCTTGGGTAGTTTATTCCGAGCTTGAAGCATACTCCTCTCCCGTTTACGGCGCAGACAACCTGGGCAGTATGTGGCAGCACTGCTGCATTCAGGTAATGTACACTCCCTACCACCCTACTGATGCAGAAGAAGTTGCTCCCGGTACTTTTACCGGCGACTACCTTGAGCTTGGTGTTACCATGCACGAAGGTCAGACCCCCATTAAGTGCGTATGGAACGCTTCCGGTGCACAGGCTGGTATCGGTTCCGCAGACTGGGATTTCGCAGGTAATGTAGAAGAAACCACCGATGGTATCGTTGCTACATACGAAATCAGATTCCCCTGGAAGGCATCCGGTCTTGAATCTGTTGGTAACGGCACTCAGATCGGTCTCGGCTACGCTATCGGCGACCAGACCAACTTCAATGACCACAATAATATGTGTGAATGGCAGGATTGTATTCTCGGTAATGGCGGCGTAAAGGCTCCCAAGAACCTTGCTATCATCACTCTTGCAGGCAATGAAAACGATGATCCTATCGAAATTTCCGATGTAAGCTTCGCAGGAACCGAAAGTGTTGACATTCCCGTTGCGCCCGGCAACATCGACGTTAACTCTATCCCCGCAGACGCTACCGCAGTTCTCCAGCAGACTCCCTTCAACACCGGTATCGTTGCAGGCTCTTCCACCATCATCACCGACCTTTCCAAGGTTAATGAGTATAACGTTAAGTGGTCTGCTACCGCTCACCTCAGACCTACCGATAAGGACGGCGTATACGAAGTAGTAGAAATCGTATGGGGCGGCGGAAATGAGATCACCTTTGCTAACGAAGTTCAGGAAGGCGATATCGCTCTCGCAGTTCACGGCGACGACAGCGTAGATCCCAACTCCGAATCCTGCCAGAAGAGAGACGCTCTTAAGGCTCTTGAAGCAGGCGCACTCGTAACCTTCCTCGGCTACGATTTCGAAACCAAGCTCTTCGCTACCAACGCAGTAGTTTACTACGGCAACACCGTTGAAGAAGAACCTTCTGAAGAACCTTCCGTAGAGCCCTCCGAAGAACCCTCCGAAGAGCCCTCCAAGGATGAATCCAAGGAAACCGAATCTTCTACTCCCGTAGTTGACGAATCCAAGGACGACAGCGAAGGCGGCAACACCGGTCTTATCATCGGTATCGTTGCAGGCGTAGTTGCAGTTATCGCAATCGTTGTGGTAGTTGTTATCGTTCTTAAAAAGAAGAAGGCATAAGTCTTAAAAAATAAAGTTCATATATAATATATTGACTTTTCCGTCGAGCATAGTTATAATATGCTCGACGGTATTTTTATTTTTGGGAGGTATTTTTTATGAAAGTCAAAAAAGCGGTCATACCTGCGGCAGGCTTGGGTACAAGAATGCTTCCCATATCCAAAAGCGTTCCCAAAGAAATGCTTGCTATTGTGGATAAGCCCGCAATACAGTATCTGGTGGAGGAAGCGGTTAACAGCGGTATAACGGATATTCTTATAATCTCCAACCGCGGCAAGGAATCTCTTGAAAACCATTTTGATTACAGCCCCGAATATTCCGAATCCCTTCGCCGCGCCGGCAGGGATGAAGATCTTTTAATGCTTAATGCCATTACAGAAATGGCAAACGTAAGCTATATCCGCCAAAACAATGCAAGAGGGTTGGGACACGCTGTCAGTCTTGCCCGCTCCTTTGTTGGCAACGAGCCTTTCGCCGTAATGTATGGGGACGATATAATTTTTTCAAAAACTCCCGTAACAAAACAGCTTACCGATATTTACGAGGAATTCGGGCTTGCTGTGGCAGGTGTCCGCCACGTGGATGCGGAGAGCATCTCCAAATATTGCTCGCTTAAAGCCGAAGAGATAAGAGAAAACGTGTACCATTGCACGGATATGATCGAAAAACCCACTCGTGAACAGGTATTTACAGATCTTGCAATTTTGGGAAGAGTAGTGCTTACTCCCGAAATTTTCGAAATTTTGGATAAAACTCCCCCCGGTGCCAAAGGGGAAATACAGCTTACGGACGCAATGGCGGTGCTTGCCCGCACCAAGGGTATGAAGGCTTGCGTTTTTGAGGGCGACCGTTTTGACGTAGGCAATAAATTAAGCTATATAGAGTCCAACGTATATATGGGACTCCGCCATCCCGAAACCAAAGATGGATTCAGAGAGTATATTTTAAAGATTGCAAAGGAGCTTGAAAATGACACGTCCCGATAAAATAAATTATTATCTTGATATAGCCCAGACCGTATCCCAGCGAGGAACCTGTCTCCGCCGTAAGTTCGGTGCCATTATAGTTAAAAACGACAGTATCGTTTCCACCGGCTATGCGGGCGCACCTCGCGGAAGACAAAACTGCTGTGACAGAGGCACCTGCCTTCGTGAGGAAATGGCTATTCCCAGAGGGGAAAGATACGAGCTTTGCCGTTCCGTCCACGCAGAGGCAAACGCAATCATCGCTGCTTCCCGTGAGGAAATGCTGGATGCGGATCTTTATCTCGCTTGCACCGATCCCAAAACGGGCGCATCTATCGGCGGAACCACAAGCTGTCAGATGTGCAAGAGAATGGTTATAAACGCGGGAATAAAGCGTGTTATCGTTCGCGAGACCGCAACGGAATATTCCATTTACAACGTAGAAGACTGGGTAACCAACGATGACAGTCTGGGACAGAAAGGCTATTAATGAAAAAAATACTTGCACTTACACTTGTTATATTAACTCTCGCTCTCTGCGCTTGCACCGAAGGTGAGGAACCGCTCAGAGGATACGAGGTTTCTTTGACAGATTACGGTTTTACCGACCCCGAAACGGGAATAGAATACGAAATGTTTTCAAATCCCATATCCGTTTACGCTCTTGAGAAGGAAGAGCCTCTTTGCAACGACGGAGACGTGCAGTATTATTCCGTAAAGTGGGAAGACAGCACAAAGTTTCTGTGCGATAAGGACGGAGTGGTATATAAGGCAGTGGGTATTCCCGATCTTACCATAGATGTTTTCGATCCTGTTGCCGCTTTCGTATATTACGGCTCCGCATATCTTACCACCCTTTACTGCGAAGAAAAGTACCGCGATCCCGAGGTTAGCTACCCCGAGGACACCGAATTTCAGGACGATAGCGATCTGGTATACGGCATCCGCGACGCTATTTTAAACGAGCCTGCTACCGAGCTTCCCTTGGAGCTGGATGATGATAATACCTTTATACTTCGTATGCTCAGCGCAAATTACCCCGGCTTGTATTACGTAGTGGTATTTACTACGGATAAGGAAGGCAACTGTTATCTTTATGACAGAGCCACCCGTAAAGCGGTATACGCTCCCGAAGACGTGGTAGACAAGTTTATCGGCGATGAATAATATAATACTGCCGTTAACAAAAGATAAAATACCCGCAGCCGCGGTGTTGGAAAAGGAATGTCTGGATACCGCTTGGTCGGAAAATGCTATATCCGAATTTCTTTCTTCCGATACTGCGGTGTATCTTTATTGCGAAACCGAAGGGGTCTTAAGCGGTATACTTTCCGCCACCCTTTTGTTTGGCGAAGCGGAAATAGAAAATATTGCGGTTTCTCCCGATTTCCGCCGAAGGGGTATCGGAAAAGATATGGTGAACGCATTAAAACAAAGATGCGAAAAAATATTTTTGCTTGTAAAAGAAGATAATTACGGCGCAATAGAATTTTACGTTTCTATGGGGTTTGTAAAAACCGGTGTCCGCCGCGGATATTACCGCGGTAAAGACGCCTGCTTGATGGAATTGAAGGTGTAGTTTAATGAAAATTTTAGGTATAGAAAGCTCTTGTGACGAAACCGCCGCTTCCGTTGTGGAGGACGGCAGACGTGTGCTTTCAAATGTTGTAGCTTCTCAGGCAGAGGTACACGCCCTTTACGGCGGCGTTGTGCCGGAAATAGCGTCCCGCGCTCATTGCGAAGCACTTACGGGTGTTGTAAAAGAAGCTTTGGAAAAAGCGGAATGTACTTTAAAGGATATAGATGCTATTGCGGTAACCTATGCTCCCGGTCTTATCGGCGCATTGCTTACGGGGCTTTCCTTTGCAAAGGGATTAAGCTATTCCTGCAAAAAGCCTCTCGTTCCCGTCCACCATATAAGAGGCCACGTGGCGGCAAACTATATCGCCCATCCCGACCTTAAGCCTCCTTTTATTGCATTGGTGGTTTCGGGGGGACATACCTCGCTTTTGAAGGTGGACGATTATACCTCCTATACAAGCATCGGTCAGACCAGAGACGATGCGGCAGGTGAGGCCTTTGATAAAGCTGCCCGTATGTTGGGGCTTCCTTATCCCGGCGGTGCGGCGATGGACAAATTGGCAGCTGTCGGTAACAAAAACGCTATGAAATTTACCATAAGCCACGTGGATAACTGCCCTTATGATTTTTCATTCTCCGGATTAAAGACTGCGGTTATCAATCAGGTGCACACCCTTCAGCAAAAGGGAATAGAGCTTACAGAGGAGTTCAAAGCAGACCTTGCGGCATCCTTTACCGAAACCTTGGTGAAGAGTATATGCCTGCGTGTTGACGCTTTGTATTCGGAAGTGGGCAGTCTTCCTCTTGTTCTGGCGGGAGGAGTTGCCGCCAATTCCCACCTGCGTGCAGGGCTTAAAAAGTTGGCAGAAAGCAAGGGAGTTCCCCTCTATTTACCGCCACTTTCTCTGTGCGGAGATAACGCTGCCATGATCGCATCCCAGGGCTATTTTGAGTATCTTTCCGGCTCGGTTGCAGACCTTAAACTCAATGCTTTTGCAACTAAAACCGTGTAATGTATTATACATAATGTTTTCCACATTCGGTGGAAAAGTATGTGGATTACCCACATTAAAATGTTCCAAAACATAAAAAATCCCCGAATTATCGTGTCAGCCACCTTAAATAATGTGGATAACTATGTGGATAATGTGGATTTCATAATTTTTATTATGTCAATAAACGGCGGGTTATGTAAACCCGTCCGTGTATAATCGGGGTGAATATTCACCTTATACAGTATAAAAATAACCACCCCGTAAAACCTTGTGGTTTCTTGGGGACCGGAATAAAAAACACGTCCCGAAAGGGACGTGTAAATTTACTTTTTAACCCGTTTCGTGCCGTTGAAATTCTCTGTGGTGCCTCCGGTCAAAAAGCGTATTGAGCGCTCTACGGAATCCTTACTGTTACCCCAGGGCTGATCGTCAAAACGGTAATCAAACTTGCGGCAAAACCAGGAAACGTCATCTTTTAAAGTATCCAGATAACCGCGCACCAGCTTGTCCGCATCTTCAAAAAGATTTGCATATACCTTTTTGGGAAGATTGGAGGAAGCGCAGGTAAGCAATCTGCGGTAATGGGGAAGACATATTACGGTAGCGGAATTGAACTTGTTTCTGAACTCCTCTTCCGTGTGGTAGAGATATACTGCGGTTGCGATCATTTTGGCAAACTTTTCTTCAATTCTGTCGCAAACGTAACAGCTTTCCTCAAGCTCCGCCATGCGTTTTGCAGGCTTTGCGGAAGCGTCCTTGGCAAGAAATCCGCCGGGTGCAAGATCTTTTTTCAGTGTTTCGAGATGGCTTTCCAGAGTGAGCGCCATTCCCAGACGGTTTTTCATTGTAAACATACGTCTGTAATGCTTTCCGCAAAAGCCTTTTTCATTGGTTTTTTTGCGTATATCAGGCTCCATCATGGATGCGCCCAGAATCAGATCAAGTTCGGTTTCTTCAAGATCTTCAAACAGCATACAAAAGGGGCAGTTTCCGCCGCAGCTTTCAAATGCTTCGTTAACAGGGATGGTATATATATGTTCCTGCAAAAAATATCACCTCTTTAAGCTTATTATACATTAGCATATTAAGATTTGCAATACCAAGGTTTAACTATGAACGTAATTTTTGAAAACGAAAAAGTAATAATTAAAAATCAACCCCATCTTTCCCTTGATCTCACCTTTGATTGCGGTCAGTGCTTCCGTTTTAATAAAAACGCAGACGGTATGTGGCAGGGCGTGGCTTTCGGCAAAACACTTGTGGGTTATACCCAAGGCGCGGATACCGTGCTTTTTTGCAAAAAGGAAGATTATCTTTCCGTGTGGGAGGAATTTTTCGACCTTAAAAGAGATTATTCGGTTATCCAAAGCTCTTTTTCCCACGATGCGCAGGTTGCAGATGCCGCAGAAATAGGAAAAGGCATACGCATTTTGAAGCAGGATAAGTGGGAAACGCTTGTTTCCTTTATAATTTCCCAAAACAACAATATCCCCCGCATTAAAAAGATAATAGAATCTCTGTGCCAAACCTTGGGCGAACCTCTGGAAAACGGGTCATACTCTTTTCCTACTCCGGAAAAAATTTGGTCTGCCGGGGCGGAAGGTCTTGCCCCCATAAAAGCCGGCTTCCGTGTCAAATACATACTGGATGCGGCGCACCGCGTCTTAAACGGAGAGACCGACCTTGAATATATTGCCTCCCTTTCCTACGAAGAGGCGGAAAACGAGCTTATGAAGATAAAAGGTGTAGGCAAAAAGGTGGCGTCCTGCGTGCTTTTGTTCGGTTACGGATTTTTATCCGCTTTTCCCGTAGACGTTTGGGTAAAACGGGTAATAGAGAAATATTACGACGAATCCTTTGATCCCATTTCTCTGGGCGAATATGCAGGTATTGCCCAGCAGTATCTGTTTTACAGAGAAAGGTATCTGCTTTCCGCCGAAAATTAAAGACCTGCCAAAAAAGGCAGGTCCTTAACACCTCTGTCAGCAAGAGGTTTTTTGCGGTTTTTAGCCGCAGCAGCAACAGATGATGATCGCAATAAGAATAATGATCCAGCAGCAATTACCGCCGTTGTTTCCAAAGAATTGATCAAAACAAGCCATCGGGCATCCTCCCTTCCTATTTGCATAGTATGTGTTGTTTTTAAAATGTGTTACCCGGCTTTTCGCCGTCCTATATTACAGTTGTATGCGAGGTAGTTAAAAAATGATAATTCTTGCTTCAAAATCTCCCAGAAGAAAAGAAATACTGGAAAACCTTGGGTTTGAATACCGCTGTGTACCGGCGGAAACAGATGAAACTCCCGTAGAAGGCATGTCCCCTGCGGATACGGTAATGCTGTTTTCACAGCGCAAAGCCTTTGCCGTAAAGGACGAGGCAGGTAACGGGGACGTTGTATTGGGAATGGACACTATGGTGTGTATCGACGGAGAGCTTTTGGGCAAGCCAAGGGATGAAGAGGATGCTTTTCGTATGCTCAAAATGTTGAGTGGCAGAAAGCACAACGTTATTACGGGATATACCGTAATATGCGGAAACAAATGGGAAAGCGGATGCGTTTCCACCGACGTGTATTTCCGTCCTCTTACCGATTCTGAAATACGCTGGTATATATCCACTAATGAACCGATGGATAAAGCGGGTAGTTACGGGATCCAAGGAAAGGGAAGCCTTTTTGTAGAATCTGTGGATGGAGATTTCTTTTCGGTTATCGGATTTCCTGTATGTACTGTATTTAAAGTTGTAAAAAAATTAAAAAACAGTTAATAAATATTACATTAGTAATTGACTTTACAGCACAAACTGTGTATAATCTATATAGAAATCCAGTATAAGGAGACAGTAATTTATGAAATTCACCAAAAAAGCATTGGCGCTTGTTTTAGCGCTTGTTATGGTCGGCTCTCTCGCATCCGTTTTGGCTTTCGCAGGTTATGACATGGAAGCTACTTCGGAAGCGTATGAGGTAGACGATAACGTTTTCCACACCAGCTACGAAGTTACCAGCGGTGAAAACGGAAACACAGTTACCGCAGAGGCTCTTGAATTTGATCCTGCAGACGGTTACGTTCCCGTTGTATTCGATGGTAATTCAGGTTCGGCGTCTGTTCTTTCAAAGCAATTTGAAAAAGCTTTTAACGAGCGTTGGGGTTATGAACCCGTTGCCATCATCAACGGTTCCTTCTTCAATATGACCAATAACTTCCTTAACAGTATCAATATTACCGACGGCAGAATTACCTGCGCTCACGTTGGTTATACCGGCGAAATGGTTACCTTTGACAGCAAGGGTGTTATGACCGTTGTTAAGAGCTCTCTTGATTACAAGCTTTACGCAAACGGCGCAGAGCTTAAGAATGCTCTTACTTATATCAACAAACGCGATAAGGGTACAGCCGGAGATAAGGTTTATTATTGGGATTCCGCTTGCGGCACCATC
Source organism: Clostridia bacterium (assembly GCA_017381715.1). Classification (GTDB taxonomy): domain Bacteria; phylum Bacillota; class Clostridia; order Oscillospirales; family CAG-382; genus SFLA01. Next base: position 13,293 of record JAFOBR010000097.1, read on the forward strand.
TCCGATTCTCAGGATTACGAAAAAGGCGTTGAGATTCTGTGTAATAAAGTAAATAATACAGAGCTTTCCGTAGGCGGTACTCTGGTAGGCGAAGTTGTTTCCGTAGGGATAGATACTTACGGCACTAAAATCGGCACAAACCAGTTCGTTCTTTACTGCAAAAACGGTTCTCCCTTTGCGGAAACCCTTAAGAATCTTAAAGCAGGCGACGAAGTTCAGATCTCCGTTAACGAATCTATCGAAGCATCCAGAGAAGTTATGGAAAACTGCTCTTCTGCTATCGAAAACGTGGGTTGGCTTGTAAAGGACGGCGTTGACCAGACTCAGATCATGAAAGAGATCGGTACTCACTCCGTTACTCTTCAGGCACGTTGGACCGCATTCGGCACCAAGCCCGATGGATCTTACGTATTCTTCACCACCGAAGGCGGCTCTACCGGCGCAGGCGGCTCTGTAACCCTCCGCGACGTTGCAAAAGCAATGATGGAACTGGGCTGCACCAATGTTATCCGTATGGACGGCGGCGGATCCTCCGCTATGTACCTTGCAGACGCAGGCAACGGCGAACCCGGCTACGTTCAGTCCTCTTCCCGTTCTGTTTCCGACTGTATAATGGTAGTTAAGCTTTCTTCTATGCTTCCTTCCGAAGAGCTTGTAACAGCACTTGATGCGGCTATAGCAGAAGGTGAAGAAGCAGAAGAATCCGCAAACCTCACCCTCGCTCTTGAAGCAGCAAAAGCTGTTGGCGCAGACGAAAGAGCAACCGAAGGCGATTATAAGCGTGCTATTATGAAGATTTCCTCCGCCCTCGCAGGAAAGCAGGAGCTTCAAGCGCTCGTTGCAAAGGTTGCAAACGTTAAGTTTACCGATTACTCTCAGTTCGTTCTTGATAATCTCCGCGCAGCATACGACGTAGCAAGCTCCGTTGTAGCAAGCAAGGAATCCACTTCCGCAGAGATCAAGGCGGCATATAACGATCTTCTTTACTGGTATTCTCTTTCCGGCGATCAGTCCGTAAACGTTGCATACGGAAAGGATTATACCACGTCTCAGCTGTTCCAACAGGGCGGTGAAGCATCCGGTTGGGGTTGGGATGAAAATGCACCTATTTCTTATCCCGATGAATACGGCAAATCTCTTACCGATGGCGTTATCGCCGATTCCGGGGCTGCTTATTCTGACGTAGCTTGGGTAGGCTTTAATCACAACACTCCTGACTATAAAGAAAACGGATATAGCTGGATCACAGTTGATCTTGGCTCTGTTCAGGCTATAAACAAGGCTGTTCTTCACGTTGGTACTGGTGCTCTCGGCAGCGGTATCAGTGCTGACGGTCTGAAGGTTGAATTCTTTGTTTCCGACGATGAACAGAACTGGACTTCTATCGGCTCTGCAACTGCTGAAAATATTGCCACTTCCTCTGTTGAAGCTGTTGCTGTTACCGCAAATGCATCCGGACGTTATGTTCAGGCTCGTTTTACACGCGGTGGTTGGATGTTCGTATCCGAGTTTGAAGTGTGTGTCGATTTAGAGGCTATCGAAGAAGGATTGTATCTCACCGCGTTCAACACTTCCATTCTCGCGGACTACACCTCCATCTTCACCTCCGGCACCATTACCGGCGCTTCTCACAACCCCAAGTGGACCCAGAACATCTGGCTTGAGTGGAACGAAGCTCTTGAAGCATACGTTGTTACCAAGAACAGCTTTGGCGGCGGTTCCTTCGCAGATTACACCCTTAAGGAAGGCGAGATCATTATCGCTGTTCACCACGATTCCGATGTTGCAGTTATGAACCAGACCCTGGCAAAGGCTGCAAAGGTTGGCGACGTTTTGGTACTCAACGGTATTGATATCGACAAGCTTTCCACCGATATCGGCGCTTACTTCTATTTCAAAGATGGCTATAAGCCCGGCGACGTTAATATGAACGGCGAATTGGATGCAACCGATTACCTTATGATCAGACGTGCTGTTCTCGGCATGATCGAACTTGATAAGGAACAGACCAGACTTGCAGACGTAAACGGCAACGGCAAGATCGATGCAAACGACTACATTATGGTTAAGCGTGCATTCCTCGGCACCTACACTATCAAGGGCTGGAACTAATTAACAAAGATTAATATTTAAATTTACCGCACCTTCACGGGTGCGGTATTTTTTTATAGTGTTTCAAGTATAATTACGGGAGGTGATAAAAACAAATGATTTCCGCAATCGCTTTTTTCTTTTCCCGTATCGTATGTATGTTTCTGCGGGTGTCCGGCGGCAATAATTTCCCGCCGCCTTTAAGTGCAAAGGAAGAAAAATATTATTTTTCCTTGGCGCGCAAAGGGGATATTTCCGCCAGAAACACCCTTATCGAGCATAATTTGCGCTTGGTTGCTCATATCGTAAAAAAATATTATTCATCCTATCCCGATCAGGATGATCTGGTGTCTATAGGAACTATAGGACTTATAAAGGCAATAGATTCTTTTGATGTGGAAAACGGTGCCCGCTTTGCTACTTATGCGGGAAAATGCCTGCAAAACGAAATACTTATGTATTTCCGTTCCCGCAAAAAGCTTTCCTGCGAAGTCAGTATAGAAGAACCGGTGGATGTGGATAAAGACGGAAATCCTTTAACGTATATGGATATAATAAGTACAGATGAGGATATGGTAGACGAAATCGACGCCCGCATCCGTTCCTCTGCGGCGTATAAAGCCATAAATACGGTGCTTACCCCAAGAGAAAAAGCAATCATTCTCCTGCGTTACGGTCTTACAGAGCAGGGGAAGGAGTATCCTCAAAGAGAAGTTGCGGAAAAAATGGGAATATCCCGTTCATACGTTTCCCGTCTTGAAAAAGGCGCATTGGAAAAGCTGTGCGCCTATATGGAAAACCGCAGGATATGAATATTTTTAAACTACGGATTTCAAAAAATGCTTGAAAAGACGGTCAGTATATAGTATAATCAAACTATAAATATAAAGGATTTTTTTGTATGTTACCCTATTTACTGGTATTTGCTTTAAGTATGGTTCCCGTGCTGGAACTGAGAGCCGCTTTGCCGTTGGCGCTGTTGGTTTACGATATGAATCCCGCCGTAGCGATATTGCTTACATTTCTCGGCAATATGCTTCCCGTGCCTTTTCTGGTGCTGTGGGGAAGACAGGTGCTTGAGTGGCTGGCATCCTTCAAAACTCTGGGCGGGCCTTTCCGCTGGATACTCCGTCTGGGTGAGAAAAAGGTTTCCAAAATGCACCGCACGCTTTTCGTGGGACTTCTTCTGTTCGTTGCGGTGCCCCTTCCCGGTACAGGTGCGTGGACGGGTTCTTTAATTGCACTTACCCTTAATCTTAAACTAAAAAAAGCTTTACCCCCTATCGCTTTGGGAGTTCTTATTGCCGGAATTGTTGTTGCCATAGCCTGCTTTGCCGGCGGCGGATTGGCAGACCTTTTCGTTTCGGATAAGCTTATTAATTTTTTCAGCAAATGAAAGGATGTTTAACGTGAAAAAAAGAATGTTTGCGTATGTGTTGCTTTTGGTTATGGCGGTTGGAATACTTGCCGCTTGTAACGAAGGGAATGCAGACAATCTTTCGGGCGACGTTTCGGAAGGAGATACCTTTTTCGGTTATACTCTGCCCGAGGATATAGAAAAATTCAAGGGTACTACCGTAAAGGTGCTCAGTACCGCCACCAACGATGATTGGTCTTACCAGATACAGCCCTCCTCCAATCCCATGTTTTCCGCAGATACCGCTTCCGGTATAGTTACCGCCGCGGCTGAGCGCACAAGATTGGTTGAAGAAAAGTTCGGCATAAAGATCGAAGAGCAGGTGGTGTACACCTCCAACCGATACGGCGGCGAGATGTATCAGCATATTATATCCGATATGACTATCGGAGGCGGTGATTATCTGTTCTGTATGCCTGCTTCAACAGAAGCCGCAATGCTTTCCACAGAAGGCGTATTGCGTGATCTCGTTACCGTGGAAACATTGGATATTACCAATGAATGGTGGTCTCAATCCTTTAACGAAAAGGTTGCCATTGCGGGAAGCGTGTATTTCACTATCGGTGATATCGGCTACGTAAACAAAAACGCCACCCTTTTCGTAGCGTTTAACAAGAATATGGTAGAAGAAAAGCACTTGCTTGATGACTTTGGTTATTCTTCTCTTTACGAAATGGTGGATGACGGCGCATGGACGCAGGACGTAATGTTTGCTATGTCCAAAGCGGTTTATCAGGACCTGAATTCAAACAACAAGTCCGATGTAGGTGATATTCTGGGCTTTGCCCAGCAGGACGGCGTAATTGCCTGCTTGCTTTCCGGCGCAGGTGAAACTATCGCCACTCCCGATGCGGACGGATATCCTTCACTTACCATTAACAACGAGCGCGCAATTTCCCTTATATCCGATGCGCAGGATTTCTTACAGAATCCCCAAAGCGGCTTTATTTCCGCAAACGATTACTTTAACGTTTCCGGTGTTCCCGTTTCCGATGTTATAGTTCCCGAATTCAAAGCAGACCGTCTTTTGTTCCTAATGGAAGCGGTGCTCAACCTGCCTCTGCTCAGAGATATGGAAAATGATTTCGGCGTGCTTCCCACCCCCAAATACGATAAAGAGCAGGACGGCTACTATTCCCGTATCGGCGGTTGGTCTTGCGATACTATTTGTATTCCCCAGTTTGTGGAAGGCGAAGATCTTGAGCTTGCAGGTTATGTACTTGATGCTCTCGGCGCCTCTTCCAGAGCAAATCTTAACAGAGTATATTACGAGCAGACGCTTCAGTATCAGATCTCCCGTGATGACGAATCTATGCGTATGCTGGATATAATCTTTGAATCCCGCATTCCCGATATGTGCGAAATTTACCGTTGGGGTACTATGTACGATACGGTTATAGGAATGTACAAAGCAGGTAAGGATACCTTCTCTTCCGCTTACGAAAAGGCAGAACCCGGTACTCTTGCCGAAATGGAAGAAACAATAGAAATATTTAAGTCACTCCAGAAGAGTAACTGAAAGGATAAATAATTATGGAAAAAAGATTTTCTATCGGCGTAATGACCGACTCATTCAAGAAACCCTTTTTCGAAGCACTTGACAAAGCAGTAGAAGTTGGCGCACAGGGTATTCAGCTTTACGTTGTTGAAGGCGAAATGTCTTACAAAACCTTTGACGATGAAAAGATCAAGGCTGTTAACGATGCTCTTGCGGCACACGGACTTGTTGTTTCCGCAGTTTGCGGCGACTTTGGCGGACACGGCTTCGCTACCGAGGAAGAAAACGTTTGGAAAGTTCCTGCTTCCAAGGAAGTTGCTTCCCTTGCAAAGAAGCTGGGCAGCTCCGTTGTTACCACTCATATCGGCTGTGTTCCCGAGGATAAGAATTCCGAAGAATATATCCGTATGAAGAACGCTTGCAAGGATATGGGCGATTACGCAGCATCTATCGGCGTAACCTTCGCTATCGAAACCGGTCCCGAAAAGGCAACCGTTCTGGCAGACTTCATCCGCGATGTTGGCAGCAAGGGTATCGGTGTAAACCTTGACCCTGCAAACCTTATAATGGTTACCGGTGATGACCCCGTTCAGGCTGTATATACTCTTAAGGACTTTATCGTACATACCCACGCAAAAGACGGTATTATGATCAAGCAGACCGACCCCAAGATAATCTACACCTTCTTTGCAGAAGGCGGTATTGAGGATATGCGTATGTCCGATTACTTCCTTGAACTTCCTTTGGGCGAAGGCAAGGTAGATTTCGATGCATATCTGAACGCTCTTACCGATATCGGCTTCAAGGGCTTCCTCACCATTGAACGTGAATGCGGCGCAGATCCTTACGCAGATATTCTTAAAGCGGCAGACTTCCTCAGAAGTAAAATATAATAAGAGGTGTATTAAAATGGCAAAAAAGATAGGTTTTATTGATTATTATCTTGACGAATGGCATGCACTTAATTATCCCCAGTTTATAAAGGAAGCAACCGACGGCGAGTTTGAAGTTGCATACGCTTATGCTGAAATGGATAAACCCGGCGGAATGACCACCGATCAGTGGTGCGAAAAGTACGGTGTTCAGCGTCTCGACAGCATCGACGAGGTTGTTGAAAAGAGCGATTGCCTTATCGTGCTTTCTCCCGATAACCCCGAACGCCATTGGGATCTTTGCCAGAAGCCTCTCCGCAGCGGTAAACGTGTATACGTAGACAAGACCTTCGCTTTGGAAAAATCCACCGCAGAAGCCCTTGTAAAGCTTGCAGAAGAAAACAATACCCCCTTCTTCTCCACCTCTGCGCTCCGTTTCGCAGACGAGCTTAAGGATATCGACAGAGAGGGTATTTGCTTTATCAATTCCCGCGGCCCCGGTAACTTTGATACATATTCTATCCACCAGATCGAGCCTATCGTTGTTCTTATGGGCAGCAAGGCAAAGAGAATTATGTCTGTGGGCAGCGGTAAGTATGAAAGTATGGTTATCGAATTCGAAGGCAACCGCAGCATCGTTATGTCCCAGTACGGCTGGACCGGCGTGGACTTTAGCATGCTCGTTAACTACGAAGACGGCAAGACCGTTACCGTTCCCCAGATGAGTAATACCTTCCCCAACTTTATTAAGGCTATGTGCGATTTCTTCAAGACCGGCGAAATCAAAGCCGCTCACGATGAAACTGTGGCTATTATGGGCATTATCGAAGCAGGTAACAAGGCACTGGCTAATCCTAACACCTGGATCGAAATCTAAAAGGTCTTAAGCATTCGGCGCAGACAGAAAAACGCAAAAGAAAAATAAAAATATGGCGAGAGTGATTGGTTTTACTCTCGCCATTTCTTTTTATGGTTTTAATGTAGAAATCCGTAATACGAATTTCATTTTATTGCGTTTTTCGGTCTGCTCCGAATGCGTCAGCTCCTTGCTTCAGCGAAACTCTTGCAACTATAGACGGTAGATTACGAGAATAATTATTTCGGTTTTTTGCTCCGCAAAAAACTTCCATAGTTCATCGTTCATCGTTCATAGTTTACAGTTTCTCGTGTATGCCGTATGCTGTCATGGTGTTTTCCATCAGCATTGCTCTGGTCATGGGGCCCACGCCGCCGGGAACGGGGGTGATGTAGCTTGCTTTTTCATAGCATGATGCGTAATCGCAGTCGCCGCACAGCTTGCCTTCGGCATTTCTGTTCATACCCACGTCAACCACAACTGCGCCGTCTTTAATCATATCGCCGGTAATGAAATCTGCTCTGCCCACAGCGGAAACCAGAATATCCGCGCTTTTGGTTACTTTTGCAAGATCCTTGGTCTTGGAATGGCACACCGTAACGGTTCCGTTGCGGTCAAGAAGCATCATTGCCGCGGGCTTGCCCACTATGTTGCTTCTGCCCACTACCACGCAGTTTTTACCTGCGATATCGATAGAATACTCATCCAAAATTCTTATAACACCTGCGGGCGTACAAGGGAGCAGGGAGGGGGTGCCTCTGAACAGCTTTCCTGCGGAAACGGGGTGGAAGCAATCCACGTCCTTGTCGGGAGCGATACGCTCCAGTACAGCATTTGAATCAATATGCTTGGGCACGGGTAATTGGCAGAGAATTCCGTCCACGGTTTCGTCTGCGTTAAGCTTGTCTATAAGTGCTATAAGCTCTTCCTGCGTGGTTTGGGCAGGGAGCGTATGACCGATAGACAAAAAGCCAACCTCTTCGCAGTCTTTTTTCTTGTTGCGTACGTATACGGCGGA
>JAFOBR010000098.1 GCA_017381715.1 Clostridia bacterium
AAGCCCATTATATAATTTTTCACCGTTCATTTCGTAATTGTATGATAATCCATCTTGAAGCGGTGGCAACCCTTTTTCTCTAATCCTGAATAGTTTAATTCCTGCGTTATGACATTTGCAGTTCTTCTCGAGATCTCGCTTGAGTGCACTTTCGCTTCTGTGGAAACGTCCGTCTATTTCTATTGCAACAGAGGCTTCTTGGTTATATAAATCCAATTCAAACGTTCCAAGCCCTATGCTTTTTAATTGACTTTTTGAACTTTTCGTAAAACCGATTTCTTTAAGGTAGTAAGCTATACTTGACTCCTGCAACGAAATAGTTCCGTCATATTTTGGATGGGATATAGAACCGGAAGAAAATTGGCCATAGTCGACAGAACTAATTATTATCCCATCTTCAAAAGTAATTTCAATATTATGATAACTATCATATCCAGTAATTGTTGCGGTGAGTCCGCAGTTCATTTTTCGTTTTTCACCCAATCTGTTTTTTGCCATACTTTCAGATGTTTGGCCTGGGTGAGCAATATGACCATTTTTGAATTCTTTATAAGCGCAATTCTTCCTAACAACACCATCCTCGAATTCCACGTCAACGATTTTTGAGTTCGTATAGTGTATTATTTTAGCGGTCATGCCGTTTGACATTTGTCTTACTTCACCAGTTTTATCTCTCAATTTGGATTTGTGTAGAGCATTAGGATGACCGATTAACCCTTTAGTAAAGCTTGCGTACGTTTTGTTTTTTACCGTTACGCCATCTTCAAATTGCACATCAATTTCTGCGGAAGATTTGTAGCGTGAAATAACGGCTTTCATTCCGTTTTTCATAATTTTCGTTTCGCCCAATCGGTCTTTGGGTCGTGGTCCGCTCATGAACGGCACCTCCTCGCAAAAACATATAAAGGGATGGGACAACCATCACTAGTGTATTATACTCGGGAAGAAAGTTTGAAACACTTATTCGCAAAATCCTCTGCTGCAGCCGGAGCAGCGGAGCAGGCTGTCTATTGTGTTTTTGATAACGTTTGCAAGGCAGTTATCGGATATGCTGTAAAGCACCTCTCTGCCGTTTCTGCGTACCTTTAAAAGTCCTGCTTCTTTCAGCAGTTTAAGATGGTGGCTTACCGCAGGGGAGGACATTCCCACCGCCTCTGCCGTGCTTTGCACGCTGGCTTCCGCATAACACAGATAATGAAATATTTTAAGCCGCGTAGCGTCCGAAAGCAGCTTAAAGCTGTCTGCCGCCGCGACGAATGTGTCTTTTTCCATAAAAACACTTCCTTTCATAAATATTATAATCGTATTTTCGCTAAATGTCAACAAAACCTATTGACTTTATAAAACAACTGGGTATAATAGTATTGACAATGATTAAACAACCGTTTAATCGGAAGGAGAAAACCTGATGAAACGTGTATATATGGATAACGCCGCTACCACGGAAATTTCCTCTGCGGCGATAAATGCGATGACCGAAGCGTGGAAGACCTACGGAAATCCTTCCTCCCTTCACGGGGCGGGAAGAGAAGCCTTCTTTATGCTGGATAAGGCGAGAGAAGACGTAGCAAACGCTTTGGGCGCAGATAAAAAAGAAATTTACTTCACCTCCGGCGGAAGTGAAAGCGATAACTGGGCGATAATCGGTGCCGCAAAGGCAATGGCTTTAAAGGGCAAAAAGGAAATAATTTCCACCGCTATCGAGCATCACGCAGTTCTTCACACCCTGAACGCTCTTGAAAAAGAGGGATTCACCGTAAAGCTTCTTCCCGTATCTGCGGACGGATACGTAACCGCAAAGCAGGTGGAAGAAGCAATAACCGAAAATACGGCGCTGGTTACCGTTATGATGGCGAATAACGAGATCGGTACTATCCAGCCCATAGCCGAAATCGGCGAGATATGCCACAGTAAGGGAGTGCTTTTTCATACCGATGCCGTTCAGGCTGTGGGACATATTCCCGTTGACGTAAAGGCGCTTAACGTGGATATGCTCTCCCTTTCGGGACACAAGTTCCACGGCCCCAAGGGTGTGGGCGCGCTGTATGTCCGCAAGGGAATACGTCTTCCCAACCTTATAAACGGTGGTGCGCAGGAAAGCGGTCGCCGTGCAGGAACCGAAAATCTTGCGGGCATCTGCGGAATGGCGGCGGCACTTAAAGAGGCTATCGAAAATATGGAAGCCAACAACGCAAAGATCATTCCTCTTCGGGACAAGCTTATAAACGGACTCACCGCAGTAGAGCGCACCCGTCTTAACGGAGGAAGAGAAAACCGCGTACCCAACAACGTGTCCGTTTGCTTTGAGGGAATCGAGGGAGAATCCCTCCTTCTCTGGCTTGATGCAAAGGGAATCTGCGCATCCAGCGGAAGCGCTTGTACCTCCGGCTCTCTGGATCCCAGCCACGTGCTGTTGGCGATAGGACTTATACACGAGATAGCCCACGGCTCTCTCCGTTTGTCTCTTTCCGAGCATACCACCGAAGAAGAGGTGGATTACGTTCTTGAAACCGTACCCGGTATAGTTAAATATTTAAGAGAAATGTCACCCGTGTGGGAAAAGATAGTTAAAGAGGAGAAATAATTATGATATACAGCGAAAAAGTAATGGACCATTTCCAGAACCCCCGCAACGTTGGCAAGATCGATGATGCCGACGGTGTAGGTGAGGTAGGCAACGCAAAATGCGGAGATATAATGAAGATTTATCTTAAGGTTGATGATAACGGAATTATCACCGACGTTAAGTTCAATACCTACGGCTGTGCATCAGCTATCGCTACCAGCTCTATGGCTACCGAGCTTATCAAGGGTAAAAGCGTTGAAGAAGCGCTCACCCTTTCCAACAAGGCTGTTGTAGAGGCTTTGGACGGTCTGCCTCCCGTAAAGATTCACTGCTCCGTTTTGGCAGAAGAAGCTGTTCGTGCCGCTGTTGCGGATTATTACAAGCGCAAGGGCATCGATAAAGAGATCCCCGGCTGTACCGGTGATTGCTCCTGCTGTCATCTTCACGATGAGCATTGCGGTGAAGAAGAATGAGCAGAGTAATACGCGCTATGACACGGGACGGTTCCGCCCGTGCCTTGATAGCAGACACGCGAGATATTGTTAACGAAGCAATTAAAATACATTCCACCGAACCCACCGCCTCTGCGGCGCTGGGCAGAGTTCTTACCGCCTGCTCTATGATGGGCACTCTTTTGGGCGAGGAGGAAGATATGCTCACCCTCCGCTTTAAAGGCAACGGAGAGGGCGGAAGCGTTGTTGCGTCTTCCGATTGGAAGGGCAACGTCCGCGGATTTATTCAAAATCCCGCCTGCGACCTTCCCTTGCGTCCCGATGGAAAGCTTAACGTGGGATGCTGTATCGGAAAAGGAAATATGTACGTACTCCGTGACGTGGGCGGCGAAGAGCCTTACGTGGGTATTGCAAATATAGTAAGCGGCGAAGTTGCAGAGGATATCGCATCCTATTACGCCAACAGCGAACAGGTTCCCACCGTTTGCGCTTTGGGCGTACTTGTGGACAGAGACCGTACCTGCGCATGCTCAGGCGGAGCGCTTATACAGCTTTTGCCCTTTGCAGACCCTGCGGTTACCGAAATATTGGAGAAAAACGCATCCTCCGCACCTCCCATAACCAAGATGCTGGCAGAAAAATCCTTAGAGGAAATACTTGCGGTATATCTTGAAGGTATCGAATACGATGTGTTTGATGAAATTCAAAACGGCTATGAATGTAACTGCTCCCGCGAGCGTACGGACCGTGCTTTGGTTTCTTTGGGTAAAAAAGAGCTTACGGAAATTTACGAAAGCGAAGAAAAAACCGAAATGACCTGCCAGTTCTGCGGAAGAAAATATTCTTATACCAAGCAGGAAATAGCCAAGCTCATTAAGGAGGTAAAAGCATGAACGGAAGAAAAGTTTTTGAAAAAATCTCTGCGCTGGGATACGGCGCCGCACTGTTCTTTGATGAAGTGAATATGCACTATATAAGCGGATTTTTCTCTACAGACGGCTTTTTGCTTGTGAGTAAGGAAGAAACTGCGCTGGTTATAGATTCCCGTTATTTTGAGGCGGCTTCCCGCGCAAAGGCAGACGGACTTTTGTTTGAAGACGTCAACCTTTATCTGCTTGACAGAAGCACCTTCAGAATTCTGGGCGAAATGTTCGAAAAACAGGGAATTACCAACGTTTGCTTTGACAGCGAGCGTACCACCGTTGCGAGAGAAAAAGCTCTTTCCGAATTCTTCCCCTCCGTTAAATTTGAGGGCGTAAGCGATATATGTGGCGAATTCCGCAGAGTAAAGACCGCCCGCGAGGTTGAAAATATCCGCGCAGCACAGCGTATAACGGATAAGGCGTTTTTACACGTGCTCAATTTTATCCGTCCCGGCGTAACCGAAAAAGAGGTTGCCGCAGAGCTCGAATACGCAATGCGCAAAAACGGTGCAGACGGCTTTGCTTTCGAGACTATCGCGGTTTCCGGCAAAAACAGCTCTCTGCCTCACGGTGTTCCTTCCGATACGGTTCTTACGGAAAACGCATTCCTTACCATGGATTTCGGCGCACGTTATAACGGCTATTGCTCGGATATGACCCGTACCGTGGTTTTGGGCAAGGCGGATGAAAAGACAAAACATATTTACGAAACCGTTCTTGAAGCGCAAAAGCGGGGTATTGCCGCCGCAAAAGCCGGAGTTGACGGTGCAAGCGTAGACGCCGCCGCAAGAGATTATATAAATTCCTGCGGCTATGAAGGTAAGTTCGGACATTCTTTGGGACATTCACTCGGCCTGGAAATACACGAATCTCCCAGATTCTCTTCCAGAAGCACGGATATTTTCGTTCCCGGAAACATTATGACAGTTGAACCGGGTATATATATCGAGGGCTTTGGCGGCTGCAGAATCGAGGATATGGTGCTTATAACCGAAAACGGATGCGAAAATCTTACAAATTCTCCCAAGGAACTTATTGAACTGTAAAAAAACTGTTGACAAAAACGCAATTTTTGTATACAATATGTAGAGATAAAAAAGAGTTCTGCGTGTATATGCAGACGAAGGAGGATATATATGTTATCTGCAGGCGATTTCAGAAACGGCCTTACTTTCGAAATGGATGGACAAGTAATGCAGGTTGTTGAATTCCAGCACGTTAAACCCGGTAAAGGTGCGGCTTTCGTTCGTACCAAGATGAGAAACGTTATCACCGGTGCCGTTATTGAAACATCTTTCAACCCCACCGCAAAGTTCCCTTCCGCTACCGTTGAAAAGAAGGATATGGAATATTCCTATAGCGACGGCGATCTTTACTACTTTATGGATATGCAGACCTTTGATCAGGTTCCTCTTAACAGCGATAAGCTTCCCGATAGCTTTAAGTTCGTTAAGGAAGGCCACCAGTGCCGTCTGCTTTCCTACAAGGGCAGTGTTTTCTCTGTTGAACCTCCCATGTTCGTTGAACTTGAGATCACCGAAACCGAACCCGGCGTAAAGGGCAACACCGCTACCAACGTTACCAAGAACGCAACTGTTGAAACCGGCGCTGTTATCAGAGTACCTATTTTTGTTAACGAAGGCGACGTAGTTAAGATAGACACCCGTACCGGCGAATATCTTGAGCGTGTATAACGCAGAAAGGAACGTAAAATGACAGTTTCCGAAAAGGCTTCCTACCTCAAGGGTCTTCTTGACGGTATGAATTACGACCAAAATTCCAACGAAGGCAAGCTTTTTGCCGCTATTCTCGATCTGCTTGAGGATCTTGCGCTTTCCGTACAGGATCTTGAAGACGAGACCGCTATGCTCAACGAGTATATCGAAGAGATCGACGAAGATCTCGGCGAAGTTGAAAAGGATTTCTACGAATGCGAAGACGATTGCGACTGCGATTGTGATTGCGAATGTGACGATTGCGACTGCGATTGTGACGATTGTGATTGCGACTGCGATTGCGAAGACTGCGTAGAAGAGCTTGAATGCCCCGCTTGCGGCGAAATGATTTATATCGATTCCGAAGAGATCGAGCACATGGAAAAGGTAATATGCCCTTCCTGCAACGCAGAACTTGACGTTGTTTGCAACGATTGCGAATGTGATTGTGATTGCTGCTGCGACGAAGACGATTGCGAATAATTTTACAAACCTTAAAAGGGCTGTCTTTTGACATGCCCTTTTTTAGCAAGAATTTTTAACTTATTTTAATTTTAGGGTGAAAAATATGCTTAAATCTATTAATATTTGTACTTATCCCGAAACGGCTCCTCTTGACGAGGTGTTTGCCGAAGTTAAAGCCGCAGGCTTTGATTACGCAGAGCTTAATATGTATTCTGCCCGCCAGACCTATCCCAATATATGGAACGGCGCAGACGATGAAGAAATCCTCGCTGTAGGTGAATTGGCAAAAAAACACGGCATTACTCCCGTTGGTATAGTTTCCGCAGAGCTGTGGTCCAAGTGTCTTACCGATCTCGATCCTGCTGTAAGAGAAGCAGGTATGGAGGTTATACGCAAAATGATTCACGTTTGTGAAGTTTTGGGTATGGATACCGTTCTGGTTGTTCCCGGCGTGGTAAACGAGCAGGTAAGCTATAAGACTGCATATGAAAATGCACAGAGCTGTCTTAAGGTGCTGGGCAAAGAAGCTGCAGCAAAGGGCGTTGTTCTGGCTATCGAAAACGTTTGGAACAAGTTCCTGCTTTCTCCTCTTGAAATGCGTCGCTTTGTAGACGAATGCGGAGAAGGCGTCGGCGCATATTTTGATGCGGGCAATATCGAGCGTGACGGATTCCAGTCTCACTGGATAGAAACTCTTGGCGAAAAGATACGCCGTGTGCACATTAAGGGCTTTGATAAAGAAAGCGGAAAGTTCGTTTATCTCAGACAAGGCACTATTGATTGGAAGACCACATTTGATTGTCTGCGCAACGCCGGCTATGAAGGTCCCGTATCCGCAGAAATGTGGCCCGAAGAGGGAATGACCACAAAGTATGCAGTTGAAATGTTCTCTGCTGATATGGATATTATAATGAATCTTTAAGGAGTTTTTAAAATGAGTAAAGTTCTTCGCGCCGCTATGATCGGCATCGGCTCTATGGGCCGTGGACATCTTGATAATTACCTTCGTCTTGAAAAAGAGGGCTACCCTATAAAGGTTGTTGCTCTTTGCGATGTTGACGAGAAAAAGTTTACCAACTATAAAGCAGATTTCAATATCGGCGAAGTAGGTGCAGACGGATACGATTTCGCTTCCTTCAACCTTTATACCGATCTTGATGAAATGCTGGCTAAGGAAGAGCTGGATATGGTTACTATCGCTCTGCCTACATATCTCCATTGCTGGGGCACCTGCAAGTGTCTTGAAGCGGGAATAAACGTTATATGCGAAAAGCCTATGGCTCCCTCTGTTGAAGAGTGCGAAAAAATGATCGAAACCGCACGCCGTACCGGCAAAAACCTTATGATCGGTCAGTGTCTCCGTTTTGCAGGTCAGTACGATACCATAAAGAAGATCGTTTCCTCCGGCGAATACGGAAAAGCATATTCCGCATTTTTCTTCCGCGGCGGCGGAACTCCTCTGTGGTCTTATGAAAACTGGCTTCTTAAGCGTGAAAAGGGCGGCGGAGCTTTGTTTGATCAGCACGTTCACGATGTTGACGCAGTTAACCACATCTTCGGTATGCCCAAGGCTGTTACCACCAACGGCTATACCGTATTCCCCGAAAGCGCATACGATTGCTGTTCCACCAACTATATCTACGAGGATATGATGCCTGTTAACGCCCAGAACGACTGGACTCTTAAGGGCAACGGATTTTATCAGATCTTCCGCGTTAACCTTGAAAAGGCTACCGTTTGGTTTGATGAAAACGGTCTCCGCGTAATAGATACCGAGGGTAAAAACGTTACTCCCGAATATGATACCGAAAACTTCTATTATACCGAGCTTAAGTATTTTGCAGACACCCTGCTTGCAGGCGGCAAGATCGACAGAGCTACCCCCGAATCTGCCCGTGATACCGTAAAGATCGCTTTGGCAGAAATGGAAAGCGCAGATAAGCACGGTGAGATTGTATATATCAAGTAACCCTTACCGCAATACAAAACACCCCAAGGAGCGGTCGGCTTCTTGGGGTGAATTTATATCAGCTTGTATATTTTAACGGGTTTTCCCAGTTTTGCGGCGTACCGCCAGGTAAACACCGTTCCTCTGGAAGAACCGTCCCAGAATGCGATAAGCATATCACAGTTTTCCGCAATAAGCTTGTTTCGAACAAGAGGCGCGCTTTTTCCGTGGCTTTCGTAATCGGGCTTGAATACGGTAAGCGGAATTCCTCTCAAATGGGCTTCCCGTTCTGCCAGTTTATCAACTCCCACAGCGCCGCCGGTAATTATCTCTGTGGCTTCTTTGGGAATATATTGGGAAATATCTGCGTTTTTTATGCTTCTTGAGCCTACCACGGCAACCTTCACGGTATCACCTCCGTGAAATAAGTATATATCTAATTTATGCTGTTGTCAACTTTGGTTTTAATTTCTTTTTGAAAAGAGTTTTGTTTTTATGAAATATTTTGTTTGCCTTGGCGACGGTATGGCGGATTACGCCTGCCGTGAGCTTGATAATAAAACCCCATTGGAGGTGGCACATAAGCCTACTATAGACCGACTTGCCTCCGGCGGAATAATGGGCTTGTGTAAAACCGTGCCCGACCATATGGTACCCGAATCCGATACCGCCAACCTTTCTATCCTCGGTTATCCTCCCGAAATATATTCTGCAGGCAGATCCCCTCTGGAGGCGGTAAGCCTTGGAATTACCTTGGGTAAGGATCAGGCGGCAATACGCGCCAATCTCGTGTATTTGAGTGGAGAGGGCGAATACGAAAATTTAATTATGGATGATAACACGGCAGGGGAGATAACCACTTCCGAAGCCCGTGAGCTTATAGAGTATCTTGATAAGAATCTTCTTTCCGAAACCTCCGACCGTATTTTCACGGGTATCTCATACCGCCATTGCTTTATTACGGATACCTGGAACGGTTTCAGGGATTTTACCCGTCCTCACGATATTATTGGACAGTATATCGGTGAATATCTTCCTCCCGAACCATATCTTTCCTTGCAGAGACGCTCCAGGGATCTGTTGGAAAACCATCCCGTAAACCTTAAACGTGCAGCAGAAGGAAAGAAAAAAGCAAATTCCATCTGGTTATGGAGTCCCGGTAAAAATCCCGCCCTTCCTTCCTTTAAGGAAACCTTCGGGCTTGACGGCTCCGTGGTTTGCGCAGTCGATCTTATAAAAGGAATAGGTCTGTGCGCAGGCATGGAGGTTCCTTCCGTAAAAGGTGCTACCGGCGGTACGGACACGGATTACCGTGCAAAAGAAAAAGCGGCGGAATATCAATTCCTTTCGGGAAAAGACTTTGTATATCTCCACGTAGAGGCGCCTGATGAATACGGCCATCAGGGCAATCCCGTGGGCAAAAAGACAGCTATAGAAAAATTGGATTCCGAAATAATGGCGCCTATGATTGATTTTCTCAATTCATACGGCGAAGATTACCGCATTTTGTTTATGCCTGACCATTATACTCCCGTTTCCACCCGCACTCACGCAAGAGGTGAGGTACCCTTTATTATTTACGATAGCCGTCGCCAGGTATATCCGGTCAGACAGTATACCGAATCAGAGGCGAAGGATGGAATGTATGTTCCTACCGGACCCGATCTTATGCGTATCTTTTTGGAAAAATAAATTATTCCGCATACAAGGGCGGACGGAGAATATTCTCTGTCAGCCCTTTTTCGTATAAATATTTCTTTATGGGTATGGGGTTAACAGAGGAAAAAAGTTGTTTTATCAAGGGCATTAAGGAAAGCTGTATCTTCAGAGCGCCCTTGGAGTCTCCCTCAAACCATTTGTTGCACATTTCCTGTGTCTTTTCGGGCAGAGCGTTGGATACTACCGATATGAGTCCGATCCCGCCTACCGAAAGTATTGGCAGATTAATTTCATCGCTTCCCGAATAAAGGTGCATTTCTCCGCAAAGGGATTTAAGCTCGGTTATCTGTCCCATGTTTCCGCAGGCTTCTTTTATACCGTTAAGATTTTTAATATTCCAAAGCTCTTTGGCGGTGGACGGCAGTATGTTTACTCCCGTTCTGGAAGGCACGTTGTATGCTATAACGGGAAGAGGGGACGCGTCGCAGATATCTTTATAATACCTTATTATTCCATCTTGCGTGGTTTTGTTGTAATATGGCGTGACCGCCAGAATTCCGTCTGCACCCGCTTCGTATGCATCCCGCGTAAAAATCAAAGCATTTTTTGTGTTGTTGCTTCCGGAGCCTGCTATAACCGCACAGTCGTTTTTAACAAAATCTTTGATTACACGGATAATTTCCGCTTTTTCCTCACGTTCCAGTGTGCTGGATTCTCCTGTGGTGCCGCACATTATCAAAGCTCCCACGCCTGCTTTTAACTGAATTTCCGCAAGCCTTTTCAGCGCTTCGTAATCGACGCTCAGGTCTTTTTTGAAGGGAGTTATCATAGCCGTACCCGTGCCGACAAAAATAGGAAGTTTTTTCATAAAAAATATCTCTCTTTCATGCGTTAACGGTCTTTACAACAGAATAAAAATATTGTATAATAAAGAGTAAACTCAAAGTGGGTTACTGTACATATTTTATGCTGTATAAGGATAGTTTGATAATGGATCTTACCAGATTAAATACATATTTTTACCACCTTCCGGAGGAGCTTATTGCCCAGACACCGTCGGACAAACGTGATATGTCCCGAATGCTGGTGCTTGATAAGACAAGCGGTAAAATTACCCACAAGCATTTTTGCGATATAACCGAATTCCTGCGCCCCGGAGATACTTTGGTCATCAACGATACCAAGGTTATCCCCGCCCGTATTTTCGGAGTTAATCCCAAACGAGCAGGTGATATAGAAACCGTCCTCCTGCATCCCGTAAAGGACAAAGAGGGGGAAGTATGGGAATGTCTTACACGCCCCGGCAAAAAGACGGGCGTTGGCGATACCGTTGTATACGGCAACGGCGAGCTTACGGGTGAGGTAATAAACGTTTGTGAAGGCGGTACCCGTGAGATACGCTTTACCTATAACGGAGTTTTCCCCGAAATACTCGATAAGATCGGCACAATGCCTTTGCCTCCCTATATAACTCAAAGGTTGGAGGATAAAAACCGTTACCAAACGGTATACGCCGCTCACGAAGGGTCTGCTGCCGCACCTACCGCAGGCTTGCATTTCACTCCCGAGCTTCTTGAAAAAATTCAGGACATGGGCGTGAATGTGGAAAAGGTTCTCCTGCACGTGGGGCTCGGTACCTTCCGCCCCGTAAAAGAGGACGTTATAACCGACCATAAAATGCACACCGAATATATAAAGGTCACTCCCGAAACGGCACAGCGTATAAATGACAGCCGCAAAGCGGGAGGAAGAATTATTTCCGTGGGAACTACAAGTACTCGCACCCTTGAATCCGTTACCGATGAAAACGGTGTGGTGCATCCTTTTGAAGGTGAAACGGGAATATTTATCTACCCCGGATACAAGTTCAAAGCGGTGGATTGCCAGATAACCAATTTCCACCTGCCGGAAAGCACTTTGCTTATGCTTATCTGCGCTTTCGCAGGATACGAAAACGCAATGAACGCATACAACACCGCCGTTGAAGAAAAATACCGTTTCTTCTCATTTGGCGACGCTATGCTTATAATATGACGGATATGAAAAATAAAGTTATCGTCATACTCGGTCCCACCGCATCGGGCAAGACGAGCTTGGGAATTCAGCTTGCAAAAAGCCTTAACGGGGAGATCATAAGCGGAGACAGTATGCAGGTGTACCGCGGAATGGATATCGGCACCGCAAAGCCCGATATGGCGGAGCGGGAGGGGATACCCCATCATCTTATAGATATACTCGATATTTCCGAAAAATTCTCGGTAGCAAGCTTTTGCGATCTGGCAACCCGAGCTGTAGAGGATATTTGCTCCGTGGGAAAAACGCCTATTATTGTGGGCGGCACGGGAATGTATATAGAAACCCTGGTTTCGGGCAGGCTGTACGAAACGGAATCGGCAGACGAAGATAAACGCCGTGAATATGAGCGGTTCGCCGCCGAAAACGGTGCTACGGCGCTTCACGCAAGGCTTGCGGAATTGGACCCTGTGTCTGCGGAAAAGATACACCCCAACAACGTAAAACGTGTTATCCGCGCCATAGAAATAGCAGAAACCGGCGGTAATACGAAATCCCTTCTTGAGCAAAGCTTAAAAGCGGACAAGCCTTTCGAATCTCTTATGCTTTATCTTACTCCGCCCGATCGGGAAACTATGTATTCCCGTATTAATAAACGAGTGGATATTATGATGGAATCGGGACTTTTGAAGGAAGTTACGGAGCTTGACAATATAGGGCTGCGTAATACTCCCACAGCTTCTCAGGCTATAGGGTACAAGGAGTTTTTCCCTTATATAGACGGGGAAGCTTCTCTTGCGGAATGTGTGGAAAAGCTTAAACAGCACACCCGGAATTACGCAAAAAGGCAAACGACTTATTTCGGTCATATGACCGGTCTTATTCCCGTTTCTGCGGGAGAAAACAGCGGTGAATCCGCTAAAAGGATATGCGAACAATGGTTAAAAACGCTTTAAAGCAGGTTGCGTCTGCTCTTATATCTGTTGCTATAATTTTATATATTTTGCTTCAGCTGGTTTTGTCGGTGGGAGACACCGTTCAGACTGAAAATGCAATGTTCCAGAAGGCCGATCAAAAGGTAGAGCTTACGGCATTTCTTTTCAGAGATGAAACCGTACTTAATTCCGGAACGGTTGGTACCAATTCCTATTCGGTAGAGGATGGGGAAAAGGTGACCAAAGGCGAAGAGGTTTGTTCTACCTACAGCGAAGCGGCGGATGCAAACGCTCAGGAAAGAATCAAGCAGCTAAAAAAACGAATAGAAATACTTGAAAAAAGCGGAGTAGGCAATGGCGTTTCGGTTTCCGACCACAAGATAATCGATTCCAGTATAAGTAATCACGTGCTTGAATTGGTGCTTGGTATTTCAAATGGTAATTACGATTCCGCCATACGCACCGGTGACGAGTTGTTGATTCAGGAAAACCGCAGATACGCCCTTACCCAGACGGTTGGCGATTATGCTATGCAGATAAGTGTATGCAATGCGGAGATCGCCCGTCTTGAAGCAGGCTTTACGGGAGAGAAAATAACCACCATCGCTTCCGATGACGGATATTATTATTCTTCTGTAGACGGATACGAAAATCTGTTTACGGCAGATGCGGTATCCACCCTTACTCTGGATAATTTCGATACTATCGTTTCCTCTCAGCCTGATATGAACGTTATTACCGGCTCGGCGGGAAAAATCGCTACTTCCGCATATTGGTACATAGCCTGCAAGACCACAAGAGAAGCCTTTGGTCTTTACACCGTGGGCGATACCTATAAAGTAGCCTTCCCGTTCTCTGCGGATACGGAATGCGATATGCTTCTTTCAAAGGTGATAACTCAGACGGACACCGATGATATCGTGCTTATTTTCTCTACGAAGACAATACCTTCCGAGCTTAACTTTACCAGAAGACAGACTGTAAACGTTATAAAGGAAAGCTTTGAAGGAATAAGAATTTCCGCTTCTGCCGTCCGTGTGCTTGACGGTGTGAGAGGAGTTTACGTGTTGGACGGCAACACGGTAGTGTTTAAAAAGATAACCGTTTTACACGATGATAACGGTACCTATATCTGCGCTTTGCCGGACGAAAACAACAAAGCCTACGTTTCTGCAGACAGATTGTCTTTGTACGATCTGGTTATCGTTTCCGGTACGGACATTTACGTGGGGAAGGTGTTATCTTGACAAACATTACCGAAATGCTTGAAAGCATAAAAGAAATCAAAAACTCCCTTCCCGAAGGAGTGACCTTGGTGGCGGCAACAAAGACCGTCCCCGCGGATATTATCAATCTTGCCATAGAGGCGGGCTTGACGGATATCGGAGAAAACCGACCGGAAGAGCTGTGTGAAAAATACCCCCTGCTTAAAAAGGACGGGGTCCGTTTTCATATCATCGGCGGATTGCAGACACGTAAGGTTAAAAGCGTTATCGATAAGGTGGATATGATCCAGTCTCTGGACAGACTGTCTCTTGCCAAAGAGATAGATAAGCGCAGTAAAGAGATCGGCAAGATCACAGATTGTCTGATAGAAATTAATTTGGGCAAGGAGGAAGGAAAGTCCGGCGTGTATCCCGAAGACGCCTTGGATTTTTATCTTTCTCTCTGTGAGCATTCAAATATTCGCATAAGAGGGGTAATGGCAGTCCCTCCCGTGGGAAAACTTGAAGAATACTATAATATTTTATATAAAATATACGCTGACATCTTGAAAAAATCGAAAAATAGTGATAAAATAGATATAATATCTGTAGGTATGTCTTCAGATTATGAACAAGCGGTTTCACTCGGGTCAAATATGGTCCGTGTGGGCAGCAAAATTTTTGGAAAAAGAAATTATTTAGTATAAAAAACGGAGGAACAACCATGGGATTCATGAAGAGCATTTCCAATCTTTTTAAACCGGACGACGAATACGTTGACGACAGCGAGTACACCGAAGAGGAATACGAGGACGAGGCTCCCGCAAGAGAGAGCAGACCTGCAAGACCTGCAGGCGGTGCTTCTTCCAACGCATCTCTTGAAATGAAAATTATCAAGCCCGAAAGATACGAGGACGTTACCGGTATCGCACAGCATCTTTTGCACCGCCGTACCGTAGTGCTTAACCTTGAAAGCACCAACAAGGAAACTATAAGAAGAATAATAGACTTCCTTTCCGGCGTTGCTTTTGCTATTGGCGGCAATCTTAACCGCGTTGCAAATTCCACTTACGTTATCACCCCCAAGAACGTTGAACTTTCTGATGATCAGAAGGATACTTCTGTGGAAGAGAAAAACGTAAATAACGCACCCAGAGAACTTTTCTAATCACCTTACGGAGCGTTGGTTTTGAACATAGTTTTATATACGTTGGCAAGCATGGTGGAGGTTTTCCTCTGCCTGCTTTCTCTTGCCATAGTTTTAAGAGTATTGCTTCCACTTTTGGGATTTGAAGAAGGCGTGCTTTTGGGCTTGTGCATAATGCTCAGCGAGCCTGTTGTGGCTCCCGTAAGAGCACTTTTGTCAAAGAGCGAATTTTTTCAATCTTCCCCTATGGATTTTTCGTATACGGTAACAATACTCATAATCCTTGTAATAAACATTTTTATGCCCACAGCTAGTACATTCATTTGATTTAAAGGGGGTAGTGTCGGATGCTGGCACCGCACGAACTTAAAAATAAAACCTTTGGCAAAAGCCTTAAAGGCTATAACGTTGCCGAGGTAGATGATTATATCAATTTTCTCATTGATAAATACACCGAAGTGTATCGCGAGAATATAGAGTTGGACAGAAAGCTTCGTATCGTAGTTACCAATCTGGACGAAATACGTGACGAAGAAGAGTCTATACGCAATACTCTCGTTTCCGCACAGAAAATGGGTGAGAAAATAATACGCGATGCCAATGAGCGTGCAGACATTATTACCGAATCCATTAAAAAACGCTGCGATTCCGTTATCGAAGATTTTAAGATACAGATCGCAAAAGAAAAAGAAGAGCTGTGGACAGTGCGTGCAACCGTTCTGGATTTCAAAAAGAAGCTTTTCGAAGCTTACCGCACCCAGATCGAGGAAGTACGCAACATTTCTGTCAACGAGCTGGAAGAGCTTGTCCTTCCTTCCGATAGCGAGCTGGTAGGAAAGATTTTCGGCGAAGTAAAGGCTACTATCGAGGAAGAGATCCGTTCCGAGCGTGTGCGCAGAGAGCAGGAGGAGATCATCCGCCGTGCGGAAGAAGAACAGCAGGCAGAGCAGGAGCTTGACGAAAGCGAATTCTCCATGCCTCACTTCACTTCTCCCGAACCTTCTCCTTCGGATACAATAATCCTCCCCGCGGACGAAATGCCCATCGAGGAACCGGATGAAGGACTGCGCAAGATCATAGAAGAAAACATTGCTTTGGAAAAAGAAACCGAGCAGGATACCGCCGCAACGGTAATACTTCCCGATATCGGCGGCGATACCGATGAAAAAAACATTTGCTCCGATGAGGAAATGTACAGATTATTTAACGAAGACGACGAAGACTAAGGAGTACTCATAAAAATGGCGAACGATTATAAGAATTCACTTAATCTTCCTACCACAGCGTTCCCTATGCGTGCAAATCTCCCCCAGAGAGAGCCGGATACACAGCGCAAGTGGCTGGAAGAAGATATATACGAGAAAATGTGTGCCCGTAACGAAGGAAAGGAGTCCTACGTCCTTCACGACGGTCCTCCGTTCTCCAACGGTAATATCCACATGGGTACCGCGCTTAACAAAATACTCAAGGATTTTATAAACAAATACAAATCCATGAGCGGCTACCACATTAATTACGTTCCCGGCTGGGATAACCACGGTATGCCTATCGAAAGCGCAATTATCAAAAAGAATAAGCTGGACAGAAAGAAGATGTCTGCAGCCGAATTCCGTTCCGCTTGCTTTGATTTTGCAGAGGATTTCGTTCAGCTTCAGATGGCGTCCTTCAAGCGTCTGGGTGTTCTGGGCGATTGGAAGAACCCTTACCGCACCATGGACCCTGCTTTCGAAGCAGAGGAAATCAAGGTGTTTGGTGAAATGTATAAGAAGGGCTATATCTACAAAGGCTTGAAGCCCGTATATTGGTGCCCTCACGATGAAACCGCACTCGCAGAGGCGGAAATCGAATATAAAGACGATACTTGTACTTCCATCTTCGTAAAGTTCCGCGTTAAGGACGATAAGGGACTTCTTGATGGAGTTTGTGAAAAAGAAAACACATATTTCGTTATCTGGACAACCACTACCTGGACTCTTCCCGGAAATATGGCGATTGCTCTGCATCCCAGAGAAAAGTACGCAGTAGTGAAAGCCGGTAACGAGAATTATATAGTTGCCGAAGCTCTTGCAGGCAAGGTAATGGCTGCAGGCGGTATTGAGGATTACGAAATTATCGCAACCTTCAAGGGCGGCGATTTTGAGTACGCAACCGCATACCATCCTTTCCTTGAAAGAGATTCCATGCTGGTTACCGCAGAGTACGTAACTATGGACAGCGGTACGGGATGTGTTCATACCGCACCCGGCTTCGGTGTAGATGACTATTATACCGGTATGCGCTACGGTATCCGTATTTGCGTTCCCGTGGATGACAGAGGCTACCAGACAGAAGAAGCAGGAAAATATGCGGGTATGTTCTATTCCGAATCCAACAAGGCTATCCTTGCTGATATGCAGGAAAGCGGCGCTTTGTTTGCTTCTCAGGAAATGGTGCACCAGTATCCTCATTGCTGGCGTTGTAAGCACCCCATCATCTTCCGTGCAACACCTCAGTGGTTCTGTTCTGTTGAAGCGTTCCGTGAAGATGCACTCAAGGCAGCTGCACAGGTTAACTGGATGCCTGCTTGGGGCGGGGACAGAATGGCGGGTATGATCCGTGAAAGAGCAGACTGGTGTATTTCCCGTCAGCGTCAATGGGGTCTTCCCATTCCCGTTGTTTACTGTAAGGATTGCGGAAAGCCTATTTGTGACGATACTACCATAGGCAATATCAGTGCCATTTTTGCCGAAAGAGGATCCAATGCCTGGTTTATTGACGATGCAGACAGCCTCGTTCCCGAAGGATACGTTTGCCCCTTCTGCGGCGGCAAGCACTTCAATAAGGAAACCGATACACTCGACGGTTGGTTCGATAGCGGCGTTACCCATTACGCTTCTCTTAAGAAATCCGGTGAAAAGTGGCCTGCCGACCTTTATCTCGAAGGTGCAGACCAGTACAGAGGCTGGTTCCAGTCTTCTCTGCTCACCGCAGTAGGCGCTCTTGGCGAGGGTGCTCCCTATAACGCTGTTCTTACCCACGGTTGGGTTGTTGACGGCGAAGGCAAAGCAATGCACAAATCCTTGGGCAACTCCGTTGCACCCGAGGAAATCATAAAGGTTTACGGTGCAGATATACTCCGTCTGTGGGTTGCTTCCAGCGATTATACCGTAGACGTTCGTGCTTCCGATAATATCTTCAAACAGCTTTCCGAAAGCTACCGCAAGATAAGAAATACCATTCGTATTCTTCTTGCAAACCTTGGAGATCCTGCAGTGGATTTCGACCCTGCAAAGCATTTCGTTCCCGTAAACGAAATGCGTTCGCTTGACCGTTGGGCGCTTGCCCGTCTTAACAAGCTTGTTGCAGAATGCACCAAGGCTTACGAAACCTACGAATTCCACGATATTTACCACGCTGTAAATAATTTCTGCGCAAACGATATGTCCAAGCTTTACGTTGATATCGCAAAGGACAGATTGTATTGCGAAAAGCTTGATGATCCCGCAAGACGTTCCGCACAGACCGCTATGTATATGATCGTACACGCACTCACACGTCTGCTGGCTCCCGTTCTTTCTTATACTGCAGAAGAGACATGGGGCTTTATGGCTCATCTTGAAAGCGATAATACCGAAAGCGTATTCCTTAACGATCTTCCCGTTTACGATACAGCACTTGAATATGACGGCGAGGAACGCTATAACGCAGTTTTCACTGCACGTGATGACGTTATGAAGGCTCTTGAGCTTGCCCGCGCCGCAAAGGTTATCGGTAAATCTCTTGAAGCAAAGGTAGTTATCTACGGCGATGAAAACAGCGATGTTATCAAGCTGTTCAAGTCCTTCGATAAGGAGCTTAACGAGCTGTTTATCGTAAGTAATACCGAAATAAGTGGTGAAGCGGCTCCCGAAACCGCATTCAAGGAAACCGAAACCGGTATCGCAGTTAACGTTACCCCCGCTTCCGGTGTCAAGTGCGACAGATGCTGGGCATACACCGAAACTCCTTATACCGATTCCGAGGGCGGTAATCTTTGCCCCAGATGTAAAGGCGTAGTATGTTAGCGGCTATAATAGTAATTTTAACGGTAGCTTTGGACCAGCTTTCCAAAACTCTGGTAGTTTCCCGTATGGAGTTTGAGCAAGGCTCGATCAAGGTGTTGGGAGATCTGCTGGTGTTTTACCGTACGGAAAACGACGGCGCGGCTTTCGGTATGTTAAGCAATGCCCGCTGGATATTTATACTGTTTTCTCTGTTGGCTATCGCCGCAGGAATTTACTGTGTGATAAAGTACAACAAAAGGCATATCCTTCTTACCGTTTCGGTATCCATGCTGTTGGGCGGCGGTATCGGAAATATGATCGACCGTCTCTTCCGCGCAGGCGTTGAATGTGAATATGCGGTGGTGGATTTCTTGTATTCTTCCTTAATGCCGTGGTTTTATTTCAACCTTGCAGATGCGTTTATTACCGTCGGCGCTGTTATCCTCTGCGTGTATATGCTGTTTTTCGAAAGTAAAGTCGAAAAAAGAATAGCAGAGCAAAAGGCTATGGAAAACCCCGAAGTTATCGTAGAAAATCAAGAACAGGAAGAATAATTTATGGCACTGGTGGTTGCAGAACAAGGAAATATCGGCACACGACTTGATATTTTCGTATCTGTGTCAGAAGGTGTCAGCCGTTCCGCGGCACAGGAGCTTATATCAAACGGATCCGTAACCGTGAACGGAAAGCAAAGCACAAAAAACTATAAGCTCAGGGAAGGGGATATGGTGGAAACAACACTTCCTCCTCCCGAGCCCATAGAAGCATTACCCCAAGACATGCCGGTGGATATCGTCTATGAGGACGAGCATCTGCTGGTGGTCAACAAGCCTCAAGGGATGGTGGTCCATCCCGCCCCCGGCAATCCGGACGGAACGTTGGTCAACGCTCTTTTGCATCATTGCGCAGGCAGACTTTCTTCCATAAACGGAAAAATTCGTCCGGGTATCGTCCATAGGATAGATAAAGACACCGCAGGCTTGCTTATCGTTGCAAAAACAGATGCCGCCCATACGGGATTGGCAGAGCAGATCGCGGTACACTCGTTTACGAGACGTTACAGAACAATTGTGGTAGGTAATATCCGTGAAGACAGCGGCACTATCGACAAGCCGATCGGCAGAAGCGGTACAGACCGCAAAAAGTTTGCCGTAACAAACGTAAACTCAAAGCCTGCCGTTACACATTACCGTGTAATAGAACGGCTGGCAGGGTACACTCATCTTGAGCTTACTCTTGAAACAGGACGCACTCACCAGATAAGAGTGCACATGGCGTATATGGGACATCCTGTCATTGGGGATCCCGTTTACGGTAACCCCAAACATTCGCTGGGTCTTAGAGGACAGTGTTTGTTTGCTGAATATATTTCATTTACACACCCCATAACGGGTGAAATAATGTCCTTTGGTGCAGAACTGCCCGATTTCTTTAAGGACGTTTTGAGGAGAATATGATGAACGTACAACTTTTGCAGGAAAAAGCCAATGCCGTTCGTATCGGCATTATTGAATCCACCCACGCCGCAAAATCGGGACATCCCGGCGGTTCTCTGTCTTGCACAGAGCTTATAACATATTTGTATTTTCACAGAATGAACGTGGATCCCCTCAATCCCAAGTGGGAGGATAGAGACCGCTTCGTTCTTTCCAAGGGACATTGCGCGCCCGCACTTTACGCGGCGCTTGCGCACAGAGGATTTTTTGATCCTTCCCGTCTTACCGAACTGCGTAAGCTTGGAAGCTTCCTTCAGGGACACCCCGATATGAAGACCACTCCCGGTGTGGATATGTCTACCGGTTCTCTCGGTCAGGGTATTTCTGCGGCTTGCGGTATGGCTATGACCGCAAAAGCTACCAATAAAAACTGGCGTGTTTATACCTTGCTGGGTGACGGCGAATGTGAAGAAGGTCAGGTTTGGGAAGCCGCAATGTTTGCATCCCACTATAAGCTTGATAATCTTATCGCTTTCGTTGATTTTAACGGCTACCAGATAGACGGCGCAGTTACCGACGTAATGAACCCCACTCCCATTGACGAAAAGTTCGCTTCCTTCGGCTGGCACACCCTTGTTATAGACGGACATGATTTCGAAGCTATCGACGCCGCAGTAGAAGAAGCGCTTAAGATAAAAGACAAGCCTTGCGCTGTTATTATGAAGACAGTAAAGGGCAAGGGCGTTTCCTTCATGGAAAACAACTACAAGTGGCACGGTGTTGCTACTAATGACGAGCAAAAGGAACTTGCTCTTAATGAACTGAAAGGAGCAAATGCGTAATGGAAAAACAGGCTACCCGTGTTGCATACGGTAAAACTCTTGCCGCTTTAGGCGAAGAAAAAATGTTTTTCGTGCTGGATGCAGACCTTTCCGGTTCTACCAACACAAAAACCTTTGGAGATAAGTTCCCAGAAAGATTTTTCAACTGCGGTATCGCAGAAGGAAATATGATGTCTGTTGCCGCAGGTATGGCTGCTGCAGGCGTTCCCGTTTTCGCTTCTTCTTTTGCAATGTTTGCTACCGGAAGAGCGTTTGAACAGATCAGAAATTCTATTGGTTACCCCAGACTTAACGTAAAAATCGCCGCTTCCCACGCAGGCATCACCGTAGGTGAGGACGGAGCTTCCCATCAGTGTATAGAGGATATTTCTCTTATGCGCGGCATCCCCGGTATGACGGTATTTTGCCCCGCAGATTCCGCAGAAACCCAGTGGGCTGTTAAAAAAGCGTTGGAGATAGACGGCCCCGTATATATCCGTCTTGGCAGATATGCCGTAGAGCAGGTGTTTACCGATTGCTCCAATAACGAAGTAGGTAAGGGCAACGTGGTTGCAGACGGTACCGATATTGCGATCTTTGCAACCGGTATTACCGTTGCCGCCGCTATAAAGGCAAGAGAAGCTTTGGCAGAAAAAGGTGTTTCCGCAGCTGTTGTGGACATCCATACTATCAAGCCCTTTGATACAGAGCTTGCAAATTATTACGCATCCCGTTGCGGCGTTATCCTTACCGCAGAAGAACATTCCGTCATCGGCGGTCTGGGCAGCGCAGTTTGCGAAGCGGTTTGCGAAACTACTCCCTGCAAGGTTATCCGTCTCGGCGTAAACGATGAGTTCGGTACCAGCGCCTCTGCAGGCGTTCTGGTTTCCCATTTCGGACTTGACGCTGAAGGTATAACCGCAAAGGCACTTAAAGCTTTAGGTAAATAAATGGCAAAAAAACAATCCTGGAAGCTGGATAACGCCGCACTTATATTTCCGGCGATACAAAACGGCTCCCATAATATGTTGTTCAGAATATCCGCAGATTTTGCGGACCCCATAGATCAGAAGGTGCTTTCACAAGCACTTTCTGACGTTGCGGACAGATTACCGCACTTTCGCGTCAGACTTCGTGTCGGCGCTTTTTGGTATTATTTTGACCCTAATGATAACGACCTTCCTTTGGAGCAGGACGTTATAAATCCTCTCCGCAGAATGGATTTCAAGGGTCAGGGCGGTTATATGTTTCGTATCAGGTACGGTAGTAACCGAATAGCCGGCGAATTTTTCCATTCTCTGTGCGACGGTACTACCGCGCTTACCTTTATGCGCACTTTATGGGCAAGGTATCTTTTCCTTTTGGGACACACAGAGGTTCTTCCTGCGCCGGAACTGGGTATACTCGATTGCGGCGATAATATTTCGGAAGAGGAACTCGAAGATGCTTTTATAAAATACGCAGAGAAAGGCGCAAAACTAAAGCGAAAGGAAAGTAAAGCGTGGCACCTCACGGGTGAAAGACTGAAAGACAGAGGTCTTGGCTACGTTACTCTTTCTATGGATGCTTTTTCTTTGCATTCCAAGGCAAAGGAATTAAACGTAACGGTAAACGAATACGTTACCGCCTGCATAACCGAAACCTTGTATCATTTGCAAAAGAATACTCTTTCCAAAGGTGAAATCAAGGTTTCCGTTCCCGTTAATATGCGCAGGTATTATCCTACCAAGACCTTGCGTAATTTCTCTCTTTATACCAACGTAGGCATAGACCCCAAGTGCGGCGAATATGATTTTCCCTCTATCGCCAAGGAAATTTCCGCCATGCTTCGGTATAAATTACAGCCAAAGCTTATGAGCGCTCAAATGGCTACCAACGTGGCAGACGAAAAAAACGTTGTTGTCCGTGCAGTACCGCTGTTTATAAAGAACATCGTGTTAAGCACGGTGTATCTCACCGCATCAGAAAACCAATTCACAACAAACTATTCGGGGTTAGGTGTTATACCTCTTACTCCTGAAATGGAAAAATACGTTACGGGTATGTGCTTTATGCTGGGCGCACCCCGTGTAAATACCACGCAGGTTTCGGGCTTAACATATAAAGGCAGATTTTATCTCACCGTTACCGAGGTTTTGCGGGATAAATCCTTCCGCAGAGAGCTTTCAAAAAATTTTGTGGAAAAGGGCTTCGAAGTTACTGTCGAAGATAGTGGTGAATAAATGTCATATTGTGTAAATTGCGGAGTGAAGCTAAAAGAAGATGCTCGCGTTTGCCCTCTTTGCGATTGCCCCGTTATAAATCCTTACGAAGAATACAAAAAATATTCAGGCGAAAAAGCCGCCCCCCAGCCGCTTTCCACAGATACGGCTCCCGTAGCCAACTGGCGGGATCTTACTCATTTTATTATTTCTCTTACTCTCTCATTGGGCGCTGTGTCCTGCTGTATTATTAATCTGTGTATCAGCCATAAGTTGACATGGTCGCTCATAGCTGTTGCGGCTTGCATTACGGCGTATATCTGCGTAGCGCTTCCTATTAAAAAACGCACTCTTTTGCCCGAACTTTCCGTGCTTTTTGATTTCTTTGCCGTAGCATTTTCCGTTACCGTGGTAGCGTGGAGAATGAATGATTTCGGCTGGGCACTGAAATTCGCATATCCTCTTTCCGCAGCAGTTGCGCTGTGTGCGGACTATATCGTTTTTCTTGTCCGCAAGCATAAGATACGGTATTTTCATATATTGGCGTTGGGTTCTGTACTGGCAGGTGCTATCTCCGTGCTTACCGAGCTTTTACTTAACGGATTTACTGATATAAGCTGGTCCGGAATTTCGGTAGCATCCTGCGTATTTTTTGCCGCGATTTTGTGTGTCATTGCAAAAAGCCGCAGACTTACCAGAAGATTTCATCTTTAAGGAGTGCTTTTCTTGTTTACAGCAGTTGAACTTAATAAATATTTTGATATTTCTGTCCCCGCATCCTTCGGGTTTTCCGAGGATAGCGGCGGAATATGTCTGCTTGCGAATAACAATTCCTTTAACCGCGTGGCAGTAGCGCTTGACGTTACCTTGGATTCCATAGAATTCGCCGCGTCCGTGGGTGCAGGAGCGCTTATAACCCATCATCCCTGCATATTCGGCAAGATCAGCGACATCCGTTGTGATGATGCGGTAGGCGCACGTCTGCTGAAAGCGGCAAATTACGGTATTTCTCTTATGGCGTATCACACAAGGCTGGATAACCTTCCCGGCGGTGTGAATGATACTCTGTGCAAAATTATCGGTGTAAAAGATACCTTTGAATTTGCACCTTGTGCCCGTATTGGAAATACAGAAAACCCCGCCACGCCCGATGATTTCGGCGCACTTGTGGGCAAGGCTCTTGAATCTGACAGAGTTAAGGTTTTTGCAAACAACAAATCCGTTTCCCGCATTGCCGTGTGCAGCGGAAGCGGCGGAAGCGTGCTAAGGGATGCGTATCTTGCGGGAGCTGATACTCTTGTTACCGGCGAAGTAAAATACAACAATGAGCTCGATGCCGCTGAATATGGTGTTAACCTTATCGTTGCAGGCCATAAAGAAACGGAGCGTATTGTACTGCCCGTTATAAAGGATATAATTTTAAAAGGTTTTCCCTCTGCGGAGGTGTTTGTCTGTTATGCTTGACGGTATTTTTTGCCGCGCATTGGGCGATGAATTAAACAAATTGTCCGGTGCAAAAATAGAAAAGATACATCATATAAGCAACAAGGAGCTTGTGTTCGAACTGTTCGGAGGCGAGAAGACCACGTTGCTTATTTCCGCGTTGCCCTCTGCACCGCGGATATGTTTTATAAAGGAATATGACCGCCCTCAAAACCCCACCATGCTTTGTATGCTTTTCAGAAAGCATCTTTCCGGCGGCAGAATAATAAACGTATGCGCTTTGGAAGACGAGCGTATAATAAAATTCACCTTCGTAGCCGCAGACGAATTGGGACACCCCGAAGAAAAGCATCTTTATATCGAACTTATGGGCAAATATTCCAACTGTATACTTTGCTCGGGGGACGATAAAATACTCGGCGCGTTTTCCGTTTCCGATATTACGGATAAACGCTGTATTATGTCCGGCGCCCGTTATGAACCGCCGGAAAAACAAAACAAATTCCCGCCCTTTTCCGTTACAAAAGAGCAGTTTTTGCTTTATGCCGCCCAAAATTCACACCGCACGGCAGATGATTTTCTGCTTCAAAGCTTTCTCGGCTTTTCTCCCGTTACAGCTCGGGAAGTATCTTTTAAAGCTACGGGGGAAACAGATTCACTTTTACTTTCCGCAGACCATAATAAACTGTGGGAAGAATTTGAAAGGCTCCTTGATTCCGTAAGAACACAAAGCGTAACTCCTTGTATAGCCGCAAACGGCAAGGCTTTTTCATATACGACATTGTGTCAGTATGGCGGTGAGTATAAGCAGCTTCAAAGTCTTACACAGCTTTTAGGCGAATTTTATGCGGAAAAAGCGTCTCTTGCAGAGATAAAACAGCTTTCCTTCGATATCTCCCGTGTGTTGGGTACCGTTAAAAACCGTTTGGAGAAAAAATTGGTTTCCCAAAAAACAGAGCTTTCCGATTGCGCAAAAAAGGATATTTACCGCAATAGGGGAGATATTATTACTGCAAACATTTACCGTATCCCCTCGGGTGCATCTTCCGTTACGGCTATGGATTATACTACGGGGGAAGAGGTTACGATACCTTTGGATACCCGTCTTACAGCTGCCCGCAACGCTCAGCGCCTTTACGCAAAATATGCAAAGCTTAAACGTGCGGAAGAGCATCTTACCGTTCTTATCGCTTCGGGCGAGGAAGAGCTTGCCTATGTCCGCACGGTAGAGGACGCATTGTCCCGTGCCCGTACCCGCAAAGAGCTGGATGAAATTCGTCTTGAGCTTGGCGAAGTAGGCTATATGTCTGCCCCCGTAACCAAAAAAGGCAGCAAAAAAGCCCCTGCGGGACAGCACCTTACCTTCACTACTACCGATGGTATGCGTGTGCTTGTGGGGAGAAACAACAGACAAAACGATTCTTTGACCGGAAATGCGGATAAAAACGATATCTGGTTCCACGTAAAGAATTTTCCCGGTTCCCACGTTATCCTTTGCACGGAGGGTGAAGAACCAACCGACAGAGATTATACCCAAGCGGCAATGCTGGCGGCGTATCATTCTTCCATTCGTGGCGCTTCAAACGCCGAGGTGGATTATACCCGTGTAAGATACGTTAAAAAGCCTTCCGGCAGTAAGCCCGGGTACGTAACCTACGATAAATATTATACCGCTATAGTAGACGGTGTTATGCCCGATCTTGGAAAGGAGAACAAATAATGGCATTAAAGGACGATTGGAAAAAATTAGGCAAGGATTTCAAGGAAATAGGTGCAGATCTTAAGGAATCCAAAATAGAAGGAAAAAATCTTAAATCCTTGGGCAAGCATTTTGGAAAAGCCTTTGTAAACAGCGTTGAAAAAGGTGTCGACGTTGTTTCCGATACAGTTGAAGACGTTGTGGAAGACGTTACAAAAAAAGAAGATAAATAAAATTTCACCCCAAGAAGCCTGACGGCTTATTGGGGACCCCGACAAACAAAGCCCGTATCGCTGTTGATACGGGCTTTTTGAATAAAAGACTATTTATTTTTCATTGCCTTTGCAAGAAGCTTTGCCACGTCTGCTTTGGTCAATTCTGCATCTTTATCCTGCTCGGAAGCAAAAACTCCGCCGTAACCTGCGGCATTTAAAGCGGCAATAGTCATTTGCTCGGCTTCGCCACGGGTAATATTTTTGGTGGGATCAAACTTTCCGTTACCAAGGGTTACGATATCCTCTCGCAGAGCAAGAGCGAGATAACCTTTTGCCACGTTGGTCAGCACTGCATCGTCTTCAAAAAGCGTGTCTTCGCAGATTTCGGCCTGCTTATCCATGCCCATTGCAGTAATCAGCATTACAAGGTAATCTATCTTTTTCACCTTTTCGGTGGGGGAGAAAAAGTATTCGCCTTCTCTTAATTCGTAAGTCATTACATCGGACTGGGCAACCATAACTGCGCAGGAATACGCATCATTTCCCGCCATATCCGCAAAGGTAATGTTTTTGCTGTTTTTTTCAACCTTCACGTTCACCGTGGCGATTTCGGAAACGAGCCCGAATTCATCGGAAACCGTATAAGAAAAGCTGTCTCTTCCTCTGTAGCCTTCACGGGGAGTGTATTCAATCACACCGTCTTTGCTGACCTTTATACTTCCGTTTGAAGGATAAGACTGAATATTCACCTGCATATTGTCACCGTTAGGATCGGTTATGGCAAGCTGGTGAAAAACGGGAATGTTTGCAAGGGTGGTAATATCCTCGCTTGCGGCAATGGGAGCCACATTAACCGAACTTTTTAATGTTATTACACATGGAATATCTGTTTCTGTCCAGTTTTCCGTACCTGCACGGAAGGAAAAAGAGGTTTTTGCAATATCCTTTGAAGCGGGAGTGAATACAAGATAAGACAATGCAGAAACGGGAATTGTCTGTCCTTCAACCACCTTTTGGTTGTTGAGGGTAAGAGTACCTGCGCTTTCTGCGGGAAGGGAGGTAACCACAATATAAGTCACTTCTTTGCCGATCACGTTTTCAAAATCCCCTTTGGTAAAGCTAACTGCTTTTTCGGTTATACCGCATTTTTGCATAACCGTTTGGGACTTTAATACGTCGATAGCGGGAGAAAGACCGTACCCTCCTGCAGACGCACTTACGCTGTATACGGTAAGCATAAGCGCCATTAAAGAAAGAATAAAAAGCTTTTTCATCAAATACGCCCCTTTTTAAAATAATAAATGTGTAATATTAATTTTCCCGTAATACAAAAAAATATTGCAAAAGAGCAAAAAATATAGTACAATTTTTATACAGTTATTATGTATAAGGGGGAATTTTGCGTGTCGGATATTCTTGTCGCGGTAAGCGGCGGTGTGGATAGCTCCGTGGCGGCTTACGTACTAAAAAAAGAAGGCTATAACGTAAACGGTGTGTATATGCGTCTTGCTTCGCAAAAAGATGAAAGCGGAGATGCATTCAATGCCGCGCAAAATCTTTCTATAGATTTTCACGTTTTCGATAAACGTGAAGAGTTTAAAGAAAAGATTGTTTCCCGCTTCGCACGGGAATATTTAAAAGGGCTTACCCCCAACCCCTGTGTTTTTTGTAATGAGACTATGAAGTTTCCCGCATTGTTTGAAAAAGCGGATGAATTGGAAATTCTTCTCACCGCAACGGGACATTACGCAGGCATATACGAGCGTGGCGGCGTGTATTACCTGCGCAAAAGCAAAAATACCGCAAAAGACCAAAGCTATATGCTGTACAGACTTTCTCAGAATATGCTTTCCCGCCTTATGTTTCCTATCGGTGATATGAATAAAGACGATGTGCGTTTGCTTGCAGAGGAGGGGAATATCCCCGTTGCTCACAAGGCGGATAGTCAGGATATCTGCTTCGTACCGGATGGAGATTACCGCCCCATTATTTCGGAATACGGAAAAGCCGCTTCGAAAACAGGTGATTTCGTTTATGAGGACGGAAAAGTTATCGGCAAACACAAGGGGATAGAAGCATATACCATAGGTCAGCGCAAAGGACTCGGTATCGCTTGGGAGCATCCTTTGTACGTTATCGGCAAGGATATTGCGGGTAACCGTGTACTGCTCGGAAAAAACGAAAGTCTGTTTACAGACAGTCTTACCGCTTCTGATGTAGTCTATTGCTCCGAGCAAATGCCAAGTGTTTTCCGTTGCGAAGCGAAGGTGCGTTACAGCCATTCGGGTGCAATGTGTACCGTAACCAAGCTTACCGAAAACACGGTTTCCGTGTTGTTCGATACCCATCAGCGTGCCATAACCCCCGGTCAATCAGTGGTATTTTATGATGGCGAAACGGTTATCGGCGGCGGATATATTGATTGAGAGGATTTTTTATGGAAACCCGTCTTGACAGAATGATTCCTCTTCTGGGTGAAGAGGGAATCGAAAAACTAAAAAAATCCCACGTTTTGCTCGTGGGAATAGGCGGAGTGGGCGCCGCTGCGGGAGAAGCCTTGGTACGTGGGGGTATCGGCAGTATAACCGCAATAGATAACGATACGGTAAATGTTACAAATATAAACCGCCAGCTTATAGCAACGGATATTGTTATAGGCAGGTCAAAAACTGACGTAGCCTCTGAAAGATGGAGTGAAATTGCACCCGATTGCAATATAAGAGTAAGGGATATGTTTTATTCCGAAGAAGATCCTATTCCTCTTGATGAATACGATTATATTTTGGATTGTATAGATTCCGTGCGGTCAAAGCTGTTTTTAATACAGCAAGCTACAGAAGCAGGTGTGCCCATAATTTCCTGCATGGGTACGGGAAATAAGCTCGACCCCACAAAACTGGAGATATCGGATATTTCAAAAACATCGGTCTGTCCTCTTGCCAAAACTGTCCGTGTGGAATTAAGGAAAAGGGGAATAAACCATCTTAAGGTAGTATATTCCAAGGAGCTTCCCGTAGTGCACGACCGTGTGCCCGCATCCGTTCCCTTCGTGCCTCCGGTGGCAGGGTTTATAATGGCAGGGGAAGTAATAAAAGATCTTTGCAAAGGTGTGTAAAAAATGAAAAAAGTATGGAAACCGGGCACCCTTCTTGCCCCCGTTCCTCCCACAATGGTGTCCTGCGGGACTATGGAAAACCCAAATATTCTTACCGTAGGCTGGACAGGAATAACCTGCACTGATCCTGCACAGACATATATTTCTGTACGTAAACAACGGCATTCCCACAGTATTATTTCTCAAAACGGATATTTCGTTATAAATCTACCTACTGTTTCTCTTGCAAAGGCGTGCGATTTTTGCGGTGTAAAAAGCGGCAAGGATATAAATAAATTCGCCCATCTCGGGCTTAC
This sequence comes from Clostridia bacterium, assembly GCA_017381715.1. Lineage (GTDB taxonomy): Bacteria > Bacillota > Clostridia > Oscillospirales > CAG-382 > SFLA01. The sequence goes on from JAFOBR010000098.1 coordinate 30,277, forward strand.
TCCCGTGGTGAGCGAGAATTCGGGCTGTCCCGCTATTGCAGAATGTCCCGTGTCTATCGAATGTAAGGTTGATAGAATTATAGAGCTTGGCAGTCACGATATGTTTATGGCAACCATCCTTTCCGTTTCGGTGGACGAAAAGATAATAGAAGAAAGCGGCAGGCTGGCTTTGGAAAAAGCAGACCTGCTTGCATACGCCCACGGCAGTTATTTTGCACTTGGCAAAAGCGTGGGAACATTTGGATTTTCCGTAAGAAAGAAGAAAAAACACAGATGAACGTAACTATTATTCACGTAGGCGATTTCAAAGAGGATTACTTCCGCCAAGCAGAAAAGGAATACGCAAAACGCCTTTCCGCCTATTGCAGTTTTAAAACCGTCCTTGTAAAGGAAGAAGAAAATTTAAAAAAAGAAGCAGAAAAGGTGCTTTCTCTCCTTCCTCCGAAGGCGAAAAAGATTGCCCTTTGCGTAGAAGGAAAACAGCTTTCCAGCGAAGAGTTCGCTGTTGTTTTAGACGAAGCCCGCTTTGTTTCTTCGGAAATTTGCTTTGTTATCGGTTCCTCCTGCGGTCTGGACGAAAGTGTAAAACGCGCTTGCGATATCCGCCTTTCCTTTTCCAAAATGACACTTCCTCACCGACTTGCCCGAATTCTTTTGGAAGAACAAATTTACCGCGCATTTACCATCATCGCAGGGAAAACCTATCATAAATAACCTTTGCAACCGTAGGTTGCAACGCTTTTTCTCTGAATTTTCCTTATTCTATCACAGGTTTATTGACCTTTTTGAAAATGTTTGCTATGCTTTTCACGTAAAAGCTTGCAGGCGAAACCAAAAGAAAGGGAAAAACAATTATGTTTAATATGAAGAATTTTGCTCAGTTCCTTGTTGGCAAACGGCGGGAGAAGAATATTACTCAAGGTCAGCTTGCGGATATGGTAGGAGTATCACACCAAGCGGTAAGCAAGTGGGAGAGAGGGGAATCTATGCCCGAAATTTCCAAGCTTTCCGACCTTTCCTCTGCCTTGAACGTTTCTACAGAAGATATATTAACAGCAATGCATACCGAAAGCAGCGTGCCCGAAGCGAAAGCGGAAAATAAAGACCATGAATATTACGCCCTGCCCGATAAAACTCTTGTAGGTGACGTATGTGCATTGGCTCCCTTTTTAAGCAAAGAAGCACTCACCACCGCCATTACCGAAATAGCTATCGCAAAGGGAAGCGGTATCGCAAAAATACTTTTTAAATATGCGGACGAGGATATTCTGCGCGAAGTGGCGCTGCTGGTTTTTGCAACGGATACGGATAAAGGCAGATTGGATCTGGTTCCGTACCTCCCGCAGGAAGAGATAACAAAGCTGATTTTAAACCGTTATTCTTCCGGCGGCATCGGTTCAATGCTTCCTCTGCTACCCTTTTCCAAGGATTTTGAAGTGGTTGATATGATCTTCAAATCCATCGTAAGCAAAGACGGCAACTGGAATGCCCTTAAGCCCGTCGTTTCCGATCTTATGCCCGAGGTCGTGGTTTCAAACGGAATTGACTATGCGGTAAAGCACGGTATAGGCTGCTTCGGTGCTTGGTGGGGAGTTTTGGGGTACGAAAATATAGCAAAAATCTTCATCGGCTATTGCAGACATTTTGACCATTCCTTCCGCGCCTGGTCGGATATTGCACCACATCTGGGACGGGCAGATAAACGCCTTATCCTTGATGAATTGGATAAAATGAAGGCGGACGGATATAATTTCAATTTCGAAGTTAATCCTTTACAGCTTCAGGCTCTTCCTGCAGATATCAGAGATAAGCTTGTTGAATTCGGCGTACATCCCGATGCAAGAGGTGTGCCAAATATGAACTTTAGTATGGGTACTCCCTTCGTTCCCAACAATTTCTCCGAATTTGAAGAGTATATTCAAGAATTAGAATCCAGAATAGAGGAACTGGAATCCCGCATAGACGATCTGGAAGACAGACTTGACGATATGGAATAAACAACAAACGGACTGCGCACAGCGGTCCGTTTCTTTTGTATATCTAAACGCTCCAATCTAAATAAACTTGATCTATTTTTACTTGTCAACATTAATTTTTCAAAAAAGAAAATCCGCAGAAATAAAACTTTCTGCGGATAATTTTTATTGGGTTAAACTTATTTGTTCTTCATTTTTTCCTTCATACGGAGAGAGTTATCAAGAATTCTCTTTCTCAGACGTATGGATTTGGGAGTGATTTCGATAAGCTCATCGTCATTGATAAATTCGATCGCTTCTTCCAAAGAGAACTTCTTGGGAGGAACCAGACGGAGTGCTTCGTCCGCACCTGCGGAACGGATAGAGGTAAGGTGTTTTTTCTTGCACACGTTAACAACTATATCATCACCCTTGGAGGAGATGCCCACAAGCTGACCTGCATAAACCTCGTCACCGGGATCGCAGAACATAGGACCTCTGTCCTGAGCGTTGAAAATACCGTAGCTGGTAGCAACACCCTGCTCGTATGCGATAAGGGAGCCGGTAAAACGCTTGGTAACTTCGCCTTTTTCGGGCTGATATTCTGCAAATACGGCGCTGAGTATACCTTCGCCGCGGGTATCGGTAAGGAATTCGGTCTTGTAACCAAAGAGTCCTCTGGTAGGTATCATAAACTCCAGATGCATTCTGTCGCCCACGGGACGCATTTCGGCAAGCTCACCCTTGCGGTAGCCCATCTTTTCCATAATAACGCTTACACAGCCTTGAGGAACGTCGATAACGCATCTGTCAATAGGCTCGCACAGAACACCGTCGATCTCCTTGTAAATAATACGGGGAGTGGATACCATAAATTCAAAGCCGGCTCTGCGCATATTCTCCATAAGGATAGAAAGGTGCATTTCACCTCTGCCGCGCACGTTATAGCTGTCTGCCGAATCGGTTTCGCAAACCTTCAGAGACATATCCTTCATAGCCTCTTTAAAGAGGTAATCACGTATGTGTCTGGTAGTTACGTATTTACCTTCTCTTCCCGCAAAAGGAGAGTTGTTAACAGAGAAGGTCATTTCCATAGTAGGCTCGCCGATCTTAACAAAGGGCAGGGGATCCGCACCTACGTTGGAGCAAATGGTGTTACCGATATTGATATCCTCTATACCGGAAATACAAACTATATCACCAACGGTAGCGGTTTCCGCAGGAACACGTGCCAAACCGTCGATCTGATACATAGCGGTAATTCTGTTTTTCTTTTTAAGGCTTTCGTCGTGGTAATCGCACAAAAGAACTTCCTGCTTTAATTTAAGACTGCCTCTTTCAATTCTGCCGATACCGATCTTACCAACGTAGTCGTTGTAGTCAACAGCGGAAACCAGCATTTGCGCTTCGCCTTCGTCGTCGCCCTCGGGAGCGGGGATGTGCTCCAGAATGCAATCAAAAAGGGGAGCAAGGTCGGTTCCCAAATGATCGGGAGACATAGAAGCAATACCGGTTCTGCCGGAACAGAATACAACAGGAGAATCCAACTGTTCGGAAGAAGCGTTAAGATCCAAAAGCAGTTCAAGCACCTCGTCGGGTACTTCGTAAACACGTGCGTCGGGTCTGTCTATCTTGTTTATAACCACGATTATCTTGTGGTTAAGCTCTATTGCCTTTTGCAAAACGAATCTTGTCTGGGGCATAGGGCCTTCTGCGGCGTCAACAAGCAAAAGTACGCCGTCAACCATTTTAAGTATACGCTCAACCTCTCCGCCAAAGTCAGCGTGGCCGGGGGTGTCTATAATATTTATCTTTACGTCCTTGTAATAGGTAGACGTATTCTTTGCAAGAATGGTAATACCGCGCTCACGTTCCAGCGCGTTGTTATCCATCATACGCTCCTGAAGCTCTTGGTTTTCACGGAACAGACCGCCGAATTTGAGCATTTCGTCAACCATAGTTGTCTTACCGTGGTCAACGTGAGCGATAATTGCAATGTTTCTCAGATCTTTTCTTACCAAAATATGACCTTCTTTTCTCTAATTTTCAAACAAAACCATATTATTATATCAAAATGTAGCGCTTTTTGTCAATACTATTGCTTCACAAAATCAAAAAAACATAAATAAAATGCTTATAAAAGGAGGTTTTTTTATGCCATCAACAGGAGAATTACTGCTAAAGATACACAACAGCCAAGGGGACCCGATTCAAAACGCATCTATAGCGGTTATAGGGGATAACCGCGCCTATACGGGCCGTACGGATTCTATGGGGGAAGCCCGTTTTACTCTGCAAACTCCGCCAAAAGAAGCGGGATACGATCCTTCGTCTCCCTTAAGACCCTATTCGGTGTTCAGCGTCCGTGTTACCGCAGAAGGATACGTGCCGGTCACCGTGTTAGGAGAACAGATATTTCCCGAATCTATAACAGTTCAAGATATTGAAATGCCTACTCCCGAGGAATTCCCCGAAATGAGCGAAAAGCGCACGGTAATTCCCGAGCACGAAAGATACGTGGGGGGAATGACGGCAAACCAAGCAGTCACCGCCGCAACATATCAGCCTGAAGTTCGATACCCCGTGGTGCCGGAAACTATTACCGTTCATTTGGGTACACCCAATTCAAGCGCGGAAAACGTAACTGTTCCTTTTATTGATTATATTAAAAATGTAGCATCAAGCGAAATATATCCCACCTGGCCCGAATCCTCGCTCCGCGCAAATATTATTGCCCAGGTCTCTCTTGCTTTAAACCGCATATATACCGAATGGTACCGCTCCCAAGGATATAATTTCGATATAACCTCATCCACCGCATATGATCAGGCGTTTGTTCCGGACAGAAGTATTTTCGATAACATTTCGAATATCGTGGATGAACTTTTTACAAATTATCTTGCAAGAGATGGGTTTGTCCAGCCGCTTTTCACCGAATACTGCGATGGGTCTTCCGTAACCTGCGCAGGAATGAGTCAATGGGGTACGGTCACGCTCGCACGCAGGGGGTACGATCCTTTGGGAATTCTGCAGTATTATTACGGGGACGATACGTTTATAGCGGAAGCGCAGGTACAGGAAAGCGTACCCGAATCCTTTGCGGGTAACCTGCGGCCGGGGGATACAAATGCTTCTGTTGCCACACTTCAGCGCCGTCTTGACAGAATAGCCATAAATTACCCCCAGATACCTTTTATCTTAAAAGCAAACGGACTTTACGGAGACCGCACGGAAGCCTCCGTCCGCGCCTTTCAACGGGTGTTCGGACTTAACCAAACGGGAATAGTGGACAGAGAAACCTGGTATCGGGTACTGTATGTTTATAACGCAGTAAAAAAGCTGGCTGAATTAAACAGCGAGGGAGAACGGATAGAAAACGATTCCTTCCCACGTAATCTTTCCTTTGGGGACAGAGGCACCGACGTGCTGCGCATACAGTATTATCTACTTATAATATCCGATGCCTTAAGCGATCTTTCCGTTCCCCAGCCCGTAATAACCGGTATATACGATACCGCCACTCAAAATACGGTAAGAGGATTTCAGCGGTATTATGGCTTGCCCGTTACGGGAAATATTGACGAACAGACGTGGAATGCCGTAGTGAAATACTATTACGATCTGGAAAACACCCTTTCCACAGACCGAAGATATCCGGGATATCTTATTAAAAACGGTTCAAGAGGCAGAAACGTAATATATATTCAAAACGCTCTTAACGCTATCGGAGGAAGAATACCCGGCTTTACCACTATCCGTGTTGACGGCGCATTCGGCAACGGTACGGAAAGCGCAGTACGCCTATTCCAGACCTATTACGGTCTTACTCCCGACGGAATTGTGGGTGAGCAGACCTGGAATAAGCTGGTAAAGGAATATAACGAATATGCATACGACGATACGGTGGGTTAATTTATCACGGCAATAAAAAATTCCCACGCTTTTGGCGTGGGAAACAAGTTTTATTGTCTGTTGCGTTTGCAGTTATCAATAGCGACGCACAAGCTGTTTACAAAAGGCTCGTTAGGCTCAAAATCCACCGAATAAAGTTGATCGGAAAACTCGAAAATATATATCATACCGTTTCCGAACGGGTTTTGGCGGTAGTTGAAATTACGGTCGATAGTACCGTACTTTTTCTTGTCTTTCTTAAACTCTTCCTTGCTTATCAAGGCAACGGACATAGAAAGGTCCAAAGCGCCCATTACGGTGCGCTTTCTTCCCACGGTTTTAATAATGGAAAGGGTGTCTGCGGTAAGCTCGTATTCGTAATCCGCAAGGGTGTATTTTATCATATAATAAAGAGCTACGGAAAGCACCACGCCGAAACCTATTCTTCCCACGACAGCGGGAATACCGATTTCAACGCTGTATACGGAAAGAATGCCGGTAGCAATGGCAAGAAGCGCAAAAGCCAGCATAAGCAATGCCGTTTGTTTTCCGTTACGTATAGGTTTACATTTAATCATAAAACTATTATCCTTTTGCATAAAATTAATGCGACAGAATGGGGGTATAAACAATGCTTGATGAAAAGAGTATGAAAAATCTTAAAAATTTGTCCGACACACAGCTGCGTGAGCTAATATCCGTTATAGCTCAGGCGGCAGGGGCGGACGGAGGTAAAGCCGCCGCGCTTTTATCAAACACCGAATCCTTGCGGCGGACCATAGCCACAATGTCTCCCGCCCAGGCGGAAGGATTTATAAAAGCCGCAGGAAAGGAAAAAAGCGAAGAGATATATAGAATTATTCTGGGCAGGTGAAATGAATGGCAGATGAGCTTTCCGAAAAAATAAAGTCTCTGCTTTCCGATCCGGAATCTCTTAAAAAGGTTACAGCCATAGCGTCATCTCTGGGAATGACAGATAACAGCACACCGCCTCCCACAGAAGAAAAAGCAAATTCACCTGCTTCCGTGCCTGCTTTGTCCATTCCTTCTCTGCCTTCTTTTAACAGCAGAGAAAACCGTAATACCGCACTTTTACATGCAATAAAACCCTTTTTAAGAGGGGAAAAACAAAGTAAGCTCGAATCTCTTATAACTGCAATGACAGTAGCGGAGATCATATCCGGCATGAAGAAAGGAGGGGGAATATAATGTATTCCCGTGAATTTGGCGAAGGTATACGTTCCGAAGGTAATCTCCGCGATTATATGCGTTCAACGCCTCCTTCTGAACAAAAAGGGGGAGAACCGGAAGCATCGCCGCAGGAAAACGAATCTGTTTCCGTGTTTGGGCAAAGCAAAAAGGGAGACGGTATTGCAGGGGGACTGAAAAAGCTTTTGCAAAACGTAGAGATAGACGATCTTATACTTATCGCCATTGGCATTTTGCTTTTGCTGGATTCGGATGCGGATAACGATACGCTTATAATACTTATATTGATTTTGTTATTTTTCTGATTCCTTGCAAAGAAGATAATTTATGTAATCTTCCGCGCTTTTTCTGCTTTTTGGTGATAAACTGCGCACTTTTTCCGCAATACCTGCAGGGGAAGATTCGTCTTCGTCCCGTACGCGGGCGTCTGCGGGGAATATACCTGCCGCATAAAGCAGGTCTTCCAGATCCACCTCGTTCCAGGCGGCGTTTGCAATCTTTTTTATAAGCTTGGGGCGGGGCGGATTTTCCTGCACCATATACACAAGCTTACGCATCTGAACGTAAGATATATCGCAATCAAAGGCGAACTGTCGTAAAGAACGGTCGCCTTTTGCTTTTTCCAAAAGCAGAGAGAATATTTTTTTGTTCCAGCGTGTACTAATTTCCATTAATCAAGGTTATCCTTTATAAATTCAGAAATATCTTTTGCGTCGTTCTTAACAACAACGTATACTACGTAATTGCCTTCTACGAAAAACTGCGCGTTTTTAAGCGGCTCTGTGTCAACAGAAGGGTAATTCTTTGCGTTTTCAAGCATAGCGGCGATGCGTGAGCGCATAAAGGATAAAAACAGTTCGGTATCCGTGCCGTCCTTGGTTTTAAAAACGCCAAGCTCTTTTTGCAAATTGGGGTCGGTTCCATCTACGTAAACGCAGTATTCCTCTACTGCCTCCATATCGGGTACTTCGCCCATATCGCCGTAAAGGGAAAGGAGCATATCGGGATCAAGATATTCGCCGTAAACCTCACTGAAGGAAGAAAAATATGTACCGCCGGAAAGAGAGTAATCCGCAGTAATCTTTTCCACTAGCTGTTTTGTAGTATAGCTTTGCTTGGGCGTTTCGGAATTACCGGAACCGCCTCCGCAGGAAACCAAAAGCATAGCTGCGAGAAGTACCATAATAATTAATTTTTTCATAAATTTTCCTCCGTTATCATTGATTTAGCCGCACCGATTACGGTAGCGTACTGAGAAAGTCTGGGTATAATAAAATTAACGTCAAACATAGCGGAAAGTGATTCAAACTTTTCCTTCGTCTGGGGCAGCACGGATAAATTGCCGGTAAGCACAATATCCTTTACGTTTTTCTGGCGGGAACAGAATACCGCCATCATTCCCGTGGTTTCAAAAACCATATTTATAATTCCCAAAGCAACGTCCGCTTTGGTTGCGGTATCCGTAAGGTTACCGAAATTAGATGCGGTGGTTTTTGCTGTAAGGGTAGGGGAAATGTCTTTTTTTGTCATAGCTTCGATTGTAAGGTCGATATTGGAAAGTGTGCCTTGCTTCGCCAGTTCCGCAACCTCCTCTGCGCAGGTCATTCCCAGCATCTGCTTGGAAAGTCCCACCAGAGTTCCGCCGCCTACTCCGGTTCCGCCCATATGGGAAGATGTCTTGCCCTTTGCGTGCATTATGGCTGTGCCCGTGCCCATACTTACTATAATAGCTTCTTTCTTTTCGGATAAAAACAGACCGCCTTTTCCGGTAGCGGAAAATTCGCTTATATGCTTTGTGGGTAAACCGTAAATATCGTTTTCAAGAAAAGCGCTTCCCACACCGGTAACCGCAACGCAGTCTATTCCGGAA